>NZ_KV812632.1:87101-224504 GCF_001813485.1 Pseudomonas sp. HMSC067G02
GATCAACTTCGCCCACGGCGAGGTGTACATGATCGGCTCGTACATCGCCTTCATCGCCATCACCCTGCTGGCGATGATGGGGCTGGACAGCGTTCCGCTGATGATGCTCGCCGCGTTCGCCGCCAGCATCATCGTCACCAGTGCCTTCGGCTACAGCATCGAGCGGGTCGCCTACCGCCCGTTGCGCGGCGGCAACCGCCTGATCCCGCTGATCTCCGCGATCGGCATGTCGATCTTCCTGCAGAACGCCGTGATGCTCTCGCAGGACTCCAAGGAAAAGGCCATCCCGACCCTGCTGCCCGGCAACTTCGTGTTCGGCGAAAGCAGCATGAACGGCGTGGTGATCTCCTATATGCAGATCCTGATCTTCGTCGTCACCTTCCTGGTGATGTTCGGCCTCACCCTGTTCATCTCCCGCTCCCGCCTGGGCCGCGCCTGCCGCGCCTGCGCCGAGGATCTGAAGATGACCAACCTGCTGGGTATCAACAGCAACAACATCATCGCCCTCACCTTCGTCATCGGCGCCGCCCTGGCCGCCGTCGCCGCGGTGCTGCTGGGCATGCAGTACGGCGTGATCAACCCCGGAATCGGCTTCCTCGCCGGGATCAAGGCGTTCACCGCCGCGGTGCTCGGCGGCATCGGCAGCATCCCCGGCGCCATGCTCGGCGGCCTGCTGCTGGGCGTCGCCGAAGCCTTCGGCGCCGACGTGTTCGGCGACCAGTACAAGGACGTGGTGGCCTTCGGCCTGCTGATCCTGGTGCTGCTGTTCCGACCTACCGGCATCCTCGGTCGTCCGGAGGTGGAAAAAGTATGAGCCAGTCCCTCAAGCGCGCGCTGTTCAGCGCCCTCCTCGTGATCCTGGTGTCCTATCCGATCCTCGGCCTGAAGCTGCGCACCGTCGGCATCAAGCTCGAGGTCCTCGGCGCCGATGCGCAGACCCTCTGGACCATCGCCGCGGCCGCCCTGGCCATGTTCGTCTGGCAGCTGTTCCGCGACCGCATCCCGCTCAAGCTGGGTCGCGGCGTCGGCTACAAGGTCAACGGCAGCGGCCTGAAGAACTTCCTCAGCCTGCCGTCGACCCAGCGCTGGGCGGTCCTCGCCCTGGTCGTGGTGGCTTTCGTCTGGCCGTTCTTCGCCTCGCGCGGGGCGGTGGACATCGCCACCCTGATCCTGATCTACGTGATGCTCGGCATCGGCCTGAACATCGTGGTCGGCCTGGCCGGCCTGCTCGACCTCGGCTACGTCGGCTTCTACGCGGTGGGTGCCTACACCTACGCGCTGCTCGCCGAGTACGCCGGGTTCGGCTTCTGGACCGCCCTGCCGATCGCCGGGATGATGGCCGCGCTGTTCGGTTTCCTCCTCGGTTTCCCGGTGCTGCGCCTGCGCGGCGACTACCTGGCGATCGTGACCCTCGGCTTCGGCGAGATCATCCGCATCCTGCTGCGCAACATGACCGAGATCACCGGCGGCCCCAACGGCATCGGCTCGATCCCCAAGCCGACCCTGTTCGGCCTGACCTTCGAACGCCGCGCGCCGGAAGGCATGCAGACCTTCCACGAGTTCTTCGGCATCGCCTACAACACCAACTACAAGGTCATCCTGCTCTACGTGGTGGCCCTGCTGCTGGTGCTGCTGGCCCTGTTCGTGATCAACCGGCTGATGCGCATGCCGATCGGTCGCGCCTGGGAAGCGCTGCGCGAGGACGAAGTGGCCTGCCGCGCTCTCGGTCTCAACCCGACCATCGTCAAGCTCTCCGCCTTCACCATCGGCGCCAGCTTCGCCGGTTTCGCCGGCAGCTTCTTCGCCGCCCGCCAGGGCCTGGTGACGCCTGAGTCCTTCACCTTCATCGAGTCGGCGATGATCCTTGCGATCGTCGTGCTCGGCGGCATGGGTTCGCAGCTCGGCGTGATCCTCGCCGCGGTGGTGATGGTGCTGCTCCAGGAAATGCGCGGGTTCAACGAATACCGCATGCTGATCTTCGGCCTGACCATGATCGTGATGATGATCTGGCGTCCCCAGGGACTGCTGCCGATGCAACGCCCGCACCTGGAGCTGAAGCCATGAGCCGACCGATTCTCGAAGTGAGCGGCCTGACCATGCGCTTCGGCGGCCTGCTGGCCGTCAACGGCGTCAACCTGAAGGTCGAGGAAAAGCAGGTGGTCTCGATGATCGGCCCGAACGGCGCCGGCAAGACCACCGTGTTCAACTGCCTGACCGGCTTCTACCAGCCCACCGGCGGCCTGATCCGCCTCGACGGCGAGGAGATCCAGGGCCTGCCCGGCCACAAGATCGCTCGCAAGGGCGTGGTGCGGACCTTCCAGAACGTCCGCCTGTTCAAGGAAATGACCGCGGTGGAGAACCTGCTGGTCGCCCAGCACCGCCACCTCAACACCAACTTCCTCGCCGGCCTGTTCAAGACCCCGGCATTCCGCCGCAGCGAGCGCGAGGCCATGGAGTACGCCGCGCACTGGCTGGAGGAAGTCAACCTTACCGAGTTCGCCAACCGCAGCGCCGGCACCCTCGCCTACGGCCAGCAGCGACGCCTGGAGATCGCCCGCTGCATGATGACCCGCCCGCGGATCCTCATGCTCGACGAGCCGGCCGCCGGCCTCAACCCGAAGGAGACCGACGACCTCAAGGCGCTGATCGCCAAGCTGCGCAGCGAGCACAACGTGACGGTATTGCTGATCGAGCACGACATGAAGCTGGTGATGAGCATTTCCGACCATATCGTGGTGATCAACCAGGGCGCCCCCCTGGCCGACGGGACGCCGGAGCAGATCCGCGACAACCCGGACGTGATCAAGGCTTATCTGGGGGAAGCGTGAGCATGCTGAGTTTCGACAAGGTTTCCACCTACTACGGCAAGATCCAGGCGCTGCACGACGTCAGCGTGGAAGTGAAGAAGGGCGAGATCGTCACCCTGATCGGCGCCAACGGCGCCGGCAAGTCGACCCTGCTGATGACGCTCTGCGGCTCGCCGCAGGCGGCCAGCGGCAGCATCCGCTACGAAGGCGAGGAACTGGTCGGCCTGCCCTCCTCCACCATCATGCGCAAGAGCATCGCGGTGGTCCCGGAAGGCCGCCGGGTCTTCTCCCGCCTGACGGTGGAAGAAAACCTGGCGATGGGCGGCTTCTTCACCGACAAGGACGACTACCAGGTGCAGATGGACAAGGTGCTGGAACTCTTCCCGCGCCTGAAGGAACGCTACGAACAGCGCGCCGGGACCATGTCCGGCGGCGAACAGCAGATGCTCGCCATCGGCCGCGCGCTGATGAGCAAGCCAAAGCTGTTGCTGCTGGACGAACCTTCGCTCGGCCTGGCGCCGATCATCATCCAGCAGATCTTCGAGATCATCGAGCAGCTGCGTCGCGAAGGCGTCACCGTGTTCCTCGTCGAGCAGAACGCCAACCAGGCGTTGAAGCTCGCCGATCGCGCCTACGTGCTGGAGAACGGCCGGATCGTCATGCACGACACCGGCGCCGCCCTGCTGACCAACCCGAAGGTGCGCGACGCCTACCTCGGCGGCTGAGCACCGTCCCGCCGGAGACTTCAGCGCCTACGAAAACGGCCCTCACGGGCCGTTTTTTATGCCGAGGCGTACCGGCTACAGGCCGTAGCGCTCGATAGCGTCCAGGTGCGGCTGGGTGTCGACCTCCGCCGCTTCCGCCAGGCGCAGCCAGCACATGCGGTGCGGCCATTGCCCGGTGGCCTCCTGCAACGCCTGGTGCAGGTCGCGCGGCGCCTGCTGCGCGGGTGTCGCGACGGTGAAGTAGATCGCCCGCAGTTCCTCGCCGCTGCTGGCATCGGTGACCTGGTAGTCGCGGTTGCTGTGCACCCAGACCTTCCAGCCGCGCGCGTCGAGCGTTTCGCGGAAGGCGTCGAAGGCCTCGTCGCCCGGATAGACGCCGTCCACCAGCCAGCTCGGCGAGTAACCACCGCTCTCGAGGACGTGCACCACCGCATAGGTGGGAACGAAACGCTTGCGCTCCTCCTCGTCTTCCGGAGCCGGATAGATCAGGCCGGCGTCGAACACCACCCAGTCACCGACCCGCTGGCTGCGATTGCCCGGCGCGTTCTCGAGGACCCGCGCGGTCACCGGGCCGGTGCGCCGGGCGTAGTAGTCGAGCGCTTCGCCATCCTCGATGTAACGGACGATCACCCAGCCCCAGTCTTCCTCGATCGGTCCGTCGCCGGCGGCGAACTCCATGCCCATGCCGGCAGCGACCTCGCGCAGCATCGTCCAGTCGCGCGCGGCGCTGGCGGCGGTCATCTGGTCCCACTGCACCGACTGCGGCTCCTCCAGCTTGCCGGCCAGACGCTGGTAGGCCAGCGCCGCCTCGGCGAAGCGATCCTGCTCCATCAGCGCCTTACCCAGCAGGCTGTGGGCTCCCAGCGAGCCGGGAGAAATCTCCAGCACCGATTGGCAGGCGCGCTCCAGCTCCGGCCAGTCGTTGAGTTTCTCGGCCAGCTTGACTTCGCTCCACAGCGCGATCAGCGGCACGCTGTCGGCGTAGAGCCGGCCGAGGCGCTTGACCTGGTCGTACTCGCCGCGCGCCAGCAAGGCATTGAGCAGGTAGTAGGCCAGTTGCTGCTCCTCGTCGGTGTGGCGCTCGACGTACTCCCAGAGCAGGTCGATGGCCTCGTCGTCGGCGGAGCAGGCCTGTAGCGCCGAGGCGGCCACTTCGCGCAAGGCGGTGTCGTCGGGCCGCTCGGCCAGCGCCTGGAGCAGCCACTGCACTTCTTTCTCCGGGTTGCGCGGCGCGTCTTCGCTGCCCTGCGCAGCCAGCCAGTCGAGCAACTCCGCAGCCGGCACCGGCAGCTCCTGCTGCTGCGGCGCGGCATCGATCTCCTCCCTCAACCCGGCGAGCAACTGGCTGGCGCCCCGATCGCGCTGCAACTGTTGAGCATGCTGTTCGGCCAGCGCCAGGTGGCGCCTGGCGCTCCATACCGAACCGCGTTGCAACGCGAGGCGGATGGCCTGGCTGGCGACGTCGATGACCACCCGGTGTGCGCCCTTCTGCGAATAGTGTTCGAGCATCTGCTGCAAGCGCCCGCCGAGGTCCCAGGTGTTGCGCTCCGGGGTCCGTTGCAGCAGCAGGTAGACCGCGCGCAGCCAGATCGTACGGTAGCGCGGGGCAATCTCGGAGAACGGCAGCAGCGCCTCCAGGGCCTCCTCGTCGCGCCCCAGCAACGCCAGGCCGTGGGCCTTGTACAGACGCCGCGGCTGGCTGATGTTGTTCCACTCCGCGCCCTCGACCTTCTCCTCCATCTCGCCGATCAGGGCCAGCGCCTGTTCCGCGCGCCCCAGGTTCAGCAGGATCGCCACGCGCATCTCCAGGAGGCTGTCGAATACCTCCTCGCCGGCGGCGAGGATCTTCTTCTCCTGTTCGGCCAGGAAGGCCAGGGCATCTTCGCCGCGCCCGTCGTCGAGCAGCGCCTCGGCCTTCTCGTTGCTCAGACAGTGGAAGCAGGCCCAGGTCGGGTCGATCCGCGCCAGGGTCTCGTCGCACACCTCAATGCGCTCCTCCACCCAGCCCGGGCCGTCGACGTTGGCGTAGCACGACGCCAGGTCCTGGGTCACGCAGACCGACTGCGGGCAGGCCTGGGTGTCGTCGCGGTTGGCCAGTTCGAACAGGGAAACGGCGTCGGCCAGGGCGGTCTCGCCCTCCAGTTGGTTGCCGACCCGGTTACGCATCTCCCAGTGGCGGACGAAGATTTCCAGCCACGGGTTGTTCAACGTCCGGCTCAGCGCCTTGACCTCCGGCAACAGCGCCTCGGCGCGCTCCACCTCGAGGTCGCAGACGTACGCGGTGAGTTCGTCGATCAGCCGCGCACTCTGCTCCTGGCCGGCCTCACGCAGGTCGGCGCGGAGCTTCTCCACCCAGTTCCAGATATCCATATGCTTCAGTCTCCATCAGGCGTGTTGCGAATTTTCTTATTGCCCCAGCAGGCGCTTCACCGAATCGGCGAGTCCGGCCAGGGCCTGGTTCAGCGAGGTCGCGGGCTGGCCGCGTCCCTGTCCGGCGATGATCACTTTGAACGAGCGCAGCAGCAACGCCGCATGGGCCGCTTCGTCGCGTTCCTCGCCGACGGCCGCGAGCAGCGCCTGCACCGCCGGATTGTCGAGGTTGACGTAGAGCCGGCTCGGCTGGCGATTGTCGAGCTTGCGGGTGAACTGCCGGGCCAGGCGCAACGCCGCGGTGGAAATACGCTTGTCGGCCTCGTCGTCCTCCAGTCGCCGCTTGAGTTCGGCGTCGCGGTCGGGCACCACCACAAGCGGCAATTCCTCGGGGCTGAAGCGGGCGATCACCAGTTGCTCCTCGGCGCCGCCCAGGTGTTCGGCCAGCCAGCCGGTCTCGCGCTCGGGCAGTCGGTCGAGGCGGAACAACTGGCGGTTGCCCTGCTCGGTGCCCAGCTCCACCAGGCGCATCCCCTTGGCCTGCGCCCAGCGACGGAGGAAGGGTACCACCGCATAGCGATTGCCATGGGCCACCGGTACGCCCATGGCACGGAACAGCATTTCCTCGAAGCCGCTGTCGTTGTCCAGCAGCACATGCACCGCTCCGCGCGAAAGGAGTTCGGAAGCCGGGAGGTCGCCCTGGGAGGTGGGTACGCGCAGGCTGTCCATCATCAGCGCGAACAGACGCTCGTCGCACAACGCCGCTCCCAGCAGGGCCTCGTTGTGCCGCAGCAGGACCCGCCGCCAGGCCTCCGGCTGCTGCCGCGCCACCTCGCCGAGCCCGGCGATCAGCGCCTCGGCCAGCGCATGCTGGATCGCCGCGTAATGGTCGTCACGCTGCAGGTCCTCGCGGCTGGCGGTGGGCGTCAGGCGGTTCGACTCGATCACCCCGCCGACGAACCCGGCCCAGGACGGCAGCAGGTCGCGGGCGTCATCGTCGAGCAGCATGCCGCGAAGGAATACCGAGAGATTGCGGTTGTCGCTGGTGCCATAGGTGCCGCCGTCCTGGATCCACAGCAGACCCTGCACGTCGACCCGCTCGTCCGGGCGCACCGGCAGGCAGCAGATCGGTTCGAAGTCATGTTCGAAACGCGCGGCGAACTCCAGGTCGCGGCGCTGCCGTTGCAGCGGGTGCAGCGCGGCGTCGGCGGCCAGCCGCCACGGCGGCGGCTCCGGGTTGATCGGCTGGGCGTCGCCGCCGACGTGGATCGGCTCGCGCAACAGCACGCAGTAGCGTTCAAGGATCTCGCGCAGGCGCGCGGCCTGGGTCAGCGCACTGTATTCGTCCTGCAGTTCGAGGGTGATCTCGGTGCCTACCGGGCGCGCCGGCATCGGCGTCACGCTGTATTGCTCGGCGTTGCTGGAGACGTAGCAGAAGCCCAGCTCCGGCTGCTGGTAAGACGTGGTCCGCACGCTGACCCGGCGGGCCAGGACGAAAGCGGAGAGGAAGCCCAGGCCGAACATGCCGATCAGCCCGCTGTCCTCGTGGCCGGACTGGCGCAGTCCGCGGGTGTAGCCGACGCCGACGGTGGCCAGGTAGGCGTGGATTTCGTGTTCGGTGAGGCCGGCGCCGGTGTCGACGATGCGCACGGTGTTGCTGGCGCTGTCGCCGATCACCTCGATTCGCGACGGCCCTTGCCAGTCGGGCTGCTCCAGGCGGCGACGGAGGATCGAGTCGTGGGCGTTCTGCACCAGCTCGCGCAACGCCACGGTGGGCGTGGAATAGAGGTGCTTGCTGAGCACCGACATCACGCCGTTGAGGTCGACTCCAGCGCGACGGATCTGGGGAGTGTTCGATTGCGGAAAGCTGCTTTGCATGTCCCTATCCAAGCGTTCGATGAATGGCGTCCGCTCGCGCGCGAGCGGTCCGGTGCGGGATTCTGCCACGTTCCGTCACGTTCCTTGTGCAACGGCGTGCCCGCGATGAGCTTCAGGCCGCATGGAAGCGGCCCGGAGTGCAATAGAGCCGCGTCGCGGCGAAATGTTCAACCCTCCAGGCCGATCAATTGTCGCCGGCTGCGCTCGAACCAGTCGAGCAGGTAATCGGCGAGCACCTGGGTGCGCCGCGGCAGGCCGCCCTGGAACGGATGGACGAGGAACATCGGCGTGCTGCGCGTCTGGTAGTCGCGCAGCAACCAGGCCAGGCGGCCGTCGCCCAGTTCGTCGTGGACCATGTATGACGGCAGCCGGGCGATGCCGGTGCCGGCCAGCGCGGCCTTCTTCAACAGGCTGTAGTGGTTGCTGGCGAGAAAGCCGGAAACCCGTACCCGCTCCAGCCGATGGCGGCGGTGATAGAGCCACTCCTCATGGCCGCTGTAGTGCGAGTTCAGCAGGCACTCGCGCTCGGCCAGCTCGGCCGGGCGTTGCGGCTCGCCATGTCGCGCCAGGTAGGCGGGACTGGCGCAGGTGATTTCCTGCAGGACGAACAGCGGCCGCGCCACCAGCCGGGCGTCCTGCTCGACCCCAGAGCGGATCGCCAGGTCGAAGCCCTCGCCAACCAGGTCGCGCAGGCCGTTGTACAGGTCCAGCTCGACGCGCAGCAGCGGATGGCGCTCCTGGAAGTCCTCCAGCAGCGCGTCGAACAGGGTCTCGCCCAGCGAGACCGGGAGGGTCACCCGCACCCGTCCTTCCGCTCGCTCCTGCAAGCGCGCCACCGCCTGCCGCGCGCGCTCGGCCTGCACCAGCAACGCCTGCGCCTCGGGCAGCAGCGCGGCGCCGGCGGCGGTCAGCGAAAGACGGCGGGTGGTACGGTGCAAGAGGGTCACGCCGAGCTTCTGCTCGAGGACGCCAATGCGCTTCGACAGTTGGCCCTTGCTGCAACCGAGGCGCTCGGCGGCGCGGGTGAAACTGCCCAGGTCGTGGAGTACGGCGAAGGCGGCGAGATCGTCCAGGTCCTTCACGATTGTTTCCCTATGAAAACGGTAGGTTGTCGATTGACAGGATTATCCACAGCAAAGGCGACTCTACACTGGAAACCACTCACCTTCACGCAACGAGAGGCCTGTATGAAAATCATCCTGATCGGCGCCAGCGGCACCCTTGGCAAGGGCATCGACAAAGAACTCGGCGAGCGCCACGAGATCGTCCGGGTAGGCCACAGCAGCGGCGATTTCCAGGTCGACATCAGCGACGCGGACTCCATTCGCGCCCTGTTCGAGAAGACCGGTCGCTTCGACGCGCTGGTCGCCGCGGTCGGCAAGGTGCACTTCGGCGCCCTGGAGGAAATGGGCGAGGCGCAATACCAGCTCGGCCTGCGCGACAAGCTGATGGGCCAGGTCAACCTGGTACTGCTCGGCCGCGAGTACGCCAACGACGGGGGCTCCTTCACCCTCACCAGCGGCGTGCTCGCCGAGCAGCCGATCCGCTTCGGCAGTTCGGCGAGCATGGTCAACTGCGCCGTCGAGGGCTTCGTCCGCGGCGCAGCCCTGGAGTTGCCGCGCGGCCTGCGCATCAACGCCGTCAGCCCGACCGTGGTCAGCGAGGCGCTGCCCGGCTACGCGCCCTACTTCCGTGGCTTCAAGCCGGTTCCGGCGGCGGACGCCGCGCTGGGCTACGCACGCAGCGTGGAAGGCGCGCAGACCGGCCAGGTGTACCGCATCTGGTAAGCGATATTTCTCAGGAGAGGCGGTCGGCGTAGCAGGTCGGCGAACTGCCCGGCTGCTGGCGGTCCAGCTCTTCCTCGAGGAACTCGGCCAGCACCACGGCATTGTTGTGCTGCTGGTCGTGGGCGCCGTAGAGCAGCGTCAGGGTGCCCTCGCGAGCGCAGTCGAGCAGGCCCCACCAATGTTCCGGGTGCGCCTGCAACTCGGCGCGGTAGTGTTCACGGAAGCTGTCGAAGAGTGCCGGATCGTGGCAGAACTGCTTGCGCACCTCGTTGGAGGGCGCGACCTCCTTCAGCCAGTCGTCCATGGCCAGGGCTTCCTTGCGGATGCCGCGCGGCCACAGCCGGTCCACCAGTACGCGCCGGCCATCGGCGGGCGACGCCGGTTCGTATACACGCTTGCATTGGATCATCGATCGACTCCCTGGTTGCGATGAAGTCCGATCCGGACTTGAGCTAGGCCCGGACGCTCGGTAACGTGGGCGCATTTTCGATGGAGTCTTCCCTATGCGCCCTGCCCGTCTGCTGGTCTACAGCCTGCTCCCCTTGTTCACCGCCTGCCAGGTGTGGAAGCCCGAATCGCCGAGCACCAGTGTAGACACCCGCTTCCAGGGCGAACTGGTGAAGATCAACGGCGCGCTGCAATTCCGCCCCTGCACCGAGAAGCGCCTGTTCAGCATCGAGGACGTGGCCAATACCGGCCTGCGCCGCGAAGCCGACAGCCTGTTCGACGACGGCGCCCAGGGCCTGTTCGTCGACCTGCGCGGCACCATGGGACCGGCCAAGGTCCGCGGTACCGACGGCAAGCTGGAGGTCAGCCGACTGTACCGCGTGCAGAACGAGGGCCCCGGCTGCGACGACCCGAACTTCAAGCTGCTGACCTTCGCCGCCAACGGCAACGAACCCTTCTGGAGCGCCAGGGTGAACAACCAGGGCCTGCGCCTGGACCGCCCGGAACACGAGACCCTGGCCTTGCCTTACGTCGCCGAGGAACTGCCGAACGGCAGCACCAGCTATTCCAGCGAGGCGAACGGCAAGAAGGTCGAATTGTGGATCGCCCCGTCGTCCTGCACCGACAGCATGAGCGGCGCCTTCAGCAGCTACTCCGCCGAACTGCGCATCGATGGCGAGACGCTGCGCGGCTGCGCCTATCCGGGCGCACTGGGCAAGTGAAGCGAGGGGCCGCGCAGCGGCGGCCCTTCCCTACAAGAGCAGTCCGGCCTGCTCCAGGCGCCGCCGCAGCGCCGTCAGGCCGCCCTCGTACTCCCAGTAGGCGACGCGCCCGTGGGAGGCGCTGACCAGCAGGTATTTCTCGCTGATCGACTGGATCCGTTCGATGCGCAGCAGTTTCTCGACGAAGCGTTCCTCGCCGATCTGCTCGACGATTTCCCGGTTGTCCGCGTCGTAGCCGTGGACCATGAAGGCGGCGCGCACCTTGAGGCGGATGAAACTCATCGCACGGCTCTGCGCTGGAGGGAAAGATTGCGATGGCACACTGTCGAGCGCCCCGAGCCGTTCGGTCGCCGCGCCGGATCGGCGTAGGTTTCCAGCTCGACGAAGCCGGCCTTGCGCATCATTCCCGCCGACGCCAGGTTCTCTTCGTGACGATCGATATAGACGTCCTCGATGCCTTCGTCGGCCAGTTGGGCCAGCACCGCCTCCAGCAACGCGCTGCCGAGCCCCTGGCCGGCCGCCGCCGGATGCACTACCGCCTCGCAGATGTAGGCCCGCGGCGCATCGGCACGCTGCGGCTGGTAATGGGCGAAATCCTCGGTGCGACGGAAGCTGGCGAACCCCAGCAGCCGATCGTCGCGCTCGGCCAGGACGGCACGTACCTCGCCGTCGGCGATGGCTCGCAGATGCGCACGCACCCCCTCCTCCGGCAAATGGTTCCAGGGATTCGGCCCGTGGCGCAGCAACAGGTCGGTCATGGCCTCGATATCGCCGGTTTCGGCAGCTCGCAAACGGTGCATATCCACTCCTTCAAAGTCCAGCCACCAGCAGCCCGTCGGGCAACGCCACGCCGCGCTCGATGCAGGCAGCCAGCGCCTCGACCAGGGGTTCCAGCGCATAGCCCTGCCTGGCCAGCCAGACCGGATCGTAATAGGTGGTCGCATAGCGTTCGCCGCCGTCGCAGAGAATCGCCACCAGCGAACCCTTCTCGCCGGCCGCGACCATTTGCCGTGCGGCCACCAGGGCGCCGATCAGGTTGGTTCCGCTGGAGCCGCCGACCCGCCGCCCCAGGCGTCGGGCCAGGTAATGCATGGCCGCCAGCGACCAGGCGTCCGGCACCTTGACCATCGCGTCGATCACTTCCGGCAGGAAGGACGCCTCGACCCGCGGCCGGCCGATGCCCTCGATCCGCGAACCGCAATCCAGGGTCAGGCCACGGTCGCCGCTGACATAGGCGTCGAAGAACACCGAACGCTCGGCGTCGGCGCAGAGTACCCGGGTGCAGTGCTGGCGATAGCGCACGTAGCGGCCGAGGGTCGCCAGGGTGCCGCCGGTACCGGGGCTGGAGATCAGCCAGGTCGGGGTCGGGTACGGCTCGTGGCGCATCTGCTGGAAGATCGATTCGGCGATGTTGTTGTTCGCCCGCCAGTCGGTGGCGCGCTCGGCATAGGTGAACTGGTCCATGAAATGGCCACCGCTCTCCCGCGCCAGGCGTTCGGACTCGGCGTAGATCTGGGTGGGGTCCTCCACCAGGTGGCTCTGGCCGCCGTAGAAGGCGATCTGGGCGATCTTTTCCTTCGAGGTGCTGGCCGGCATCACGGCGATGAAGGGCAGGCCCAGCAGGCGTGCGAAATAGGCTTCGGAAATCGCCGTGGAACCGCTCGATGCCTCGATCACCGGCGCGGCCGGCCTGAGCCAGCCGTTGCACAGCGCATAGAGGAACAGCGAGCGCGCCAGGCGATGCTTGAGGCTGCCGGTGGGGTGGCTGGACTCGTCCTTGAAGTACAGTTCGACGCCAGGCAGGCCGGGAGTCTCCAGGGGGATCAAATGGGTATCGGCGCTGCGCTGGAAATCCGCTTCGATGATGCGGATCGCCTCGCGGGCCCATTGGCGGTGGTCGACGGTCATGGAAACTCCTTCAGTTCAGGACGCCGGCCGGAGGCGGCGGCGGAGCGCTGCGCCACTGGCTGATGGCGACGCCGATGAAGACCAGGCCGGCAGCGAGCATCTGCGGGCCGTTGAGGGTTTCGCCGAGGAACAGCGCGGCGAATACCAGGGTGAAGACCGGGATCAGGTTGATGAAGCCCGAGGCCTGGCTGGCCGGCAGTCGACCGACGCCGAAGTTGTACAGGCCGTAGGCGCCCACCGTGACCACCACGCCGAGATACACCACCGCCTGGATCCCCAGCGCGCTGGGCTGGCTCGGCAGGTCGGCGCTGGCCAGCGCCAGCGGCAGGAAGAACAACGTGCCGACGAAGGCCTGCATGGCGGTCAGGGCGAATGCCGAGTAGCGCGCCGACAGGTGCTTCAGCAACAGGGTATAGCCGGTGGCGCAGATCATCGCGAGAAGTTCGAAGAAGTTGCCCAGCAGCGGCTGCGGCGCGTGCAGGTCGGGCTCGCCGGCGAGGCTCAGCCAGATCGAACCGAGCACCGCCAGGCCGAAGCCGATCCAGGTCATCCGACCGATCCGTTCGTGCAGCAGCAACCAGGCCCCCACCGCCACCAGCAACGGCAGCAGCGCGGTGATCATCCCGGCCTGGGCCGCGCTGGTGTATTGCAGGGCGAAGGATTCGCAGAGGAAGTACAGGCAGGGTTCGCAGACGGCCAGGCCGAGCAGGTACTTCCAGTCGCCCGAGCGGTAGTCGATGCGTCCCCGCCAGCGCCAGGCGACGAGGAACACCAGGCTGCCGAGGGCCATGCGACCGAAGATCACCCAGAGCGGCGGCAGTTCGCGGAAAGCGACCTTCAGCACCACGTACGAACTGCCCCACAGCGCCATCGCCAGGATCAGGCAGGCCAGGGCGAACCAGCGCGTCCGAGTCAAGGGAATCTCCACCACGGGCGCCGTCGCGGCGCCGGAAAAAGGACTCCCAGTATAGGCAGCCGACTAGCCGCGCCGACAGGCACAGAAAGCGGGCAAAACTGTTGCGCCGTGCCTCACTGCTCCCAGGGCTTGCCGCGAGTCTTCTTCTCCAGCGGCAACTGCTGCAGCACCGCGGCCTTGGCCAGCATGTAGGCGCTGACCGGAGCGCTGATGAAGAGGAACAGGCTGATCAGCAGCTCATGCAGGCTGATGCCCGCCTGGCGGTTGGAGAAATAGATCAGCGAGGCGACGATCACCCCGCCGACCCCGAGGGTGGTGGCCTTGGTCGGCCCGTGCAGGCGCATGAAGAAGTCCGGCAGGCGGTACAGGCCGATCGCGCCGATCAGGACGAAGGCGCTGCCCAGCAGGAGGAACGCCGAGACGAGGATTTCCACCCACAGGCTCAGGGGTTCGCCAGTCATTCGATGATGTCTCCGCGCAGCATGTATTTGGCCACCGCCACCGTACCGACGAAACCGAGCACCGCGATCAGCAGCGCCGCCTCGAAGAACAGGTCGCTGTCGCGCCAGATGCCGTACAGCACCAGCAGGGCGATGGCGTTCACGTAGAGGGTGTCCAGCGCCAGCGCCCGGTCCGGCAGGCACGGCCCCTTGACCAGGCGCGCCAGGGTCAGCAACAGGGCCAGGCCGAGCAGCGCCAGGCACAGCGGGATCACGTAAGCGAGCATGGGAAGATCTCCTTCAGCGGCGCTTCGTAGCGTTGCTTGATCTCGGCGATCAGCGCCGCCTTGTCCGGCACGTCGAGGCCGTGCACCAGCAGGGTCTTGCGGTCGTCGCTGAGGTCCGACGACACCGACCCCGGGGTCAGCGAGACGATGCTCACCAGCACGCTGATGGCGAGGTCGTTCTCCAGCTCGATCGGCACCTCGACGAAGGCCGGACGCAAGCGCTGGATCGGTCCGAGGGTCAGGCGGGCGACCTGGATGTTGGCGACGAGGATGTCCCACATCACCAGCGCCAGCAGCTTCAGCAGCAACAACGGATGCCACTCCTGGCTGCGCCCGACCAGCAGGCGGTTGGTCAGCAGCGGAATGCACACGCCGAGGAAGGCGCCGAGCAGCCAGTGGCCGATGGCGAAGGAATCCACCAGCAGCAACCAGACCAGCAACAGCAGGACACTAAGCACGGGATGAGGCAATACGCGAAGAAGCGGACGCGGCAACGAACGGCTGATCATGCGGCACCTCCGCGGGTGATGATCTGGCGATACAGGTCGAGGTCGTGCAACTGCGCCGCGGTGGCCTGGACGTAGGCCAGCAGCGGCTTCGCGGCGAACACCAGCAACGGGCCGGCGGAGAGCAACAGGATGCAGGCGAACAAGCGGCCGTGGTCCAGTTCGGCGCTACCGAGCACGGTATGCCCGGTGCGCCAGAACAGCGTGCTGCCGGCCCGGCTCAACGCCACCAGCGCCACCAGGCCGCTGCCCAGTACCACGCTCCATAGGGCCAGCGCCTGGCTGCCGGGAGCGACCGACTGCAAAAGCATGACCTTGCCGAAGAACCCCGACAATGGCGGCAGACCGGCAACGGCGATGGCGCCGATGAAGAAAGCCCCGCCGAGCAACCGAGGATTCTGCAACGCCGGGCCCTGGACCAGGTCGCCGGCCTTGTCGCCGCGCTGGCGGGTGACCAGGTCGGCGAGCAGGAACAGGCCACCGGCGATCCAGGTACTGTGCAGCAGGTAGTACAGCGACGCCGCCAGCGCCCGCTCGCTGCCCAACGCCACGCCAGCCAGGAGGGTTCCGGCGGAGACCACCACCAGGTAGGCCAGCAGGCCTTGCAGGGTCCGCGCCGCCAAGGCACCGATCGCGCCCAGGCCGAGGGTCGCCAGGGCCAGCGGCCAGAGCCAGGCCTGCGCCAGGTTGGCCAGCTCGCCGGCGGCATCGCCGAAGACCAGCGTGTAGACCCGCAGGATCGAGTAGATGCCGACCTTGGTCATGATCGCGAACAGCGCCGCCACCGGCGCGCTGGCCGCGGCATAGGCGCGCGGCAGCCAGAAGTACAGCGGCAACAGCGCCGCCTTCAGGGCGAACACCACCAGCAACAAGAGCCCGGCTGCCGCCAGCAGCGGCGCGCGCTCGGCATCTGCCATGGCGATCTTCTGCGCCATGTCGGCCATGTTCAGGGTGCCGGTGAGGCCATACAGGGTACCCACGGCGATCAGGAAGAACGCCGAGCCGACCAGGTTTAGGATCACGTAGTGCAAGCCCGAGCGCACCCGCTCCGCGCCGCCGCCATGCAGGAGCAACGCGTAGGAGGCGATCAGGAGTATCTCGAAGAACACGAACAGGTTGAACAGGTCGCCGGTCAGGAAGGCGCCGTTGATACCGAGCAGCTGGAACTGGAACAATGCGTGGAAATGCTTGCCCAGGCGGTCGTCGCCACGCAGCGCGTAGATCAGCGCGGCGCTGCCGAGCACCGCGGTGGCCAGCAGCATCAGGGCGGCGAGACGATCGAGCATGAGCACGATGCCGAACGGCGCGGCCCAGTTGCCCAGGGCATAGACGCTCAGGTCGCCGCTGGCGGCCGTACGTATCAGCAGCAGGCTCAGGGGGATCAGTGCCAGCGCCGCGAGCAACGACAGGCCGCGCTGCCAGCGCTCGGCCAGCGGCAACAGCAGCAGGCTGCCGGCAAACAGGGGGAGCAGGATCGGCAGGATCAGCCAATGGCTCATGGGCGCGGCTCCTCCTCGTCCGGGCGTCCATCTACGTGGTCGCTGCCGAGGTCACCGAGGCCACGCAGGGCCAGGACCACGACGAAGGCGGTCATGGCGAAGCCGATGACGATGGCGGTCAGCACCAGCGCCTGCGGCAACGGATCACCATACTCCCCGGGAGTGCCGATCACCGCGACGCTGCCGCCGAGCCGGCCCATGGCGAACAGGAACAGGTTGACCGCGTAGGAGATCAGCGTGAGACCGAGCACCACCGGGAAAGTCCTCGCCCGCAGCAGCAGGTAGACGCCGCTGGCGGTGAGCAGGCCGAGGGTGATGGCGAACAGGGCTTCCATCAGAGCGCCTCCTCTTGTGCGACGGGTTCAGGCATCAGGCTGAGCTTGCCGAGGTAGGACAGGATCAGCAGCGCGGCACCGACCACGGTGAGGTACACGCCGAGGTCGAACAGCATCGCCGTGGCCAGCTCGATCTCGCCGATCAGCGGCAACTCGAAGTGGCCGAACGCGGAAGTCAGGAACGGATAGCCGAACAGCCAGCTGCCGAGCCCGGTGAGCCCGGCGATCAGCACTCCGGCGCCAGCCATGGCCGCATAGTTCAGCGGCAGGCGCTGCTCGACCCACTGCGAGCCGCTGGCGATGTACTGCAGCACCAGGGCGATGGCAGTCACCAGGCCGGCGATGAAACCTCCGCCCGGCAGGTTGTGGCCGCGCAGGAAGATGAACACCGAGATCAGCAACGCCAGCGGCAGCAGCACCCGCGACAGGGTTTCCAGGATCAGCGGGTGCTTGGCGTGGGCCCAGTTGCGCCCCTGCGGGTCGCAGGTCGGCTTGTGCAGGGCGAAACCGGAGAGCATCGCGTAGATACCGACACCGGCGATCGCCAGCACGCTGATCTCGCCGAGGGTATCGAAACCACGGAAGTCCACCAGGATGACGTTGACCACGTTGTAGCCGCCGCCCCCGGAGACGCTGTTCTCGACGAAGAATCCGGCGATGCTCTCGTAGGGCCGGGTCAGCACCGCGTAGGCCAGCAGCGCCACCAGCATGCCGACCCCGCCGGCCAGCGCCACGTCGCGCAGGCCGCGCAGGCTGGAGGACTCCGCCGGAGTGCGCGAGGGCAGGAAATACAGCGCCAGCATCAGCAGGACCATGGTCACCACTTCCACCGACAGTTGGGTCAGCGCCAGGTCCGGGGCCGAGAAGCGAGCGAAGGCCAGGGCCACCAGCAGGCCGGCGACGCTGAGGATCAATAGCGCGACCAGGCGCATGCGATGGAACAGCGCCGTGGCCAGGCCGCTGAAGGCCAGCACCAGCATGCCCAGGGCGGTGATACCGTCCAGCGGGGTCAGCCCGCGCGAGCCGGTCAGCCTCGCCAGCGGCGCCAGCTCGACCGCCACCACGACCAGCGCCGCGCCCAGCAGCCAGGCCAGGTAGCGCTGCAGCGACCCGTTCTCCAGCCAGGCGGTCAGGCGCGCGGCCAGGGCCACCACACGTTGCACCTGCTGCTCGAAGACCAGCTTGGCGTCCACCTCCGGCAACCCGGCGTACCAGTTGAACAGCGGCTTGCGCAGGACATAGACCAGCACACCGCCAACCAGCGCCACCACGCTCATCAGCAATGGCAGGTTGAAACCGTGCCAGATCGCCAGGCTGTATTCCGGCAGTTGCCCGCCAAGGCTGGCACTGGCGGCGGCGGCCAGCAGCGGCGCCACGGTGTAGGCCGGCAGCATGCCGACCAACAGGCAGAGGAACACCAGGATCTCCACCGGTACCTTCATGTAGCGCGGCGGCTCGTGGGGCGGGAACTTCGGCAACCGGGCCGGCTCGCCGTTGAAGAACACGTCGTGGATGAAACGCAGCGAATAGGCCACCGAGAACACACCGGCCAGGGTCGCCACCGCCGGCACCAGCCAGTTGAAGCTGCCCAGCAGGTTCTGGCTGAGGGTTTCGCCGAAGAACATCTCCTTGCTGAGGAAGCCGTTCAGCAGCGGCACCCCGGCCATCGCCAGGGAGGCGACGATGGCCAGCACCGCGGTATGCGGCAGGTACTTCCACATCCCGTTGATCAGGCGCATGTCGCGGCTGCCGGTCTCGTGGTCGATGATCCCGGCGGCCATGAACAGCGAGGCCTTGAAGGTCGCGTGGTTGATGATGTGGAACACCGCGGCGACGTTCGACAGCGGGGAGTCGAGGCCGAACAGCAGGGTGATCAGGCCCAGGTGGCTGATCGTCGAGTAGGCCAGCAGCCCCTTCAGGTCATGCTGGAACAGTGCCATGCCGGCGCCCAGCAACAGCGTTACCAGGCCGCTCAGGCTGACCAGGTAGAAGAACCACTCGGTGCCGGCCAGCGCCGGATACAGCCGGGCCAGCAGGAACACGCCGGCCTTGACCATGGTCGCCGAGTGCAGGTACGCGGAAACCGGGGTCGGCGCCGCCATCGCGTGGGGCAGCCAGAAATGGAAGGGGAACTGCGCCGACTTGGTGAACACGCCGAGCAGGATCAGGATCAGTACCAGCGGATACAGGGCGTGGGCGCGGATCAGCTCGCCAGCCGCGAGGACCTCGGTGAGTTCGAAGCTGCCGGCGATGTGGCCGAGCAGCAGCACCCCGGCCAGCAGCGCCAGGCCGCCCCCTCCGGTAACGGTCAGGGCCATCCTCGCACCCTTGCGGGCGTCGGAACGGCTGCCCCAGAAGCCGATGAGCAGGAACGAGGACAGGCTGGTCAGCTCCCAGAAGAGCATCATCAGCAAGAGATTTTCCGCGAGCACCACGCCGAGCATGGAGCCCATGAACAGCAGCAGGAAAGCGAAGAAACGCCCCATCGGCTCCTGTTCGGAGAGGTAGTAGCGGGCGTAGAGGATCACCAGTAGGCCGATGCCGAGGATCAGCAGGGCGAAGAGGAAACCGAGGCCGTCCAGGCGCAGGCTGAGGTTGATGCCGATTTCCGGCAGCCAGGAATAGCTGGCGGTCAGGGTCTGCCCGGCGAACACCGTGCCGCGCTGCCCGAGCAACAGGACCAGGCCGATCAGCGGCGCCACGCCGGCGGACGCCGCGCACAAGGTGCGGCCGCCACGCTCGGCGAGCAGGGGCAACAACGCCCCCATGAACGGCAGCGCGATGATCAGCGCCAGAATCATGGGCTACTCCTCTTCGGTGGCGGAGCCCCCGGCATGCCTGGCCGGCGGTGCTTCCCCGCGGTTGTCGGTGCGCGGCCGGATCGCCAGCAGCTCGAAGCCCCGCCCGCCACCGGCAGGCGCGGCGCAACGGAGCTGCGATTATCGCAATCTATCGAACGAACGTCATGGATTGAATTATTACAAAATTCAGGCGTTCCGACTGCCGGAAAGCCGAAAAAAACTCTGCAACGGCAACGACTTGAAGCTTAGCAAGACAACCCCGGCAATGGCTCGGCGACACAACGAAAACGGCCGGCGAAGTGCCGGCCGTGGGACAACGAGGGAAGAATCAGTGAGCGACGCGGCTGGTGCCGTTGACGGTCAGGATGCGCACGCGCTCGCCGACGCGGAAGATCTGGCCCTGGTCGACCTGCTGGACGTAGGCGCGGGTGCTGCCGTCGTCTTCGCGCACGGTGATCTCGACGCCCTGGGTGCGCGTCAGGCCTTCTTCGGTAGCCGCGCCCAGCAGACCGCCAGCGACCGCGCCGATGATGGCCGCGACGTAGCTACCCTTGCCGCCACCCACCGCGCTGCCGGCGACACCGCCGACGCCGGCACCGGCGATGGAACCGATCGGGGTCTTGGTGCCTTCGATCTTGACCGGGCGCAAGGCCTGGATGGTGCCCATGCGTACAGTCTGCACGGTACGGGCTTCCTCACGGCTGTAGGTATCGCCGGTGAGGCTGGATTGGCAGCCGCCAAGAGCCAGGGCCATGGCGGTGAAGGAAGCAACGATCAAGGCAGACTTGCGCATAACGGCATCTCCGAAAGGGATAACTGACGAATATTAGACTCTCCCGCAGCCGCTCCTGTCACCTGGCCGGCGCGAGATAATCGAATCGATTCAGCAATGGTACAGGTTCGTTCAGTTTCGACCGAACCCTCCCGCTTTCATCGGCGGGACCGATCGGCTAGGGTGAGCGCCCGCAGAAGGAACAGCCATGGACTATTTCATCATCGTCGTCACCACCGCCGCCGGCCTGTATTTCCACTGGTGGATCTACTGGCGCATCCGCCGCTGGATGGACCGCGACCTGGCGCTGTCATTCGCCGGCGACGACCCGCAAAAGCGTGACTATCTGTTACAGCGACTGGCCGAGGCCAAGGCCAGCAAGGTGAAGCGGCGCGACCTGCCAGCCTGGCTGGAGCGCGCCGCCGCCGACTACCCTTCCCGCGAAGCCTGAGCCAGGCGCCAGAGCCGGGCGATCTGCTCGGCGCGCGCCTCCAGTTCCGCCGCCGCTCCGGCACAGGCCTGCTCCAGGCTGATCGGTCCCGGCGCCAGGCTGAACGCCGCATCGATGCCGGCATCGTGCAGGCGCTGGTAGCCGTCGCCCAGGCTGCCGGCCAGGGCTACCACGGGAACGCCGGCCTGGCGCGCGATCCGCGCCACGCCCACCGGGGTCTTGCCGTGCAGGCTCTGCGCATCCAGGCGGCCCTCGCCGGTCAGCACCAGGTCGGCACCGACCAGCGCATCGGCCAGCCCGGCCAGCTCCGCCACCAGTTCGATGCCTGGGCGGAAACGCGCGCGGAGGAATGCCCTCGCGGCGAAACCCAGGCCGCCGGCGGCGCCGACGCCCGGCACCCGGCTGAAGTCCTCGCCCAGGGTCGCCGCGACCACCTTGGCGAAGTGCGCCAGGGCGGCATCCAGTTGCGCCACCTGTTCGACGCTGGCGCCCTTCTGCGGACCGAACACCGCCGACGCGCCGCGCGGCCCGCATAGCGGGTTGTCGACGTCTGCGGCGACTTCCACCGCGACATCCACCAGGCGCGGATCCAGCCCGCCCAGGTCGAGACTGTGCAGGCCAGCCAGCGCGGCGCCGCCGGGCGCCAGTTCCTCGCCGTCGGCAGCCAGGAAACGCACGCCGAGCGCGCTCAGCAGGCCGGCGCCGGCATCGTTGGTAGCGCTGCCGCCGAGGCCGAGGATGATCTTCCGCGCCCCGGCGTCCAGCGCCGCACGGATCAGCTCGCCAGTACCACGGCTGCTGCTGCGCGTGGCGTCGCGGCGGTCGCGCGGGACCAGGTGCAAGCCGCTGGCGGAAGCCATTTCGATCACTGCGGTGGCGTCGTCCAGCCAGCCCCAGTGCGCCAGGGTCGGCTCACCGAGCGGGCCTTCGACCCGGCATTCGCGACGTTCGCCGGCGGTGGCGGCGAGTACCGCATCGACCGTGCCTTCGCCGCCGTCCGCCAGTGGCCGCAGCAACACCTCGGCCTGCGGGAAGACTCGCCGCCAACCGCGTGCGATAGCCTCGGCGACGTCGGGCGCGGACAGGCTTTCCTTGAACGAATCAGGAGCAATCACGATTTTCATCAGTCACCTCACAGGGCCGGGAGTCCCCGGCCCCGCTTCAATCAGAGCAGCACAAGGCTGAGCAGCCATACCGCGAGCATACCGGCGATACCCTGGACCAGGGTCGCCAGGGTCTGGGCGCGATAGGCAGTGGATACGGTCATGCGGCTGAACTGGGTGACCACCCAGAAGAAGCTGTCATTGGCGTGGGACACCGTCATCGCCCCGGCACCGATCGCCATGACCGTCAGCACCCGGCCCATCTCGCTGTCCAGGCCGAGCTGCGGCAGCAGCGGAGCGACCAGCGCCGAGGTGGTGACCAGCGCCACGGTGGTCGAGCCCTGCGCGGTCTTCAGCGCGGCCGCCACCACGAACGGCATGAACAGGCCGATGCCCAACGCGGACAGGGTGCTGCCCAGGTAGTCGCCGAGCGGAGTGATCTTCAGCATCGCACCGAAGGCGCCGCCGGCGCCGGTGATCAGCAGGATCGGCGCGGCCGACTGGATGCCTTCCACCACGCGCTCATGGAATTCCTCGCGCTTGCTCTGGCCCTTGAGCAGGGTGCAGGCCAGGGCCAGGCCGACCAGCAGGGCGATCACCGGTTGACCGAGGAAGTTCAGGCAGGCGAACAGTACGCCCTCGCCCAGCGGCTTGCTCGGGAATACCGCGACCGAGCCAAGGCAGATCAACAGGATCGGTACGAAGATCGGCGCGAACGCCTGGGTCGCGCTGGGCAGCTTGCCGTAGCGGGCACGCAGCTCGCTGAAATCCTCTTCGGTCTGGACGACCTGGCCGTCGTCGACCAGGGGAATGTCCTTGCCGACGAAGCGATTGGCCCACCACATGCCGGCCATCGCGGTGACGAAGGCGACCACCAGGCCGACCGCGATCACCAGGCCAAGGCTGGCGTCCAGGCCGAGGTTGCCGGCCGCGGCGATCGGTCCCGGGGTCGGCGGCACGAAGGTGTGGGTGGCGTAGAGACCGGTGGCCAGGGCCACGCTCATGGCGATGGTGGATATCTTCATCCGCGCCGCCAGGGCGTTCTTCAGCGAGTTGAGGATGACGAAGCCGGAATCGCAGAACACCGGGATCGACACCAGGTAGCCGATGATCGACATGGTCAGGGTCGGGAAGCGTTCGCCGAGCAGGCGGATCACGCTTTCCGCCATGGTGATCGCCGCACCGCTGCGCTCGAGGATCACCCCGATGATGGTGCCGAGCACGATGACGATGCCGATGTAGCCGAGGATGCTGCCGAAGCCGCCGGTAACGGTCTTGACGATTTCCGCCGTGGGTACCTGGTAGGCGAAGCCGGCGATCAGCGCGGCCGCCAGCAGGGCGAGGAACGGGTGCAGCTTGAGTCGCGTGGTGGACAGGACGATAAAGGCGATCAACGCCAGCAGGATCAGGACCAGGGTCATGAGCCGCCTCCTTGTTGTTATGGGTGTGGGATGGGCGCCCAGGGGCGGGTCATTTTCGCTCCGTCGGGACCGGCCACGCCTTGTGCAACGGCCAGAGGAAGACGGCGCTGGAAGGGGAACATTTTGTGCGACTGCACAGTGAATCGATTGATCCGCCCGTTACCCGCGGCGCGGAACGAGCAATTGCAGCCCCAGCAACAATTGCTGGCGGTGCTCCAGGCGAGCGAGATCGAGCCCGCTGATCGAAGCGATGCGCTCCAGACGGTAGCGCAGGCTGTTGCGATGGATTCCCAGCGCCTGGGCACAGGCCTGGGCGTGCCCGTCATGGGCGCACCAGGACTCCAGGGTAGCGGCCAGCGAACCTTGCGGATCGTGGTCGAGCAACCGCTGCAAGGGCGCCAGCAGCTGCCGCACCTGCCAACTGTCGCGCTGGCTGAACAGCAGGCTGGCGAGGCGGTGTCCGTCCAGGGTCACGACCCGCCGACCGGGCAACCGGCTGCGCGCATAGTCCAGCAGGTCGCGTGCGGCGCAGGCCGAGGCGCGCAGCTCGGCCAGGTCGTGCGCCGGGTCGCCGGCACACAGGCGCGCCACGCCCCAGCCGCGCGCGTCGGCGCGCTCCAGCCAGTGCTCGAGCGTATCTGCGTGGGCTACCGGCCGGCACCAGAACACCAGGCGCTCGCCCAGCGCCGCGCTCCAGTGCTCCGCCCGGCCGCCGAGTGCCGCCAGCAGGCGAGCCTGGCAAGGCAGCGGATCGGCATGCTCGGGCAGCTCCAGGAAGACCGCCTGGCGCGGCCAGTGCATGGCCAGCCCCAGGTGTTCCGCATCGGCCGCCAGCGCCCCGAGGCCGTGGCCGGGATCGAGCAACTGGCGCAGCCAGGCTTCGTGACGCTGGCGTTGCCAGTGTCGCTCGTCCTGCATCTGGCGCTGCTCCATGAGCATTTCCGCTGCCATCCGCACCAGCTCGGCATAGGGCCGGACCACCTCCGGCGCGCCGGTGATGCCGAGCACGCCGACCAGCCGCTCGGCGTGCAGCAACGGCAGGTTCACCCCTGGCCGCACCCCGCGCAGGCAGGCGGCGGCCTGCTCGTCGATTTCCACCACCCGCCGGTTGGCCAGCACCAGTTGCGCCCCTTCGTGGCGGGTATGCAGGCGCGATGGATCGCCGCTGCCGATGATCATGCCCTGGGCATCCATCACATTGATGTTGTGCGGCAGGATCGCCATCGCCCGATCGACGATGTGCTGCGCCAGCGTCGAATCCAGTTCGAACATGGAGGACTCAGGGCGCCAGGCGTTCGCGCGACCAGCCGCCGTCCTGGCGTCGATAGTCGAGACGGTCGTGCAGGCGGCTCGGCCGCCCCTGCCAGAACTCGATGCGCTGCGGCAGGAGACGGTAGCCGCCCCAGTGCTCGGGACAGCTCGGCGGCTGGTCGGCGAAACGCCGCTCGGTGTCCGCGAGCAGCCGTTCCAGCTCGGCGCGATCGGCGATGACCCGGCTCTGCGGCGAGGCCCAGGCGCCCAGGCGACTGCCCAGCGGACGCACCTGGTAGTAGGCGTCGGATTCCTCGGGAGTGACCTTCTCGACGTTGCCTTCGATGCGCACCTGGCGCTCCAGCGCCGGCCAGAAGAAGGTCATGGCCGCCCGCGGATTGGCCGCCAGTTGCCGGCCCTTGGCGCTTTCGTAGTTGGTGAAGAAGGTGAAGCCGCGCTCGTCGAGGCCCTTGAGCAGGAGGATACGGCAATGCGGATAGCCGTCGGCGTCGACGGTGGCCAGGGTCATGGCGTTGGGTTCGACCGGCAGGCGCTCGGTCTTCACCGCGTCGTCGAACCACTGGCGGAACAGGCTGAAGGGATCGCTAGGGGCGTTGGCCTCGCTGAGGCCATCGCGGGTGTACTCGCGGCGCATATCGGCCAGGGACTGGGTCATGGCGCATCTCCAGGGGGAAATGCGCCATAGCTTAACCGCAGACTCCGCCTCGCGCTTGATCCGGGACAATGGCGCCAAGCGCCCTGCCCCGGTTCGGCTCAGTTGCCCTGGGCCAGGGACAGCAGGCTGGCGCGCTGGGTATAGAGCACTTCGACGCGACGGTTCTGGGCGCGGCCGGCGGCGCTGGCGTTGTCCGCGCGCGGCATGTCGGAACCGACCCCCTTCAGGCGCAATTGGTCGCCTTTCAGGCCGCTGAGGCGGAAGATCGCCGCCACCGACTGGGCACGCTCGAAGCTCAGCTTGTCGTTGACCGCCTTGCTGCCGGTGCTGTCGGTATGGCCGAGTACCAGAATACCGCTCTGCGGATCGGCCTGGGCCATCTTGGCGACCTTGCCCAGCGGGTTGAGGGTGATCGGCATCAGCATGGTATGGCGCTTGGGATTGAACGAGTAGTCGGCGGGGGCGATGACGATCAATGCGTTGTCGCGGCGTTCGAGGGTGAACTCGCTACCGGCGATCGCTTCGCGCAGGGCTTTCTCATGGGCATCCAGCCACTCCTTGGTGACCTTCTGCTGGACCAGTGCCGGCTTGCCCGACGCCTTGCTCGCCGAGCTGGCGCCGAACGGCCACCACCAGGGGTTGGCGGCCTTCGGCTCGGCTGCGGCGGCGACTTCTTTCTTCGCCGCGGCGATCTCGGCCTTCTGCTCCGCAGCCTTGGCGGCTACGTCCCGACCGCCTTCGTCCTTGCCGAACGGCCACCACCAGTGGCTGGAGCCGACATGCTCGGCTTCGGCCTTCTGTTCCGTGGCCTGCTTGGCGACGGTCTGTCCGTCGTCCTTGCCGAACGGCCACCATGAATGGCTGGAAGCCTGCTCGGCCGGAGCCTTGGCTGGCTGCGAGGAAGCATCCTGGGTCTGGAAATAGCTGCAGCCGGAGGCGGTCATGCAGAGAAGAAGCGTCGAGGTCTTAAGCAGTTTCATACGTCGGGGTCCGTTGGAAGTGAAAGAAGGCGAGCCCGATGGAACATTCGGCTCAACCGCCGGTCACATCGCAGCGATGCCGGAGTCGATCCACTGCCCCGGCAACGCCCTATCTCATACGACGCTTTAGATTGTGTCGCTAAGCCATTATTTGGCAATGAAATTTAGCGTCGAGCCGACAAGCGGTTAAAAGTTAACCAACGGATTACAGACACTCCCCCGCGACACGCGCCAGCTGTTGCGCCCGCGGATCCATCAGCACGTACGGCCCCAAGGCGTTGCTGACAAAGGAAAAAGCCAGGTCGCGCTCGGGATCGGCGAAGCCAATCGAGCCACCCGCCCCAGGGTGGCCGAAGGCCTTGGGGCCGAGTCCGTAGGTCGCATTGGCCACGCCCGGTTGGTCGAGCATGGTGCCGAGGCCGAAGCGGGTCCGGGTCAGCAAGGTCCGATCCTCGCCTACCGCGTGTTCGTGGGCCAACTGGCCCAGCAGTTCATCTTCCAGCAAACGTCCCTGCAACAGGCCGCTATAGAAGCCGGCGAGCGCGCGCGCGTTGCCATGGCCATTGGCGGCCGGCTGCTGCATGCGTCGCCATTCCGGCTTGTTGGTGCTGGTGAGGATCGACGGCGGATTGGTGAAGGCGCGGGTGGTCAGCGCCAATGGCTCGCTCATCATGGTCTTCAGCATGCGCTGGGCGGCAGCGTCGCCGAGGCTGCCCTTGCTCCGCGCCATGTGGGCGACGCGGCCGAACTGGCTGTCGTCCAGGCCGATATGGAAATCCAGGCCCAGCGGTGTCGCGGTACGCGCCACGATGGCCTCGCCCGGCTCGCGGCCGTCGACCCGGCGGATCACCTCGCCGAGCAGCCAGCCGTAGGTAATCGGTGCATAGCCGTGCGCTTCGCCGGGCGTCCACCAGGGCTCCTCGGCGGCCAGTGCCGCGGTCATCGCCTGCCAGTCGTAGAGTGCCTCGGGCGGCATCTGCTTGCGCAGCGCCGGCAGGCCGGCGCGATGGCAGAGCAACTGGCGCACGCTGATCGCTGCCTTGCCGGCCGCGGCGAACTCGGGCCAGTAGCGTGCCACCGGCGCGTCCAGTTCGAGCTTGCCCTCGGCCACCAGTTGCAGCACGGCAACGGCGGTGAAGGTCTTGGTGCAGGAGAACAGATTGAGGATGGTGTCGCGCTGCCAGGGCTGCTCGCCGTCCTTGTCCGCGACGCCGCCCCAGAGGTCGACCACCGTCTCGCCACCGACCTCCAGGCACAACGCCGCACCGCGCTCCTGCGGATTGTCGAAAAGCCGGGCGAAGGCCTCGGCAAGCGGGGCGAAACGGCTGTCACAGTGGCCTTGGGGCGTCATGGGCAAGTTCCGGTGGGAAAGTGGTCGGAGCATTCTTCCAGCCCTCGGCGGCCTTGTGAACCCTGACATAAGAGGGGTTCGCCGCAAGCGGGCGGCGGTGAATGCGCGCTCATGAACCGGCTGAATCCTCGCGCGGCGGCGGAGGCTCGACGGCAGGCATGGAGCTGGCCATCGCCGACAGTCGCGACAAGGCGGCAAGGTTGCTTCGGCGCACCGTGTCGACGAAACCGGCGAACGGCAAGCCCGTGATCCCGACCAGGCCAATATGACCGTTCTCGCCGTCCAGCAGGCGCCCGCTGGCCGGTTGGTCGAGGTACTGGAACCAGTGGGCGCCGACGATATACGGACTCTTCAGCGCCGCCTCCAGGAACGTTCGGTAGGAGTCGCCGCGCGCCCGCTCATTGGCCGCCTCGCTGACGCCACCCCAGAACGGACCGCGATCCCGCGAGCCGAAGTGGAACTCGCTGATCAGCACCGGCTTGTCCAGCCGCGCCAGCAGGGAGTCGTCCAGGCCCTGCCCGGGCAACGGCGTATAGAGGTTGAAACTGAGCAGGTCGCAATACCGGGCGCAGGAGGTGATCGCCTCGGGAGTGCTGACGGCGAAGCGGCCGCCGAGCAGGAGGTGGTTCGGTGCGTGCCATTGCAGGGCGTCGCGCAGGGTCTTGAAGTAAGCGTCGGCATACAGCCGGAGGAAGGCGCTGTAGTCCTCGGCGATGGCCGGATGCCCCTCGCCCGGCAGCGGAGCCGCGTAGCCCGGCGCCTCCAGGGCCTCCCAGGCGGCCAGCTCGATGCCCCAGGCCTGGGCCAATGCCTCATGGCGCAGGTACTTGGCTTTCAATTGCTTGACGAAGGCGCGCTTCGCCGGACTGTCCATGGACAGCCTCAAGGCTCCGAAAGCGAGGCCGTAGCGCGCCTGGGCCGAGCCGTCGCGCCCGGCCCAGGCCAGTTCGTTGTCGGCGTAGTAGCCGAGCAGCCAGGGATCGTCGCGGTGGTCGCGAGCAGCGATGGCGATGACGCGCTCGGCGGCCATGGCGAAGCGCGGGTCGAAGGGATCGGGCATGGCTCCCCACCAGTCGAAACCGCTGCTGACCGTGGCGTAGTCGCCGGCGATCGACAGCGGCAGGCTGTAGGGCATCCGCGCCTGTGCGGCGAGCGCCGGATCGCTCCAGTTGCCGAGGCTGTTGAAACCCCATGCCGAGAGGCGCTCCAGGGTGCGCTGGCGCCATTCGCCGGCGAGCTGGTCGGCGCTCGCCTGGGGAGCGATGCGCTGGCGATTGGCACCGAGGAAATCGAACCAGCGGCCATGCCCGAAGCGCCGCCCGGCCTGCGCGGCGACGCCGCGGCGGTCGTCGCCCTCACCGAAGAATGCCGCCAGCGGCTCACCCTCCGCCGGCAGTTCGGCGAACATCGGCTCGCGTCCCTCGACGTAGGTCCGGCTGCCGTCGGCGGTCACCGCATTAACGCCCAGCGACCAGAACGGATGTCCTTCCGGAGTAACCAGCCACCAGCGCCCGCCACGTTTTTCCGTGCGGAAGAAACCGCTGGCTTCGAACACCGGCCCACCCAGCAGGCCGCCGAAACGGTCGCGCGCCGGTGTCTGCCGTTCCCAGTCGCGGAGCTGTGCGGCCTCGGCCGCATAGGCGCTGCGCAACTGTTCGTCGGAACGAATCTTTTCCGGCCAGTCGGCGCGGCTGTACTGGCCATAGCGATCGATCAGGCCGGTCAGGATGCTCCGCTCCACCGCTCTCCCTGCGCGTATGCCGAAACGTCCGAGCAGGATGCTCTGGGGAGCTTGCGGCGAGCGCAGGGACAGGCTCAGCGCCCCGACCCTGGCGCGGTCCAGCGAGCCCTCCACGCGTGGCGCCAGCAGCACCCGCTGGCCTTCGACCATCTGCGGCATCGGCGGCCCCGCACGCATGCCCAGAGCCTCTGGCGAAACCGCCCGCAACGGCACCAGCAGGGTCTGCGGCGGGCCTGCCGGAAGCTCGATGGATGCCTGCAACCCCGGCGCACCCTGCTCGCCCTCGATCGCGACCTCCAGGGTCATGTCCCAGCTCATGGCGTTCTGGATGCGCAGGCTCACGTAGTCCGCTGCGGACCAGTCCCAACGGCCCTGCGCCGGACTCATGCGCAAGGTGGGCCGTTGCGCCGGGCTGAAGGTGACGCGACGGAGAATGTCGCCCTCCGGGGTGGCCTCCGCCGTCACGCTGGGCAGGTCGGCATCCTCCAGGGTGATGCCGACCACGGCCATCGGCTTGACGAAGTTGAACAGCACCTGCTGGGTGTCGTTCGCCGCCAGCGGCGCGGCCACCGCGAGCAGGCCGAGAAGCAGGGGAAGATGCCAACGCGAACGGATCATGAAGCCTGTTTTCCTTAACTCCATCCCGGCATGGACAAATGCCGGGAATTTCCCGATGCGGCTCGGACGTGAAGGCTGGCGCCCTCCGCGCAGATCAGCGCGTCAGGCGATTTCCCGCCGGAACGGCGGCAATGCATTGAGGATAGCCTTGCCGTAGCGCTGGGTGACCACGCGGCGATCCAGCAGGGTGATGGTGCCGCGGTCCTGCTCGGTGCGCAGCAGCCGCCCGCAGGCCTGGACCAACCGCAGCGAGGCGTCTGGCACGGCGATCTCCATGAACGGATTGCCGCCGCGCGCCTCGATCCACTCGGCCAGCGCCGCCTCCACCGGGTCGTCGGGTACCGCGAAGGGAATCTTGGCGATCACCACGTGTTCGCAATAGGCCCCCGGCAGGTCCACGCCTTCGGCGAAGCTGGCGAGGCCGAAGAGCACGCTGTCCTCACCGTCGTCGACTCGCGACTTGTGCTTGTTCAGGGTTTCCTGCTTGGACAGGTTGCCCTGGATGAACACCCGCTTGCGCCAGTCGCGGTCGAGACCGTCGAAGACCTCCTGCATCTGCTTGCGCGAGGAGAACAGCACCAGGCTGCCGCGCGCGCCCTTCACCAGTTCCGGCAGCTCGCGAATGATCGCCGCGGTGTGCTCGGCGGCGTTGCGCGGATCCGCCTTGAGGTCGGGAACCCGCAATACCCCGGCCTCGGCATGGTGGAAGGGGCTCGGCACCACCGCGGTGACCGCGTTGCGCGGCAGGCCGGCGCGCATGCGGTAGCGGTCGAAGGTGCCCAACGCGGTCAGGGTCGCCGAGGTCACCAGCACGCCATAGGCGACGTTCCACAGGTTGCGGCGCAGGGTCTCGGCGGCGAGGATCGGGCTGGCGTTGGCTTCGATGTCGTAGAAGCTGCCGCTCTCGGCGAGGGTCAGCCAGCGCGCCATCGGCGGGCTGTCCTGCGGGTCCTCGCAGGTGAATGCGGTCCACAGTTCCCAGTTGCCCTGGGCGCGCGCCAAAAGACTACCGAACAGCGGGTACCACTCCTCCGCCTGGTGGCTGGCGATGCCGCCGGCGCCTTCGCCGTCCATCGCCTCCTTGAGGATATCGGTGAGACGGGTGAACAGGTCGGTCAGCTTGGAGAAGCCTTTCTTCAGCTCGATGCCCATCTCGCGGATATGCTCGGGGACCACCCCGCCGACGAAACGGTGACGCGGCCGCTCGCGACCTTCCATGTCCTCGCCGGCGCGGAAATCGCCGATCTCTTCGCAGGCGGTGAACATGAACTGCTGCTGGGTCTTGATCTCCCGGGCCAGCTCCGGCACCTGTTCGATCAGGCGGCCGAGGTCGCCCGGCAGCGGGTGCTGGGCGAGCAGCTTGGTGAGGTTCTTGGCGATCTGCTCCAGCCAGTCGGCGGTAGCGCGCAGGCGGGTGAAATGGGCGAAATGGCCAATCGCCTTGTCCGGCAGGTGATGGCCCTCGTCGAACACGTAGAGAGTCTCGCGCGGATCGGGCAGGATGGCGCCGCCGCCCAGGGCCAGGTCAGCCAGGACCAGGTCGTGGTTGGTGACGATCACATCGACCTTGGTCATCCCTTCGCGCGCCTTGTAGAAGGCGCACTGCTGGAAGTTCGGGCAATGTCGGTTGGTGCACTGGCTGTGATCGGTGGTGAGCTGCGCCCAATGCGCGTCGTCGATCGCCTCCGGCCAGCTGTCGCGGTCGCCGTCCCAGCGGTTGCCGGCCAGGCGTTCGATCATCTGGTTGAACAGCTTGCTGCTGGTCTCGTCGACGTCGATGTTGAAACCGTCATCGGCGAACAGTTGCGCCGTCGCGCTTTGCGCCTGGCCTTCCTGCAGCAGCACGTCGAGCTTGGACAGGCACAGGTAGCGCCCGCGGCCCTTGGCCAGGGCGAAGCTGAAGGCCAGCCCGCTGTTGCGCAGCAGGTCGGGAAGATCCTTGTGGACGATCTGCTCCTGCAGGGCGACGGTCGCGGTGGCTATCACCAGGCGCTTGCCACTGGCCTTGGCGCAGGCGATCGCCGCCAGGCTGTAGGCCACGGTCTTGCCGGTACCGGTTCCGGCCTCCACCGCGACCACCGCCGGCTCGCCCTCGCGGTGCCCCTCCTCGTCCTCCTTGATCGCGCCGAGGGCCTTGGCCACTTCGGCGATCATCAGGCGCTGGCCATAGCGAGGCTTCAGCTCCTTGGCTTCGAGAAAGCGGGTGTAGGCACCCTGGATCTGGGACTTGAGTTCGGCGCTGAGCATGGAATTCCTGGGCCCGGCGCGCAGCGGAAGGCGAATCCGCCGGCGCGCCATAGCTGGATAAATTTTCAGTGGTTCGACAGGGCGGCTATGATAACGCGCTTCGTCACAACCGCCAGCGGAGATCGCCGAATGACCCCCTACGCCCTCGTCTACGCCCTGCATGTCCTGGCCGCCCTTGTCTGGGTCGGAGGCATGTTCTTCGCCTGGACGATTCTTCGTCCGGCGGCCGTCGCCGCGCTGGAGGCCCCAGCCCGCCTGGGCCTGTGGCTGGAGGTGTTCCGCCGTTTCTTCCATTGGGTCTGGGCGGCGGTGATCCTGCTGCCGATCAGCGGCGTCGGCATGCTGCACCTGAGCTTCAACGGTTTCGCCGGCGCGCCGCGCTACGTACAGGTAATGATGGGGCTCTACGTCGCCATGCTGGCACTGTTCCTGCGGGTGCAGGCGCTGCAAGTGCCGGAACTGCGCCGCGCGGTGCAGGCCCAGGACTGGCCGGCAGGCGGGCAGGCGCTGGGGAAGATCCGCCGCACCGTCGGCTTCAACCTGCTCCTCGGCCTGCTGCTGATAGCCCTGGTAGCGGCACGCCCGAGCCTCTGAACCGGCGATGCGCCGGCAGCCGTGCTGCCGGCCTCTCCTCAGAAGCGCACGACGTCCAGGCTGCCGTCGCTGCCGTTGGCGCCGTTCGCGCCGTCCTCTCCGCTGCGCCCCGCACGACCGGCATCCACCGAGTAGATCCAGCAACCGGTGGCGTTATCCGCCGCACCCGGTTTGCCGGCCTTGCCTCCGGCGCCGCCGACGCCGCCTTGCAGACGGGTTTGCAAGCGCTCCAGAGGAAAATCGCCCGGCACTTCCAGACGAATCCGACCGCCCGCCCCGCCCGGACCGCCGTCGCTTCCGGATTGGCCGTCGCCACCTTTCAGCGCGCTGCCCCAGAGGCAGCCGGAGGCCTTGCCGGAAGCCCCGTCCAGGCCATCGTAGCCTGGCGCGCCGACGCCACCGCGGGCGTCCAGCAGCAGGCTTTCCACCTCCACCGCCTGCAAGCGCAAGGTCAGGTCGCGGCCGTTACCGGCGCTTTGCCGGAAGGTGCCGGTCGCGCCGGGCGCGGAAATGATGCTGCCATCGGCCAGGCGGCCGCTGACGACTTCGATGCTGATTCGCTCTTCGCCCGGCGCCACGCCGATCCGGGCGTTCTTCGCCATGTGCAGTTCCTCGATGCGCAGGACGCTGACCTCCAGCGGAATCAGCAGGGCGGCATCCTCGCCGATCTCCACTCTGCGCAGGCGCAGCTCCTGGGCCCGCTTGGGCAGGCGCATCACCGAGTTCGCCTGAACCTTCACGGTTCCGCCGATACCCTGCTGGCGTGCCGTCGGCGCCTCGGCCGAAAACGCGGCGCCAGCCCAGGCCAGGGGAACGACCAGGAACAATCCGAGCATGGCCTTACGCATGATCGTCCTCCTTGTCCTGCGGCAACTCGCTGGCCGGGCTCAGCGCCGGCAACGCAAGCATGTGGAAGACCCCGAACAGCAAGACCTGGAGACGGTCCAGCCAGGGATGCGCACGCGCTTTCAGGCGTCGTCCGAGGACGAGAATCTCGATCAGGTGGATCAACAGGATCAGGCCGCCGGCTATCGACAACAGCCAGTTCAGCGGATAGGCGAACGGATGCAGCAGATTGACCAGCACCGCGCCCCAGAACACCAGGGTCACGAGCTTGCCCAGCCCGAGAAACGCTTTCATGGAACTCCCCCCAATACATCGTGTGCGGGGGAACATACTCGCCAGCCCGCCGCGGCGCCAGCCATGAACGAAAACGGGGGCTTCGACGCCCCCGTTCTGCTCCGCGCCGCCAGCGTCATTCGCGCTTGATGAGGATTTCCACCCGGCGATTCTCGGCCCGCCCTTCGCGAGTCTTGTTGTCGGCGACCGGCTGGCTTTCGCCCAATCCCTGCACGCCGACGATGATGCTCGAAGGCACCCCGGCATCGATCAGATAGTTCGCCACGGCATTCGCGCGCCGTTCCGACAGCTTCTGGTTGTAGGCATCGGAACCGACGCTGTCGGTATGCCCGGTGATACTCAGGCGCGTACTGGCCGCCTCGCCTTTCAGGCGTTCGGCGATGCCGTTGAGCTTCTCGCTGTCGGCGGCGTCCACCTTCGACGAATCGAAGGCGAAGTGCAGGTCGCGCACGACAATGGTTTCTTCCTTGACGACAGGAGGCGGCGGCGCGACTTCCTCGACCGGCTGCGGAGGCGGCGGCGCGACCTGTTCGCCGGCACCGTGCACCCAGCAATAGGCGGCACCGACGCCACCGCCGATCAGGGCGCCCCAGCCAGCCCAGCTGCTGCTTTCGATCGCGCCCAGGCCGGCGCCGGTAACACCACCGACCGCCGCACAGGTCGGCCAGTCGCTTTTCTGCAACCCTGCGCAACCGGTCAGCAAGCCGCTGACCAGAATCAGGGGTAAAGCGGTCCTCGTGATGCTCATTGGAACTCTCCTCGTGGATCGGTTGTAACCGACAAATAGGGAGTAAAGACCCCAGCCGAAAAAAGCGCCAGCACTAGGCCATGCAGGCGCTTCAGGCTAGTCTTGGCGAATCCCAGGAGAGTGTTTTCCCATGAGCGAACCGATTTCTCCCCGCACCCCGCAGCAGGCCCTGGCCGCGTTGCTCGCCCGCTACGCGCCGAAGCGCTTGCTGCTGGTCGGCGCCAGCCGGCTGCCGGCGGTGGAGGCCTTCATCCACAACCATCCCCAGTGCCAACTGGCGCACAGCCCGGCGGCGGCATTGCCCGCCGAACTGGCCGGCCAGCGCTTCGACCTGGCGCTGTTCGTCGATTGCCTGGAACACCTGCCGCAGCGCACCGGTCTGCAGTTGCTCGCGGGCGTGCGCAACCTGAACGCCAGCCGGGTCGCCGTACTGGTCGACCTCGAGGCCAGCGACTGGCAGGAAACCGACTTCTTCGCCCTCGCCATGCAGAACAGCGAACGCTTCCAGCGCGAAGGCCAGACGCTGACCCTGTACACCTACGACCTGTACGAGTACAAGCAGGTCCCCGATTGGCTGAACGCCAAGTTCTGGGCCAACCCGGAAAACTTCGGCAAGTACTGGTGGTAACCATGACCCAACCCACCTGCCCCTGCGGCAGCGGCGACCCGCTCGACGATTGCTGCGGCCGCTATCACCAGGGACATCCCGCGCCCACCGCGGAAGCCCTGATGCGCTCGCGCTACAGCGCCTATGCCCTCGGACTGGTGGACTACCTGCGCGACACCACGCTGCCGGCGCAACAGGCCGGCCTCGATCTCGACGGCATCCGCGCCTGGAGCCACGGCAGCACCTGGCTCGGCCTGGAGGTGGAAAACCACGAGGTGCTCGGCGGCCAGCCGGAACATGCGCGAGTCACCTTCGTCGCGCGCTGGCACGACGCCGAGGGGGAACATGCCCATCGCGAATGTTCCGGCTTCGTCCAGCGCAACGGTCGCTGGTACTTCCTCGATCCGACCGTGGCCCTGAAACTCGGCCGCAACGACCCCTGCCCCTGCGGCGCCGGCGGCAAGCTGAAGAAATGCTGCGGTCCATGGATCACCTGATGCATTCGCTCGCCAGCTATATCCGCGCCATCCATGCCCTGCCCTCGCCAGTCTCGATAAGCGATGCGCAGGTCGAAGAGCAACAGCGCTGCGAGGACGGCGTCGAGATCCACAGCTGCGAAGCGCTCTACCGTTTCGACAACGGCGTGCGCCTGCGCCAGCACTGCGAGCGCGACCTCCTGCCAAGCAGCGGGGCCTGCGAGGAATGCTGGATCGGCTACGAAGTGCTGGATTCCGCCGGGCAGGAAATCAGCCCACGCCACAAGCACTTCGTCAACGCCTGCCAGGAACGCTTCTGGTTGCGCATGCACGCCTGAGATACAGCGCCAGGCGGCGCGGTTTGGGCGTTGACGAGCGCTCGGGTAGAATGCGCAGCCTTTTCATCCGGGCCCCATCCCCATGCTGCTGACCGTGCTCTACATCATCGCCATCACCGCCGAAGCCATGACCGGCGCGCTGTCGGCCGGCCGGCGCAGCATGGACCTGTTCGGCGTGGTGCTGATCGCCTGCGTCACCGCCCTGGGCGGCGGCTCGGTACGCGACATGCTGCTGGGCCATTACCCGCTGACCTGGGTCCGTCACCCGGAATACCTGGCGCTGACCGCAGTCGCCGCGCTGGTCACAGTGTTCATCGCGCCGCTGATGCGCCACCTGCGCTCGCTGTTCCTGGTACTCGACGCGGTTGGCCTGGTGGCCTTCACCCTGATCGGCTGCCAGGTCAGCCTGGAAATGGGCCACAGCCTGCTGATCGCGGCGATCAGCGGGGTGATCACCGGGGTGTTCGGCGGCATTCTCCGCGACATCCTGTGCAACGACGTACCCTTGATCTTCCGCCGCGAACTCTATGCCAGCGTGTCCTTCGCCAGCGCCTGGTGCTACCTGATCTGCGTGGAGCTGGAACTGCCCTCCGAACAGGCGATGCTGATCACCCTGTTCAGCGGCTTCCTGTTCCGCCTGCTGGCCATCCGCTTCCACTGGGAAATGCCCAAGTTCGTCTACCAGGACGATTTCGACCACTGAAGCAAGCGCCTGCCCCTGGTCGACGCGTTCCTCCAACCCCTCGCCTGTCCCCGATGCCACGGCCCGCGACGCGGTTATCCGCCCCACGCCCACGCTTGTCGCAGGCCGCTGCCCGCCTCAGTCCTGCAGGCGCAGGTGGCTGGTGTCCGGAGCCGGAGCCGCTGGCTCGGGGCGTGCCTGGCCCATGTCGCTACCGACCGGGGCGACGCTGAAGCGGCTCAGGTCGAGCTTCGGCGCCTCGGCTTCGGCCTTGGCGTCCTGTAGGTCGGCGCCTACCGGAGCCAGGCCGAAATCCGGCGCATCGACCTCGGCGAACGCCGCCATGTAGCCGTCCCGCGGCGCTACCTGCAAACGCCCGGAGGGCGCGCTGTCCCGCGCAGCGACGCGGGCCTGTGGGGCTTCCACGGCGGCCTGCTGCGCAGGCGGCGGCGCCATGACCACCTCCTCGATCTCCATCTCGGCGACCACGGCGATCGCTCCCGCTCGCTCCAGCACGCTGCGGTATTTTTCCGCGGAGGCGGCATCGAGGTTGTTCTTGATCACCACCCGGCGGCCGGAGAACAGCAGCTCGATACGCTGCGCGTCGGCCTGGAACAGCTTGGCCAGGTTGGCCTTGACCACCTCGGGCCGGGCGCCGGCGACCAACTGGCCGGAAAAGGCGATTTCAAAGCGGCTCATTGGCATCTCTCCGAGTGAAGGGCCGCTCGGCATGGCGGCCCTGGCGTTTCGTCGAACGATTGTACCCATCGACAGCCACGCGTGGAGTGACTGGGTCCGGCAAATTGGCCGGCGGGTCCGTTCAGGTTAGCCGAGCCGGTCACGCCAGCCGACGGGAAGACTTGCACGGGCGTACGCGCTTCTCCATGCTCCCCCGACTGCGCTACGGGAAACATATGGACACAGGCCTGTACCTGAAACATCTTTCCTCTATACAACAATAAGTTGCAGCACAATCACTGCTTGTTAAACTGAGGCGTCTCGGGGGGAATAGCATGAATTACCAGGCGCAAATGATAAGAATTATCAGCCTAATAATGGCATGGGGAGTTCTCTCCAATCTCTCGGGCTGCAGCTGGATGACCGGCAGCTTCGAAGACCCCGACGTCAAGCTGCTGAAGGTGGAAGTGGTCAAGGCACGCTTGCTGGAACAGGAGTTCGTGATGCGCTTCCGCATCGACAACCCCAACGATTTCAGCCTGCCGGTACGCGGCCTGCAGTACGCCGTGCAACTGAACGACATCCAGCTCGCAGAAGGCGAGTCCGGGCAGTGGTTCACGGTTCCCGCCCACGGCCACGAGGTATTCGACGTGCCGGTGCGAACCAATCTCTGGCGCCACATGAAATACATCGTCAAGCTCCTCGAGCGTCCCGAGGAGCCGATCCGCTACCGCCTGCAGGGCGAAGTGAAGACCGGACTGATGTTCGGCCGCAGCGTGCACCTGAGACGAAATGGCGAGATAATTCCCGGCGATTTCATCCCAGAATAGGTCCACCATGAGTCAGGAACCCCACGTACACGGCCCGAACTGCAACCACGACCACGATCATCATCACGATCATGGCCATGGTCATGTCCATGGTCCGCACTGCAACCACAGCCACGAGCCGGTGCGCAATCCGCTCAAGGCCGTAGGCCGCAACGATCCCTGCCCCTGCGGCAGCGAGAAGAAATTCAAGAAGTGCCACGGCGCCTGACCCTTCGCACGCGCCGGCATCCGAAGGCCCGCTGAGCAGCGGGCCTTTTCGTTGGCGCGCCACCAGCCCCGCCGGGGCGTCATGCGCGACAGCGGTTTGCATCGAACCTAGGTTCCTGGCGTAGAGTCTTCCGTTCGTAGCCCATCGACGAGCCGGAGACGCACCGATGATCGACCTGTACTACTGGACCACCCCGAACGGCCACAAGATTACTCTTTTCCTGGAAGAAACCGGCCTGCCCTACGCCATCCATCCGATCAATATCAGCCAGGGCGACCAGTTCCAGGCGGATTTCCTGAAGGTGTCGCCGAACAACAAGATTCCCGCCATCGTCGATCGCCAACCAGCCGACGGCGGCGCTCCCCTGTCGCTGTTCGAGTCCGGCGCCATCCTGCTCTATCTCGCGGAAAAGACCGGACGCTTCCTCGCCAAGGACCTGCGCGCGCGCCAGGAAACCCTGCAGTGGCTGTTCTGGCAGATGGGCGGGCTGGGGCCGATGGCCGGGCAGAACCACCATTTCAACCGCTTCGCCCCGGAGAAGATTCCCTACGCCATCGACCGTTACGTCAAGGAAACCGCGCGCCTGTACGGCGTTCTCGACCAGCGCCTGGCGGACCGCGCCTTCGTCGCCGGCGACGACTACAGCATCGCCGACATGGCCATCTATCCGTGGATCGTCCCACACCAGTGGCAGGAGCAGGATCTCGCCGACTTCCCACACCTGCAGCGCTGGTTCGAGAGCATTCGCCAGCGTCCGGCGACGCAACGCGCCTATGCTTTGGTGGAGCGCATCAATCCGCCGCAGTAGCGGGTCCCGAGCCGGCCTGCGGACGTCCTCGCGGACGACCGCAGGCGGAGCTTGCGCAGCCCTGCGCTCCTCACTAACGTAGCGCCTCTCGACGCGACCACTCCCGCAGGAGCCCCCACCCCATGGCCTCGCCAGCCTTCATGCGTTTTCTTCCCCGTTGCGGCGCCGCCGCGGCCTTCGGCACCCTCCTGGGCCTGGCCGGTTGCCAGTCCTGGCTCGACGATCGCTACGCCGACAGCCTGCCGCCGACCTCCGGCGTACAACCGATCAAGGGCCTGGCGCAAAACGTATCGATCCGGCGCAACGCGCTGGGCATGCCACTGATCGAAACCGGCACCTTCCATGACGCGCTGTTCGCCCTGGGCTACGTACACGCCTCCGACCGCCTGAGCCAGATGGTCAGCCTGCGCCTGCTGGCCCAGGGACGGCTGGCCGAGATGGTCGGCCCCGGCGCGCTGGAGATCGACCGTTTCATGCGTACCGTGAACCTGCGCCAGGCCGCGGAGATCCAGTACAGGAACGCCTCGCCGCGCCTGCAACGCTTCTTCGAGGTCTACGCGCGCGGGGTCAACGCCTACCTGTATCGCTATCGCGACAAGCTGCCGATGGACCTGGCCCAGTCCGGCTACCGTCCGGAATACTGGAAGCCCGAGGACTCGGCCCTGGTCTTCGCCCTGCTCAACTTCGGCCTGGCGGTGAACCTGCAGGAAGAAATCGCCTCGCTGACGCTCGCGCAGAAGGTCGGCAGCGACAAGCTGGCCTGGCTGACGCCGACCTATCCCGACGAAAACCTGCCGTTCGACGAGGCGGAAAAGCTCAAGGGCCTGCGCCTGGACGGGCAGGTTCCCGGCCTCGCGGGCGTCGAGGACGCGGCGCGGCAGGTCGCAGCGCTGAGCATGCTCGGGGTCGCCGCCTCGAACAACTGGGCTATCGCGCCGCAACGCAGCCGCAGCGGCAAGAGCCTGATGGCCAACGACACCCACCTGCCGCTGAGCATGCCGTCGGTGTGGAACTACGTGCAGATCCGCTCGCCCAAGTACCAGGCCGCGGGCGTTTCCATCGCCGGTCTGCCGGGCGTGGTGGCGGGCTTCAACGGCAAGCTGGCCTGGGGCATGACCATGGTCCTGGGCGACAACCAGGATCTCTACCTGGAACAGTTGCGACGCCAGGGCAACCGGCTCTATTACCTGGCCGACGGCAAGTGGCAGCCAACCCGCGAACGCCAGGAAACCTTCTTCATCAAGGGCCAGCGGCCGATCCGCGAGGTCATCCACGAAACCCGCCATGGCCCGCTGCTCAACAGCGCCCTGGGCGAGCGCAAGAACATCCTCCAGCCGCTGCCGCTGAAGAGCGGCTACGGACTGGCCTACCGGAGCATCCAGCAGGAAGCCGACAAGACCCTGGACGGCTTCTTCGACCTGTCGCGGGCCAAGACCATCGAGCAGGCCTTCGACGCCACCCGCGAGATTCGCGCGATGCCGCTGAACATCGTGTTCGCCGACGAAAAGCACATCGGCTGGCAGGTCACCGGACGCTATCCGAACCGCAAGGAGGGTCGCGGCCTGCTGCCCTCCCCTGGCTGGGACGGCCGCTACGACTGGGATGGCTATGCCGACCCGATCCTCCACCCCTCCGACCAGGACCCGCAGCAGGGCTGGCTGGGTACCGCCAACCACCGCACCGTGCAGCCCGGCTACGGCGCCCAGTTGTCCAATTCCTGGTACTACCCGGAGCGCGCCGAGCGCATCGCCCAGCTCGCCGGTGCCAGCAAGAGCCACGACACCCAGAGCATGATCCGCATGCAGTACGACCAGACCTCGCTGTTCGTCGCCAAGCTGCAAGCCATGTTCGACAATCCCGGCATGGCGGCGCCGCTGCGCCAGGCCATCGACGCCTTGCCGGAGGCGCAACGCAGCCGGGCGCGGGAGGCCTACGACCGGCTGATGGCGTTCGACGGCAAGCTGACAGCCAGCTCCAGCGACGCCGCGCTGTACGGCGCCTTCCTCCACGAGAGCGCCAGGCAGATATTCCTCGACGAGCTAGGACCGGAAGACGGCCCTGCCTGGAAAGCCTTCGTCGAGACCGCCAACCTCTCCTACTCGGCGCAAGCCGACCACCTGCTCGGGCGCGACGACAGTCCGTTCTGGGACGATACCCGCACTCCGCAGAAGGAGGACAAGCCGGCAATCCTCGCGCGCAGCCTCGCCGCCGCCGTGGAGTTCTGCGAACAGCGACTGGGGAGCGAGCGCAAGGCCTGGCAATGGGGCAAGCTGCACACCTACGAATGGCGGAGCGACAGCTCGAAAATGGCCCCCTACCTGGGCGCCGGCGAGCGCGCCGGACTCGGCGCGATCAAGGGCTATCTCGATCGCGGGCCCTATCCGGCCGGCGGCGACCACACCACGCTGGACGTATCGGCCTACGGCTGGGGCCAGGACTTCGACACTTGGCTGATCCCGGCGATGCGGCTAATCGTCGACTTCGGCCAGAGCGAACCGATGATCGGCGTGAACAGCAGCGGCCAATCCGGCAATCCGGCCAGCCCGCACTACGCCGACGGTATCGACGCCTGGCTCAAGGGGCGCTACGTCAGCTTCCCGTTCCAGCCACAGAACCTCGATCGCGTTTACGGCAACAAGCGGCTGACGCTCACTCCCGCTCGCTGAACGGACGGCGCGGAACTTTCCTCCGCGCCGTGGCTCTGAACAGCCGACTTACTCCATGATCATCTTCAGGGCGTCCTTCCGGACGCCCTTCTTTTATCCCCCTCCCGGAAAGCCTCCGTTTTCTCGAAAGCCCGGGCACGGGATCGAACTGATCTCACTCCTCTCCGGCCTCTTCCACGGGCGCCACCAGCGCCCGGTCCAGCCAGTCCGTCGGCAGGCTCTTGCTGGCGCGGGCACCGAGCAGCTTGAGTTGCTCGCTGCGACTGATCAGGTTGCCACGTCCCTCGGTGAGCTTGTTGCGCGCCGCGGCATAGGCCTTGTCCAGTTGCTGCAGGCGCGAACCGACCTCATCGAGGTCCTGGACGAAGAGCACGAACTTGTCATACAGCGAACCGGCACGTTCGGCGATTTCCCGCGCATTCTGGTTCTGCCGCTCCTGGCGCCAGAGGCTGTCGATTACCCGCAGGGTGGCCAGCAGGGTGGTCGGGCTGACGATCACGATATTCTGCGCGAAGGCGTCCTGGAACAGGTTCGGCTCGGCCTGCAGGGCCGTCGAAAAAGCCGCCTCGATCGGCATGAACAGCAGGACGAAGTCGAGGCTGTGCAACCCTTCCAGGCGTCGATAGTCCTTGCCGGAGAGGCCTTTCACATGGTTGCGCAACGACGTTACGTGCTGCTTCAGCGCCTGCTGGCGCAGCAGATCGTCGTCAGCGGCGATGTACTGCTGGTAGGCCGTGAGACTGACCTTGGCATCCACCACCACCTGCTTGTCGCCGGGCAGGCGGATCAGCACGTCCGGCTGGAAGCGTTCGCCCTCGGCGCCCTTCAGGCTGACCTGGGTCTCGTATTCCCGGCCTTTTTCCAGGCCCGCATGCTCGAGCACCCGCTCCAGCACCAGTTCGCCCCAGTTGCCCTGGGTCTTCTGGCCCTTGAGCGCGCGGGTCAGGTTGGTCGCTTCCTCGCCCAGGCGCAGGTTGAGCTGCTGCAGACGCTCCAGTTCCTTGCTCAGGGAGAAACGCTCGCGCGCTTCCTGCTGGTAGCTTTCCTCCACCCGCTTCTCGAACGCCTGGATGCGCTCCTTGAGCGGATCGAGCATCTGCCCCAGGCGCTGCTGACTGGTTTCGGCGAAACGCTGTTCGCGTTCGTCGAAGATCTTTCCCGCCAGTTCGGCGAACTGTGCCCGCAACTCGTCGCGGGCCGACTGCAGGTCGGTCAGGCGCTGCTGGTGGCTTTCCTGCTGTTCGCGCAGTTCCGCAGCCAGCGCAGCCCGTTCGGAAGCCAGGCGACGCACTTCCTCTTCCCGGCCCTGGCGCTCGCTGGCCCAACGTGCCTCCGCCTGGGACGCCCGTTGCCGCTCCTCCCCCATCAACTCGGCTTCCCGACGCAGCGCGGCGACCTCACCGGCGAGCCTGGCATGGCGCTCGCCGAGTTGCTGGTAAGCCTCCCTGCTGGTCTCCAACTGCGCATTCAGCCCGTCCTGGGCCAGTTGCGCGGTCGCCAGTCGCTCGCCGAGCAAGGCTATCTCGCGCTCCGCCAGGCTGGCCCTTCTCTGTAGCTGCCATGCCAGGCCGGCCAGGGGAATCGCGGCAGCCAGCAGGCCAAGCAACAGGTTCGGTAGATCGACGGGCATGGGGCACTCCAGCGGAAAACGACGCAACACCCGCCTGGCAGGCGCGCGTGCAGCGGATTCTAGGTTCTTGGGAAAAGACCGTCGAGCGAATAGCGCCGCGCCGAACGAGCACTCCGCTTCCGAGCTGTGCGTAACCCCATGCGCAGGACATTTCAGATACTTCCGTAACGGAAGCCATCGCCCTGCGCCCTTCGCCGCCGGGAAATTTCTGCTTCCACGGCATTTTTGTCGCGGCTACAGGGCTTGCCTTGGAGCGTGCGATGTGCTGTCGAGCAAGCGCTTGGGAAATCCACAGATCCTGTGGATAACCCAGTGGAAAAGCCCCTAAAAAACTGCCGAACCCCCGATGGAGTGGGGCTATGGGACAGATTGACGATTTTTTCACCAACTATTTTTATCGTTATTTTTCAATAAGTTACGTTTCAAACATGAAAAATCAAGCGTTTAGAGCCTAACGCTCTCAACCCTTGACAAGCTGCTTTCCATTTGTGCACAAATTTTCGCCGAAGCCTCTTGCCGCCCCATTGCAGGGCAATGCCGTTCGAAATCCCCAGCCACTCTTTCCCTGGGGGCATGCAGGCCAGCCCCGCCCAACCAGCAGGTTGCGGCCTCCAGACGGCGACCCCGGATCGCTGACAACCGTGCGACCCTCCACTCACGCCGGATGCGGCAACTTTCCGTCCACCAGGAACAGCTCCCAGGAGAAGATTTTCGGCGACCCCGGCACATGCGCCGGCTTGAACGCCACGTAACCGGCCGTGGTTTCGCACAGCCAGGGCGTCAGGTTGCGAGGACGCTTTTCGGTGAAGGCCGCGGGCGTGAACAGGGCGACATTGCAGCCGCGCTCCGGGCAACGCGCCGAACGGTATTCGAATGCCTGCACCCCGGCGCTGCGCATGGCACTTCCCAGTTCCTGGGGAGCGCGGTAGTCGGCGATGTCGGTCAGCGCAGCCTCGTGATCGGAGAAAGGCGGCGCCTGCAGACGGATTCCCCGCTCCACCTTCCAGCCCGCCTCGAACGAAGCGTGCTCGGACAGAATCCTCCCGCTCGGTGGCGGCACCGCCATGCCACTCCACAGGACACAACGGTAATACGCGCTTTCGGCCATGGCCGTTTCCAGCTTCAACGCGGCGTAGAACAGGCTTGGCTCGTGACGACGGCCAAACCGCGACCCCCAACGCAAGGGCGGATAACGGAACGGGGTCTTCAACAGGTAATGCAATGGCTCGGCATCCGCCGGCACCGGCGGCTTGCTCGACTCGAGCAGTTCCTCGAGCAACGCCTGTTCTTCCAGGGTGTCGACCAATTGCAGGGTCGCCACCTGCTCCTGGCTCTCCACCAACCGCACCAGCCGCCCCTGGAGCGGTCGGACATGCCGCTCACCCTTGCACTGTCGCCAGATCTCGCTCACCTTCCGCCCCTCGCTTCCTGTGGTGTCGGATGCCAGCGTAGCGGCACCGCAGTCTCCATTCAGCCAGGCGTGTCGCCTCTGGCTGCCAGCCTTTTCCGTGACAGGCGTAGGCCCCCGTACAGGCGCGCCGGGCATCAGACCTTGCCGCGGATCGCATCGAGGTATTCCAGCACATGAACCAGGCCCTGCACCTGTCCCATCAGTGCCAGCGGCTCGCCCGCCAGGTGATGGTTGGGAGTGCGCAGGAAGTGGCGCATGTCCTCCTGCTGCCCGCCGAACAGGGCATACAGTGCGCGATAGACTCGCACCAGCAGCAGAGCCAGCTCGCCGGTCTTGCTGTCCACCCGCAGGCCCTGGGTCTTCCAGCGGCTGATGGCGCTGCGATCGACGCCGACGATGCCGGCCAGTTCGAGCTGCGTCAGCCCCAATTGCTCGCGCGCGGCCAGGACGGCCTTGGCCAGGACAGCATCGGCGCTGGGACGTTCCTTGATGAGAGCGCTCATGACGACCTCCTCATGTGTGTTTACAACAAACTATCATTATTTTGCTGAAAACACACCTTGATTCGGTCGAACCTAGAGAACCACGCGCAAGCATTGACCGGCGTGATAGAGAGAAAAACCCATCTCGTAGGCGCAACTGCGCAGCCTGGCCGCGGGGACGGGCTTCATGTCACTGAACGGCAACGGCAATGTCGCTCGCTCGCCGCTCAGCAGGTAGTCGGCGAACGCCTTGCCCACTACCGTACCGGTGGTCACGCCGCGTCCGTTGTAGCCGGTCACCGCCAGCAAGCCTTGCGCAGGCTCGAACAGGCGCATCAGATGATCGGGGGTGAAGGCGATGCAACCCGTCCAGCTGTACTCCCAGTTGACCTGGCCCAGGTCGGGAAAGTAATGGCTCTGGATTCGATCGGCCCATTGCCGCAGGAACCAGGCGGGCTTGTTCGCGCCATTGCCGAGGCTTCCCAGCAACAGGCGGCCCTGGGCATCGCGACGGATGCTGCTGAGCACCGTCCTGGTGTCCCAGGAACCCTGGCCGTGAGGCAGGATGCGCTCGGCCGCGGCGCCGTGCAGCGGCGCCGAAGCCACCTGGTAGTAGTAGCCGGGAAAGAAGTGCCGCCTCAGGTTGGTCCACTCGCCCTCGGTATAGGCGTTGGAGGCGATCACCACCTGTTCCGCCAGTACCGCCCCCGCGGCGCTGCGCACCGCCCACAGCGCGCCCTGCCGCTCCAGGGCGAGCACCGGCGAGCGCTGGTACAGTTGCCCGCCACGCTGTACGACGGCAGTGGCCAGTCCGCGCGAATAGGCCATGGGATTGAGAGTGCCGGCGCGTCGGTCGAGCAACGCCGCGCTGATTCGCCGGGTGCCGCAGGCCTCGTGGCAAGCCGCGCCGGTCAGCAACTCCAGCGGAGCGCCGCGGCGCGTCCACTGCGCGTGACGGCGTTGCAGATCGGCCACGCCGCTGGCGTTGTGCGACATGTGCAGGGTGCCCTCGCGGCGCAACTGGCAATCGATGCCGAGGCGTTCGATGGTCTCCATCACCAGCGCCGGCGCCCGCCCCAGCACGGCGTTGAGCTTTTCTCCCTGCTCGGCGCCGAGGGTGGCGACCACCTCGTCCGGGGGAATCCAGGTGCCGGCGTTGATCAATCCGACATTACGTCCCGACCCGCCGTGGCCGACCTCGTACGCTTCCAGCACGCACACCGAACGGCCCGCCTCCAGCAGGTGGAGCGCCGCCGAAAGCCCGGTGAAACCGGCGCCGATCACACATACGTCGGCGCGCTGCTCGCCGTTCAGGCTCGCCGCTCCGGACAGGCGAGGCGTAACCACTTCCCACAGACACCGTTGCTGCAAACCGCCCATGCGCGACTCCGCTGCCAGCCTCATTGCCATGCGGCGGGAGCCCGCCGCGCCCCGTTCAATCGAAGGTGATGCCCTGTGCCAGCGGCAGCTCGCGGGAATAGTTGACGGTGTTGGTCTGCCGTCGCATGTAGGCCTTCCAGGCGTCCGAGCCGGACTCGCGACCGCCGCCGGTCTCTTTCTCGCCGCCGAACGCCCCGCCGATTTCCGCCCCGCTGGTGCCGATGTTGACGTTGGCGATCCCGCAGTCACTGCCCGCCGCGCCCTGGAACAGTTCCGCCTCGCGCAGGTCGGTGGTGAAGATGCACGACGACAGTCCCTGGGGAACCTCGTTGTTCAGGCGCAGGGCCTCGTCGAAATCGCGGTAGCCGACCACGTACAGGATCGGTGCGAAGGTCTCCGTGCGCACCACTTCGGTCTGTCCCGGCATCTCGACGATGGCCGGCGACACGTAGTAGGCATCCGGATAGCGCTCCTGCAATTGCCGCTCGCCGCCGAACACCCGTCCCCCCTGCTCGCGGGCTCGCGCCAGGGCGTCCTGCATGGCCAGGTAGCTGCGTTCGTCGATCAGCGGCCCGACCAGGTTGCCCTCCAGCGGATGACCGATACGGACCCTGGAATAGGCTGCCTTGAGGCGCTCGACTATCTCGTCCTTCACCGACTCATGGGCAATCAACCGGCGCAAGGTGGTGCAGCGCTGCCCGGCGGTGCCCACTGCGCCGAACAGGATGCCGCGCACCGCCAGGTCGAGGTCGGCGCTTGGCGCCAGGATCATCGCGTTGTTGCCGCCCAGTTCGAGGATGCAGCGAGCGAAACGCGCCGCCACCCGCGGCGCCACTTCGCGCCCCATGCGAGTGCTGCCGGTGGCGCTGACCAGGGCGACGCGACGGTCGTCCACCAGCGCTTCGCCGGCCTCGCGGTCGCCGATCAGCAATTGGCTCAGGTGCGCCGGCGCATCGCCGCCGAAGGCCCGCGCGGCACGCTCGAACAGTGCCTGGCAGGCCAGTGCGGTGAGGGGGGTCTTCTCCGAAGGCTTCCAGACCACGGAATTACCGCAGACCAGCGCCAGCGCGGTATTCCACGACCACACCGCGACTGGGAAGTTGAACGCGCTGATCACGCCTACCACGCCCAGCGGGTGCCAGGTCTCGCGCATGTGGTGGCCGGGACGCTCGGATGCGATGGTAAGACCGTACAACTGGCGCGAGAGGCCCACCGCGAAGTCGCAGATATCGATCATTTCCTGGACTTCGCCGAGGCCTTCCTGGGTGATCTTGCCCGCCTCCCAGGACACCAGTTCGCCGAGTTCGGCCTTGTGCCGACGCAATTCCTCGCCGAACAGCCGCACCAGTTCACCACGGCGCGGCGCCGGCACCTGGCGCCAGGCGCGGAACGCCTGTTCGGCGCGCTCGACCTTGGCGGCAACGGCGGCGCGCCCCTCCAGTCGCACCGCAGCCAGGCGACTGCCGTCGATGGGGGTATGCACGGCAAGCTCGCCATCGCGAAAAGCATTGGGGTCGAGGCCGAGACTGCGCAGCAATCCGTCGATCATGTGAGGTTCTCCTGGCTGTTCGTTTCCGCTCGTTTTAGTCGGTTTGCCCGGTAGCGACAAACGACCTTTATTCGCCACGTCATTCCGAGTTTTCATACTGGCTCCGAGCTGTCGCGATCCGCCGTCTTTCCCGTACCATGCACGCCTTCGCCGGCCAGCCCTCGCCTACCCGACATGGACAAGAAAAAGCTGTTGCGCCTGATCACGGAAAAGCTCGCCGCGGACCTGGAAGTCGCCGTCCGCGCCGCGCAGACCGCCCATGAGACGGCAACCCACGAAGAGAACGTCGCCGAGAACAAGTACGACACCCTCGGCCTGGAGGCGGCCTACCTGGCCGCCGGGCAGTCGCGCCGGGTCGAGGAGATCCGCCAGGCGCTGGGCCTGTACCGCAATCTGGTGCTGCGCGATTTCGACGAGGAACAGGGCATCCAGCTCACCGCGCTGGTCACCCTGCTGAACGCCGACGGCAGCCGGCGAACAGTGTTCCTCGGCCCCGAGGCGGCCGGGCTGAAGATCGATTGTGAAGGTCGCGAGGTGTTGGTCATCACACCTCGCTCGCCACTGGGCCAGAGCCTGATCGGCAGGCACCCGGGCGACGAGACCGGGGCGAAGGACTCCCCCCTTGCGGTGGAAATCCTCGCCGTCGACTGAGGCTACTGCTGCGGCGCACCGCAGGCGCCGCAGAACTTCGCGCCCGCCGCGAGATCGGCGTTGCAGGCGATACAGCGCAGCGGCGCCAGGGCGCCGCCGCAGCCCTGGCAGAATCGTGCCGTCGCCGCATTCGCGGTGCGGCAGGCGGGACAGGCCATTCCCGCCGCGACTGGCGCCGGCGGATAGCCGCCCTGACCGCGGTGATGACCGCCGCCGTGATGACCACCGCCCTGTCCATGATGACGCCCACCCATCAACAACCGTTCGAAGAACCCCATGGCACAACCCTCTCGTCTGGATCTGACGGCTTCCAGTGAAAAGGCTGTAGCCACTACAGGGTCAATGGCGCGGAAACATCGGGAAACTCAAGTCCGCTTCACCACAGCGGCAACGCGTAGCTGACGATCAGCCGGGTCTCGTCGATGTCGTTGCCGAAATCGCTGCGGAAGGTGCCGTTGCGCAACTTGATCCCCAGGTTCTTCAGCGGCCCCGATTGCACCAGGTAGGCGATATCGGTGTCCCGCTCCCATTCCTTGCCGCGCCCACCGCCGTCAAGAAGGTCGATGTGTTCGCCACGCAGGTAGCGGCTCATGAATGTCAGGCCGGGCAGGCCGATGGCGGCGAAATCGTAGTCGTAGCGCAACTGCCAGGAGCGCTCGTCCTTGTTGGCGAAATCGCCGATCTGCACGAAGTTGACCAGATACGGATCGGTCCCGGCCAGGTAGGCGAAACCGCTGTCGCCGGACATGCGCTGGTAGCCGAGGCCGAAGGCGTGGCCGCCCAGGCGATAGGTGAACAGCGCATTCAGCGCGCGATTGTCGACGCGGCTGCCGCCCTCGTCGGTGGAACGCGCCCAGCGGATGTCGGACTTCAGCGACTGGTCATCGGCGAGCGGCAAGAGGTGCTGCACGCCGAGATAATGCTGGCGGTAGAAATCCTCCAGGTTGGCGTAGTGGTAGCTGCTGCTCAGGCGCTCGCTCCAGCGGTAGGTACCGCCGGCGAAGTCGAAGCGGTCGCTGCCGGGGTGCCGGCCCGCCAGTACGTTGCGCTTGTTGCCGCGGGTGATGCCGAGGTCTTCGGCGTTGGTCGAGTCGCGCTGCTTGACCTGGCGCAACTGGCCGAACTGCAGCGCCAGCCCGTCGATCTCGTTCACTTCCAGCAGTCCGCCCTGGAAGGTTTGCGGGTGCAGGCGCGTGTCGTTGAACTGCACCACCGGCAGCCTGGGCATCAGGGTGCCGATCTTCAGCGTACTGTGCGAGACCCGTAGCTTGGCGGTCAGGCCCAGGCTGGAATAGTCGTGGGCGGCGCGCCGGTCGCTCGTCGAATACGGCAACAGACCGCTACCGGATCGCTCTGGCGAGGAGTCCAGCCTGACACCCAGCAGGCCCAGCGCATCGACACCCAGGCCGAAGAGCCCCTCGGTGTAGCCGGACTCGTAGCGCAACAGGAAACCCTGCGCCCACTCCTCCGAATAGGACTGGCTGGCGCCGGGCTGGCGATAGTCGCGATTGAAATAGAAATTGCGCAGTTCGAGGCCGGCCTTGCCGTCGGCAAAAAACTCCGCCTGGGCGAACGACGGCAGCAACGCCAGCCCCGCGGCCAGCATCGGAACGGGAAGAATTTTCATTGTTGTTGTCTCTTCGTCGTCAGTGGATAGACACGGCGCCGCGGCCACTCCCTGCCGCGACCGCCGTGGCGGAGCGGATCAGACCCCGGCGAGCATGCCCTCCAGGCGTTGACGCACCAGTTGGCGCGCCTGCTCGACGATGTCCCTGAGCAACTCGGCGCAGGCCGGTTCGTCGTCGATCAGGCCCTGGACCATGCCGGCCGACCAGATCCCCAGGTCGGTATCGCCCTGCTGGTACACCTGGCGACCGCGCTGGCCGCTGACCAGCGCGGCGATATCGGCGTAGCCGGCGCCGCCGCGTGCCTCGATCGCCAGTACTTCCTGGCTGATCGCGTTGCGCGCCACCCGCGCGGTATTGCGCAGGGAACGCATGATCAGGTCGGTGGAACGCTCGTCGGCCGCACGGATCGCCGCCTTCACCGCAGGGTGTATCGGACATTCGCGAGTGGCCAGGAAGCGCGTGCCCATGTTGATCGCGTCGGCACCCAGCGCCAGCGCCGCGACCAGGCCACGTCCATCGGCGAAACCGCCGGAGGCGATGATCGGCACGCGTAGCCGGTTGGCCGCGGCCGGCAGCAACACCAGGCCGGGGATGTCGTCCTCGCCCGGGTGGCCGGCACACTCGAAGCCGTCGATGGAGACGGCGTCCACACCGAGTCGCTCGGCCTTGAGCGCATGGCGCACGGCGGTGCACTTGTGGATCACCTTGACGCCGTGTCGACGGAATTCGGCGATGTGCTCGCCGGGGTCGTTGCCGGCGGTTTCGACGACGCGGATTCCCGCCTCGATGATGGCTGCACGATATTCGGCATAGGGCACCGGCTTCTGCGTCGGCAGCAAGGTCAGGTTGACCCCGAACGGCCGATCGGTCAGCTCGCGGCAGCGGGCAATCTCCGCAGCCAGTGCCTCCGGGCTCGGCTGGGTCAACGCCGACAGCGTCGCCAGGCCACCGGCGTTGGCCACCGCCGCAGCCATCTCGGCACGGCCGACCCACTGCATACCGCCCTGCATGATCGGGTGTTCGACGCCGAAGGTCTCGGTGAAACGGGTCCTGAACACGCCCATGGATTGCCTCCTCGGTCAGATCGGGTCCCAGGAGAACACGTCCGGGCTGCGCGCCAGGTCCATGAAGCTGCCGCGCAACGCCGGCATGCCGTGCTCGGCGATGCTCTCCGGGGTCCAACCGTGCTCGCTATGTACACTGCGCAGCGGCCGGCTCTGGCTCATCAGGAAGAGTTCGTGGTGACGCGCGGCGAACACCTGGCCGGTGACCTCGCGGGCGGCGTCGGACGCCAGGTAGACGGCCAGCGGCGCGTTCTTCTCGGGGGTCATGCGCTGCAGCTTGTCGACGCGGGCCTTCTGCTCCGGGGTTTCGGCCGGAATCGAGTCGGTCATCCGGCTCCAGGCGAACGGCGCGATGCAATTCGAACGCACGTTGTAGCGCTGCATGTCGAGGGCGATGGATTTGCTCAAGGCGACGATGCCCAGCTTGGCCGCGGAATAATTGGCCTGGCCGAAGTTGCCGATCAGCCCGGAAGTGCTGGTCATGTGTACGAAGGCGCCGGCCTGCTGGGTACGGAAGCGTTCGGCGGCGGCCCGGCTGACGAAGAAGCTGCCGTTGAGATGGACATTGATCACCGACAGCCAGTCGTCGGCGCTCATCTTGTGGAAGATCGCATCGCGCAGGATGCCAGCGTTGTTCACCACGATATCCAGACGCCCGAAACCGTCCATGGCGCATTCGACGATACGCCGCGCGCTGTCCCAGTCGGCGACGCTGTCGGTGTTGATCAGACCTTCACCGCCTCGCTGGCGGATTAGGCCAAGGGTCTCTTCGGCCGGCGAGGCCGACCCGCCCTCGCCCTGTAGCGATACGCCGATATCGTTGATCACCACCCGTGCCCCGGAATCGGCCAGGGCCAGGGCGATCTCGCGGCCGATGCCGCCGCCCGCGCCGGTAACGATCGCGACCTTGCCTTCATTGAGTCTGCTGCTCATGGGTAATCCTCTTCGTCCCGTGGATGTCGTTCGGTTGCGCTCAGCCCGGCAGGCCGAGGACGCTCTTGGCCAGGATGTTGCGCTGGATTTCGTTGCTGCCGCCGTAGATGGTGGTCGGCCGCGACTGGATGAAGATCCCCGCCGGATGCAGCTCGGGGTCTTCGGCGAAGGGCTGCAGCAGGGCCGAGTCCTCCCCGGCGACCTCCAGGCCCAGCTCGCTGATGCGCTGGAACAGTTCGGACTGGAAGATCTTCAGCATGGATACCTCCGGGCCGAGGCTCTCCCCACGCCGCAGGCGTTCGGCGAAACGCTCGTAGAGCGCTTTGTGGCTGTCCAGGTCCATGCTCAGCGCGGCGAAGCGGCGCGCGAACAGAGGGTCGTGCCACAGTCCCAGGTGCCGGGCCAGGCGCTCCAGGCGCTGGAGGGCGAAGGTGGACTGCTTGGGCGAACCGAGGAAGATCCGCTCGAAACCGAGCAGCGCCTTGGCCATGCTCCAGCCCTGGTTGATTTCGCCGACCAGGCTGTCGTAGGGCACCCGCACGTCGTTGAAAAACACTTCGCAGAACTCGCCGTGCAGCTCCAGGTTGAGGATCGGCCGCACCTCGATGCCCGGGCTGTCCATCGGCACCAGCAGGAAGCTGATGCCGTGCTGCGCCTTGGCGCTGCGCTCGGTGCGGACCAGCAGGAAGATCCAGTTGGCCTCCGAGCCCATGGTGGTCCAGGTCTTCTGTCCGTTGATCACCCACTCGCCGTTTTCCAGGCGCGCCTCGGTGCGCAGGCTGGCCAGGTCGGAGCCGGCGTTGGGCTCGCTGTAGCCCTGGCACCAGATGTCTTCGCCGCTGAGAATGCGCGGCAGGAAGCGCGCCCGTTGCGCCTCGTCGCCATAGCGGATCAACAATGGGCCGAGCATGGTCACGCCGCTGTCGGGCAGGCGCGCGCAGCCGTACTCCTCCATTTCCTCCATCATGATCAGTTGCTTGCCGGCGCTCAGCCCCATGCCGCCGTACTCCCTGGGCCAGCCGGGACACAGCCAGCCCTGGCGCGACAACAGCAGGTACCACTCGCGGGTTTCCTCGCGCCCCAGGCGACGGGGCGGATTGCGGATGCGCTGCGGATAGTTGGCGGCGATCCACTCACGGACCATCAGGCGAAAGGCGTTGTCGTCGAGACTGTCGTAGTCGGTCATCTCAGTTTCCTCTGAATACGGGGGGACGCTTGGCGAGAAAGGCCGCCTTGCCCTCGGCGTGGTCGGCGCTGAGAAACAACTGGCTCTGCAACTCGCCCTCCCGCTCCAGCAATAGGTCAAGGCCCTCGGCGAGCAACGCCTTGGTCATCGCCAGGGGCAACGGCGCCTGCTGCTCCACCCGCCCGGCCAGTTCCAGCGCCATCGCCAAGGCGCCGCCAGCGGCGCAGAGGCGGTCGGCCAGGCCGATGCGCAGTGCCTCCTCGGCCTCTACCACCTGGCCGAACATCAGGATCTGCCGTGCCCGCCCCCAACCGATGCGCGCCGGCAAGGTATGCAACTGGCCAAGGTCGGCGAGCAACCCGACCTTGCCGAAGCCGGCGGCGAAGCGGGCGCTGGCGCCGCAAACGATGCTGTCGCAGGCCAGCGCCACGGACAGCCCGGCCCCCACCGCCCAGCCCTCGACCGCGGCGATCAGCGGCTTGCCCATGCGCACCATCTGCCGCACCAGCCGCGCGTTGTCCTGCATTCGCGCCCTGCCGGCGGCCAACTCGGTCACCCGCATGTCGCCCAGGTCGCCGCCGGCGCAGAACACCTCTTCGCCACCGGTCAGCAGCACGCTGCGAATCGATGGGTCGCATTCGGCCGCCTCCAGGGCCCGCAGCAATTCCATGCGCAGCGCCGGCGACAGTGCGTTGCGCCGGGCCGGGTTGTCGAAGCGCAGCAGGCGCACCGTGCCGCGCGTTTCCTGCAACAAACCGCTCATCAGGCCACCTCCCGCTGTAGCAGCGCGGCGTAGCGCGCCTTGTGGAACGCCAGCGAGCCGTGGGCATTGAGCAGTACCATGGCGCGGCGCAGGAACAGGCCGATGTCCGCCTCGTCGGTGTAGCCGATGCCGCCGTGCAACTGGATGGCCTGACGGGTCACCAGCAGAGCCGCTTCCGAGGCCCGTACCCGTGCGCTGGAGACCTGCCGCTGGCGCTCGCTTTCCGACGCCCCGGCATCGATCGCGGCGGCGGCCTGCTCGACCATGGCGCGCGACAGTTCGATCTGGATCCTCAGGTCGACCATGCGGTGCTGCAGCGCCTGGAAACTGCCGATCTCGCGGCCGAACTGGCGACGTACCTTGAGGTACTCCAGGGTTCGCTCGAAGGCGCCATCCATCAGTCCGACCAGATAGGCCGCGCAGGCCAGCCCTGCCTCGTCCAGAACCTGTTCCGTTACCTCGCCGGACAACCACCGTGCCGGCGCATCGCGGAAACGCAGGCGCGCCAGGTGAGCGCCATCCTGGGTCGCCTCACAGAGCAGTTCCACGCCATCGGCATCGCGCTCGACCAGCGCCAGGCCCTGCTCGCAGGCCACCAGCCAGGCATCGGCGGCACCAGCCAGATGTACGTGAGCGACTTCGCCGTGCAACCGCCCTTCCTGCATACGAGGGCGTCGCCGCCCATCGCGGTAGGCGATGCCCACCGGCAGGACCAGCCGCTCAGCGGCCAGCAACGCAACGCGCTCGTCTTCCGGCAGCAGCGGCGCCACCAGCCCGGCCTCGATCAGCGGCTCGGGCAGCAGGCCGCGCCCCAGCGCCTCCAGCAACGCCGCGTATTCGCTCATGCCCAGGCCGCTGCCGCCCAACGCTTCATCCAGGCGCAGCGCCGGCCAGCCCATGGCGCAGACCTCGCGCCAGGCCTGGCGGTCCACCCCGCTACCGGTGAAACGACCGCGGCGCACGCGGGTCAGGTCGCCGTCGCGCGGCACCAGCGAAGCCGCGCTGTCGCGGATCATCCGCAGACGCTGCTCGCGCTCGCCGGCCCACTCGTCTTGCTCACTCATCTGTTCGCCCTCCTGTCGATACGCCGTCCGCCCGTCCGTCATCTGCACGGGCGGCGCCGGCTTGTCCGCGCGGAGCGACCGCGCAGGCCGTGGTCCGGACGCGCGACGGATGGCTCCGCTGCCGTGCCGCCGGAACTCCGCTACGGCTTAGCCGCGCGGTACCTGAAGCTGCCCGAGGCCATGGCGATGACCTCGCCGTCCTCGTTGCAGATTTCCGCCGTGCAGAAGCAGATCGTGCGGGTCCGTCGCACCACCCTGCCAACCGCACGAAGCTCGCCGCGGGCGCTCCCCATGAAGTGGGTAGCCATGTCGATGGTCACCATCGAGCAGTCCGGCAGGCAGGCACGGATCGCCTGGGCCATGGCGGCGTCCAGCACCGACATCAACACCCCGCCGTGGAACTGTTGCAGGTAGTTCATCAGTTCCGGGCGATGCCCCAAGCGCACCCGCGCCATCCCGTCGGCATCGGTCCAGCGCTCGAGGCCGATGAACTCCTGGAAGCTGGCGGGCCGCTGCTCCGCCGCTGGCTGTCGTGGAAAAGAACTCATGGATGTGCACTCCTTCCGCAGGATCAGGCCTTGGCCGCGCGCCGCTCGGCGGTATCCACGGCACTGCCCGGCGCTTGCCGTCGGGAAGCGCTCTCGGCATCGCGGGACTCGCGGTTCGGGTCGTAGAGCCGGTCCGCAATGAACAGCGCCGGGATCAGCCCGGTGAGCACGTAGGTGATGCCCATCACCAGGAAACCCGCGCCGATCGACACGTGGGTGGCCAGCAGGCCGATGCCGGCGGGCGCCACCGCCGCGCCGATACGCCCCAGGTTGTAGGCGGTGCCCACCGCCGAGCCGCGGACGCGGGTGGAGAAGCTCTCGGTCATGTAGGTGGCCAGCACCCCGACCGGAACGCCGTAGATGAAGCCGAAGGTGATGAGGATCCAGAGGATGTTGGAGGGCGAGTGGTAGAACACGATCAACGGCATGAAGGCGGCGCTGCCGATGGCCCCGGCGGCGAAGGTCAGGCGCCGACCGAAGAGATCGGCGCAGACACCGGCGGCGACCTTGCCGAGGATCATCGCACTGTAGGTGCCGACCATGTAGCCGGTCATCGACTTGAAGTTCATCCCCAACTCGCTCTCCAGGTAGGACGGCATCCAGTTGTTGGTGCCGTAGTAGCCGAACAGCAGGAAGCAGGAGGTGAGGCTCCAGAGCAGGAACATGCCGCGCGTTTCCGGATCGCCCAACATCCGTCCCAGCGGGCCGGCACCGCCAGCCTCGGCGTAGCTCTGCGGAGCCGCGCCGGGACGCTGGCGCCCGGCCTGGGCCGCGAGCCAGGACGGCGACTCCGGCACCCAAGGCCGCAGGGCCAGGCAGACCAGCGCCGGCGCCACGGCGGTGAAGAACAAGGTGCGCCAGCCGAACTCGGGGATGATCTGCCCCGCCAGCAGGGTCGCCACCAGGTAGCCCACGGTCCAGCCGGCCTGCATGGCGGCGAGGATGGTGGTGCGGTACTTGGTTCCGACGCACTCGGACATCAGGATGTTGCAGGCGACGAACAGCGAGCCGAGGCCGAGCGAGGCGACGAAGCGGATCAGCGCGAACTGCCAGTAGTTCTGGGTCAGCCCCAGCAACGCGGTACCGATGGAGAACAGCACGATGGTCCAGGTCACCACTCGCACCCGGCCGAAGCGGTCGCAGCACCAGCCGCCATAGATACCGCCGACGGCCATGCCGGCGAGAGTCAGGCTGCCGAGGGAGCCGGCTTCGAAGTTGCTCAGGCCGAATTCGGCCTTCAGGCTGTTGAGGCTGTAGGCCAGGAACATCAGGTCGACGCCGTCGGCGAGCAGGCCGAGGAAGCAGAAGACGAAGGCGATCAGCATGGTGCGCCGGGAGATGGCCGGCGCCGGGTTCGGGGAAAGCGCGGTTGCATTCATTATTCTTGTTCTCGCAAGCAGGATTTCGGTTGATCTTCACGGCAGCCCGACGGTCGTTCCCTCGCGCCGCCGCCCTTCGCTTCAGTCCGGCCGCTCTGGCGGCGGACCTACCCGGCCGTTGTCCAGCACCACCACATCGCGCTCGACGACGCGAGTGCGGAACGAGCCGTCGCTCCACATCTCGGTACGCAAGGTCTCGCCGGGAAACACCGGAGCCGAGAAACGCACCTGCAGATGTCCCAGTTGCTCCGCGCGGTAGTCGGCGAGCCCGCGCAACACCGCGTGGAATGCCACGCCGAGGGTGCACAGGCCATGCAGGATCGGCCGCGGGAAGCCGGCCCGCAGCGCTGCCGCGGGCTCCGCGTGGAGCGGGTTGTCATCGCCGTTGAGGCGGTAGTACAGGGCCTGCTCCGGACGGGTCGGCAGGTCGAGTCGCAGGTCGGGTGTCCGTTCAGGCAAGCGATGCGGCGTTTCCGGCACCTGCCGGGAACCACCGAAGCCGCCGTCGCCGCGAAGGAAGGTGGTGCTGCGGGCGACAGCCAGCACCTCGCCGCTGAGCGCGTCGCTGAGCACCTTCTCGCTGTAGAGCAGCGCGCCCTTGTTGGCGCCCTTGTCTACCAGACCGGTGACCCGGGTCCGGCCGATCACCTCGCCTTCCGCCGGCAACGGCCGACGCCACTCCAGGCGCTGCTCGCCGTGAACCAGGCGCAGCGCGTCCACGCCAGTCGCCGGATTGCCCAGCCAGAAGCCCGGATGACCGAGCACCAGGGCCATGCACGGCAATGCCTGGAGATCGCGGCACGGATCGACGTAGGCCAGTTGGCGCTCGTCCAGCGGGTCGCCGCCCAGACCGAGGGTCAATGCATAGAAGGCGCTGTCGCGCCGGCTGTAGCGCTGGCGTACTTCGGGGATCGGGTAGTTCAGGAGCACCTCAGGATCGAGCGCCATCGGCCACCTCCTCGACTTCCAGCACCGCATCCACCGCCCAGGCGCCCTGGCCCTCCGGCAAGGCGATGACCGGGTTGAGGTCCACCGAGCGCAAGCGCTCTCCCGCCTCCCAGGCGAACCGCGAGAGATTCGACAGCAGCCGTGCCAGCGCCGCGACGTCGGCCCGCGGCCGGCCACGCGCGCCGAGCAGGAGCGGCGCGCCTCTGATGCTACGGATCATCGCCTCGGCTTCGTCGACCTCGAACGGGCAGCGGCGGAACACCACGTCCTGCAGCACCTCGACGAAGATCCCGCCCAGGCCGAACAGCGCCACCGGGCCGAACAGCGGATCGCGCTGGATCCCCATGAAGCACTCCACCCCACCCTGCAGCTGACGCGCCACCAGGACGCCATCGAGACGCGCCTGCGGCGCCTTCTCGGCGGCCCGGCGCAGGAGCAGTTGGAAACCGGCGCGTACCGCGTCCGCATCGCTTACGCCAAGCAGCACGCCGCCGATTTCCGACTTGTGCTGGATGTCCGCCGAGGCGAGCTTCAGCACCACCGGGTATCCGATGCCCTCGGCGAAGGCAACCGCCTCTTCGGCACTGCCCAGCACCGCCTCGGCGGCGGACTCGATACCGGCGCGCGCCAGCAGGCGCTTGGCCTCGGCTTCGCCGGGCGTGGAGGCGGGCAACTGTAGCCCGCCGGCAGGCCGGCGCAGGCGCAACGGCCGGGCGAAGGCTTCGCCGAGCCGCCCCATGGCCTGGATCGCCACTACCGCCCGGGTGGGGTCTTCGAACAGTGCGAAGCCGGCCTCCTCGTAGGGTGCCAGCTCCTCCCCCTCGCCCATCACCGAGACCACGAACAGACGCTCGGGATAAGCCTCCTTGATCCGCCGGAACTGCTCGGCCAGACGCGCGCCGATGGAGGCGGCGGTGCCGGCCTGGGTGAAGAAGGCGAGCAGCGAACGGTAGCCACCGTCGACCACCATCGACTCGGTAAAGTCGCGCACCAGCGTCAGGTCGTTCAGGGCCTGCGCGGTGCAGTCCACCGGGTTGATCGGCGAAGCGAAGGACAGCCGTGCCTTCAGCCGCTCCTGGGCCATGTCCGGCATCGGCGGCATCGGCAGGCCGACTTCCTCGGCGACATCGCTGACGATGATCCCGGCGCCGCCGCTGACGGTGATCATGCCGAGGCTGTTGCCCACCGGATAGATACGCCGGGTGGCGAGGTAGGCGATGTCCATCAGTTCCTCGGTGGTCCTGGCGCGGATCACCGCATAGTCGCCCAGCACGGCGTCCAGCACCTTGTCGTCGCCGGCCAGCGAAGCGGTGTGGGACAGCGCCGCGCGGCTACCCAGGGCGCTGCGCCCGACCTTGTGCAGGATCACCGGCTTGCCGGCGCGATGCGCTGCCTCCAGGGCGGCGAGGAAGCTGTCGACGTTGCGGATGGATTCGGCGTAGGCCATCACCACGTCGATCTCCGGCGACTCCACCAGCCAACCGATGCTGTCGCCCAGGGTGACGTCGGCCTCGTTACCGGTGGCCACGCAGATAGGGGTTCCCAGGCGCCGCTGGCGCGCCATGCCGAGCAGGTGCGCGCCGTAGGCACCGGACTGGGTGGCGATGCCTACCCGGCCGGGCAGCGGTACGCCACGTTCCAGGCTGGTGGAGAAGAACGCGTAATAACCCAGGTTACTGTTGAACGCGCCCAGCGCATTCGGACCGAGCAGGCGCATACCGTGCTCGCGGGCAGCGGCTACCACCGCATCCTGCATCGCCGCGCCGGCCTCGCCGACCTCGCTGAATCCGGAAGAGAACACGATGGCACTGCGCGCCCCCTGGCGGCCCAGCGCCCGGACGGTCTCCAGCACCTGAGGCGCAGGCACCGCGACAATGGCCACGTCCGGTGCCTGCGGCAGCTCCGCAACGCTGGCGAAGGCCGGCAGCCCCTGGATTTCAGCACGATTCGGATTGACCGGGAGGATTTGCCCGGCATAGCCATGGCGCAGCATGTAGGCGATGGGACGGCCACCGATGCGGGTCGGGTCGCTGGAGGCGCCGATCACTGCGACCGAGCGTGGTTCGATCAATGGAGTAAGACTGGCGAAACGGGGAGCGTCGATGAGCTGTTGCGAGTGGTTCGCTGACATGGGTTCACCTGATCCGTTTGTCTGTGGCCGGCACGACAACCTTCTCGCGGGCGAGCGCGCCCGCGGGACGCCGCCACGGCAGCGCCCGGAAGGCCTGTCGGCCAGGGGTCTAGAGCGTGTCGCCGGTGCCGAGCAACGCGGTTACCTGGCTGGACAGCGTGCCGCCGTTGCCGTGCAGCAACGCCACGTCGGCCTTGGCCAACTGCCGCTCGCCGGCCTGGCGGCGGAGCTGGGTCACCGCCTCGATGATCAGGAACATCCCGTACATCCCCGGATGCACGCAGGACAGCCCGCCACCGTTGGTGTTCACCGCCAGCTCGCCGCCGGGCGCGATGCGTCCACCCTGGACGAATGGGCCGCCCTCGCCCTTGGCGCAGAAACCCAGGTCCTCGAGGAACAGCAGGGTGTTGATGGTAAAGGCGTCGTAGAGCATCACCAGGTCGATGTCGGCGTGCCGCACACCGGCCATCTGCATGGCTCGCGGACCGCTTTCCGAGGCCGCCGTCACGGTGAGGTCGGGCATCGACACGATCGAGCGATGCCACTGCGCTCCGGCCGCGCCAAGGAAGTACACCGGCGCATTGGGCAAGTCGCGGGCGCGCTCGGCGCGCACTACCACGCAGGCGCCACCGCCGTCGGTGACCAGGCAGCAGTCGGCGGCACTCAGCGGGTCGCTGACCATCCGCGCGGCAAGGACGTCATCGACGCTCAACGGCCCGCGGGCGAACGCCTCAGGATTCAGGTTGGCCCATTGCCGGGCAGAGACCGCCACCTCGGCGAGCTGCTCGCGTGTGGTGCCGTACTGGTGCATGTGCCGGCTGGCCGCCAGGGCATAGGCGGTGATCGGGTGGCGCGGCTTGTAGGGCGTCTCGTGCCATTGTGGCTCGCTCATCGATACCAGGCGGCCGCCGGCGGTTCGCTGGTTGGAGCCGTAGCAGATCAGCGCAGCGTCGCAGAGACCGGCCTCCAGTGCCAAAGTGGCCTGCAGCAGGTGCAGCTCGAAACTGGAGCCGCCGATATTGGTGCCATCCACGAACTTCGGGCGGATGCCGAGGTATTCGGCGACCGACAAGGTGGGAAAGGCATGGGAGCTGGTGGCGGCGAAGATCGCGTCGATGTCGGAAAGCTTCAGGCCGGCATCGGCAATGGCCTTGAGCGACGCCTGGCCGAGCAGTTCGATGGCGCTGTAGCCCGGCGCCTCGCCGACGCCGGCGCTACCGATGCCGACGATGGCGGTCTTGCCTCGGATGGCCGCGCTCATGGTCGTCCCTCCTGGTGGGGAACGAACACCACGACATTGGCACCGTCCTGCTCGACGATGCGCGCCTGCACACGGGTGCCGATCGGCAGGCTCTCGTGCCCGTCGATCCGCGACATCATGCGCACGCCCTCGTCCAGGTCGACCAGCGCGACATTGTGATTGCCGCCGCGGGAGCGATTGACAGTGATCGCGTAGAGCGTACCCAGGCCGCTGGCGGGAACCCACTCGAGATCAGTCTCGCCGCTACCCGGCACCAACTGGCGCGGGTAGAACACATGGCGACCGCTGGAACGGCTGCGCTGCAACATGAAACGGCCCTGGGCGAGAAACGCAAGGTACTGCGCCTCAGGTCCCGGAGTACTGCCATCGGGAAGATCTGCCACGAGGTTTCTCCTTTGTTCTTGTCGACCTTTGCTGCAAAGTGCATCGCGCTGGACGCCGAACCGGATACTGCTTCCGTCCCCGGTTGTACGTTCCGGAAGCCCAGAATATATTCACTATCGTGAATGTCAATCACAATACTGAATGAAAAGAGGAAAAATGACCAAGGACGCCACAACCAAAGGCACCAGCAGCAAAGATGTCGGCGCGGTAGTGAACGCCATTCAGATACTTCGCCACCTGGCCCACGCCGACGGACCGCAAGGCGTGGCTGCCATCGCTCGCGCCACCGGCATCAGCCCGAGCAGCGCCTTCAATATCCTGCGCACCCTGAGCAACGAACGGCTGACCTCCTTCGACGATGCGGGCAAGACCTACCAACTGGGCCTTGGCCTGTCGGAACTGGCCGTAGGATTCGTCGGACGCAGCTATGCCGACCTGATCCAGCCAGAGCTGGAGCGACTGAGCCTTGCCCACCACATCCTCATCGCCCTGTGGCAAGTCACCGACGATGCGCACATCCGCGTCATCGCCCTTGCCGCACCGCCCGTCGCCCACGTCAACGTCGCCGTCGGCACGCGCCTGCCGGAACTGGTCGGCGCCGCCGGGCGTTGCATTGCCGGCCTGCGCGAACTGCCGGAGGACGAACTGCGCCGCCGACTGACCCGCGTGCGCTGGGAAAATCCGCCGAGCTTCGAGCGCTACCAGGCCGAAGCGTCCGAGGCCGTCGAGCGCGGCTGGGCTATCGACCAGGAACACCTCTACCGCGGCGTGAGCATGGTTGCCAGCGCCATCACCGACCGCGACGGACAACCGCGCTTCGCCATCTCCGCGATCGGCATCAGCGCCCAGCACCAGCCCGACGACCTGGAACGGATCGGCACCAGCCTGCGGGATACCGCGCGCTTCGTGAGCCGCGCGCTATTTCCCCAGGGCGAGGCACTGAAGGAGAAATCCTGAAATGATATTCAACCCACTGAAAGATTAGCCGGCCAGCCGTCATCGACCCTCGACGCCGGTACCACCTTTCAACCCGAGGACCGGCAGATAACGGAGAAAGCGCCAGAATCGCTTCAGCGTCACCCGGTCCCACGCCCGCAGCGGCACCGAGCGGAACAACTGCCAGGCATATCGCCCATCCTGGACAACAGCCTTCTTCAGCGCCTTGTTCAGGATCAGTTGCCGGGCCCGGCGATAATTCGGGTGAGCCCGATAAGGCTCGATGGCTTGCATATCCGCCTCGTAATTGAGCTTGTACCTGCCGGACAGACCGCTTCCATGCCGGCGATAACGCCCCATGTAGGCCGGCAGTCGATGAATTTCATAGCCCTGCGCCGCGATCCTTAGGGTGATCTGGAAATCCTGCACGCGAATCGACGGGTCGAAGAAATCCGCCCGCTTCATCGCTTCCATGCGGTAGAGCGCCGTCAGCGGCATGACCACCAGGGTCTCGGCCAATGCTGCATCGAACCCCCAACGCTCCACACACCCCTCGCTGAAACCGTCTCGCGCCACTTCGTTACCAGCACTGTCGATACAGATATTGAAACCGCCCACGCACCCGACCTCGGGGTGCGCAAGCAAGTAGTCGACGCGCGTGTCGAGCGCTCCAGGCAGGAGAATGTCGTCCAGGTCGGGAGTCATCACGAACTCGCCCCGCGCATGACGCAAACCGTGATTGAGCGCGTCGCTCACCCCTCGGTTAGCCTGGCGGTAGAGCTGGAAACCGTGACGCTCGCGGAGCATGGCGAGACGCTCATAGGTGTCGTCCGTGGATCCGTCATCCACCACGATCAACTCGAGATTGGGATAGCCCTGCGCGTAGATGCTGGCGATCGCCTCGTGCAGATACTTCGAGATATTGAAACAGGCGCAAACGACGGAAACGAGCGGACGCATTTCTTCCTCCCCAGCCCCGTCTCCGGGACTCGGCGCAAACCGATATCCTGGCTGTCCGCCGGAGGGAAACCGTGCCATGCAGCTCGGCCACACATCCGCGGCGCCTTCAAGCGCCGGGATACTAAGAAGAACCGCACCGACCATCGAAACCGGCAGGTCGCCCGACCCGGCGCCCGAAGGACAGAAAATCGGAAGCGGTGGAGAAATGCGCGCTCAGCGCACCCACGAAACCCAGGCAGAGCGGGACGACCACCCAGAGGAGAAGGAAGGGCAGAACCAAGGAAGGGCCCGCAGCATTCCTAGGAAAGCTGCACGACCTGGCCGGCACCCGAAACCATGGCACGGCTTTTTCGCCCGCCCGGCAGAGGGGATGCCCGAACGCTCGCCAGAAAAGACAAAGCCCCCGGAACGCCAGGCATTCCAGGGGCTTTGCTCATATGTAATGGCGGAGAGATAGGGATTTGAACCCTAGGAGCCATTGCTGACTCAACGGATTTCGAATCCGTCCCGTTCGACCACTCCGGCATCTCTCCGTGCGGCGCGCATGATACCAGCTTGTACGAAGAACGCGAAGCTTTCTTGAAGATTTTTTCGCGTTCTTTCAGATGGTTGCGCGCGTTAGGAGGTTAAAGCGGCACGCCCAGGCGCTTGGCTACCTCTTCGTAGGCTTCGATCACATCGCCGAGGCCCTGGCGGAAGCGGTCCTTGTCCATCTTCTTGCGGGTTTCCTTGTCCCACAGACGGCAGCCGTCCGGGCTAAACTCATCGCCGAGGACGATCTGGCCATGGAACAGGCCGAACTCCAGCTTGAAGTCCACCAGCAGCAGACCGGCGTCGTCGAACAGCTTGTTCAGCACTTCATTGACCTTGAAGGAATAGGTCTTCATCTGCGCCAGTTGCTCGGGAGTGGCCCAGCCGAAGGCCTGGACGTGGGATTCGTTGATGAACGGATCGCCCAGGGCGTCGTTCTTCAGGAACAACTCGAAGGTGGGAGGAGTCAGGGCGATGCCCTCTTCCACGCCGAGACGACGCACCAGGCTACCGGCGGCGAAATTGCGCACCACGCACTCGACCGGGATCATGTCGAGCTTCTTCACCAGGCACTCGGTATCCGACAGCAGCTTGTCGAACTGGGTCGGAATGCCGGCAGCTTCCAGCTTCTGCATGATGAAGGCGTTGAACTTGTTGTTCACCGCGCCCTTGCGATCGAGCTGTTCGATGCGCTTGCCGTCGAAGGCGGAGGTGTCGTTGCGGAACAGCAGGATGAGACGATCGGCATCGTCGGTCTGGTAAACCGACTTGGCTTTGCCGCGGTAGAGTTCTTCGCGTTTTTCCATGATGGGCTCCGCTTACGGGTAATAGGGCCTAGGCGATCTCGCGCCAATCCAGGCCTGAATGCTGATCGGCCACCTGCAGCCAGCCCGGATCGCACCCGAGGGTGTCGACGAAGGTTTGCCGGGCCAGCTGCGGCGAGTTGTTCTTTTCGCTGAGATGGGCCAGCACCAGGTGCTGCATGCGACCCCAATCCAGCTGCTTCACCAGTTCTGCGGACTGATGGTTGTTCAAGTGCCCTCGCGAACCGCCTACGCGGGCCTTGAGAAAATAGGGATACGGGCCACCGGCAAGCATCGTGCTGTCGTGGTTGGCCTCGACCACCAGAGCATCCACCGCACGATAGCACTCCAGCACCTCGGCCGTGGCCACTCCCAGATCGGTGAGCATGCCGAAGCGCCGCTGTCCGTCGGACAGCACGAACTGGGTAGGCTCGCGGGCGTCGTGCGAGACGCCAACCACCTGCACTTCCAGCCCGCGGATCGCCAGGCGCTGGCCGGCCCTCAACAGCTCGGCGGGGTGCACCGGGCGGCGCATGCCGCTCAGGGTACCCGCACTGAGATAGACCGGGATTTGGTAATGCCGCGCCAGCAGTTCGACGCCATGGATGTGATCGGCGTGTTCGTGCGTGACCAGGATCGCGTCCAGCTGCGCGGGGCTCAACCCCAGGCGCGCCAGACGCTTGATGATTTCACGCAGCGGGAAGCCGCAATCGATCAGTATCCGGGTGTCAGAACTGCTCACCAAGGCCGAATTGCCCCGGCTTCCGCTGCCCAGAACCGCGAACCGCATTGCGCATGCTCTCCTGGAGTTTTTCCAGTACGTTTTGCGCGACATCGGCCGGCGCAGAGGTGTTGATGTCCTTGTCGACGGTGACCTGCACGGCGTCGCTGACGGTGGTCAGGCGGACCTGGTAGCGCTGCGCCTTGGCGTCTTCCTCTTCCTTGGTCTTCTCGCCGCCGCCGAACAGGCGACTGAAGAACCCGGGCTTGTCTTCGTCGGGCTTCTTCGCCCCTTCGGCGATGTTCACGTAGTACACGCCAAGGCTGCGGTTGAGGTCGTCGACGCGGATATCGGCGTTATCCAGGGCACGCCCGACGCTGACCCAGGAGCGGTCGAAGTCGGATTGCAAGGTCAGCACCGGGTTGCCGCTGCCGTCCTTGCTCAACTCGAAGGTGCCGGGCGTGTCGTAGATCGAGTTGGCTGCCAGCAGGGAGACCGAGCCGCCCTGCTCGGCGCTGCGCGCCATGCTCGCGACCATCTCGTCGAGCAGCGCCGCGTCGAGGCTCGGCGCCACCGACTTGCTCGGCCAGCTCGGGCTGCTGGTGTCACCGGCGGCGCGGGTCTGGCTGAGCACGTAGACCTCGCTGGTATTGCTTTGCACGCCGGGCTCGATACGCACCCGAACCCGTGCCTGGCCGTCCGGCTCGACACCGCTCACGCGGCTGCTAAGGCGGCGTGCCAGCGGCGCGGAAAGCTGCGACAGCGATTGCCAGTCGGAACTGAACTCGCCGGTCTGCGGGCGCTCGTCGGCGATGCGGAAACCGTTCTCCTCGAAGAACTGCCGGGCCACCGGCCAGACTTCCGCCGGCGGACGCTGGGCCACGACCCAGCGGCTATCACCGCTGCGCTGCAGGCTGTAGTCGCTGATGTCGCCGGCGTTGGCCAGCGGCTGCGGACGCGGAACCTCGTACTCACCCTCTTTTTCGTGGGTGGTGGCGACGTTCAGCGGAATCGGCAGCAGCGGATCGAGCGGCTTGCTGTGCACCCCTTCGGGCAATTGCATGGGAGGCGTTTCGCGGGCGCCGAGGTAGTCGTCACCGCGGTCGCGGAAATAGCCCTCCGGCCCCCACAGCCAGCCGCAGCCGGAAGTGTTGCCGATAACCAGGGCGAGGGCGGTCAGTCCAGCCAGTCGCTTCATTGCGTGGAGCTCCTTGATCAAGCCAATACGCCGGTCTGGCGCATGGCCTGACGCAGCGGCTCGTGGCAACGCGGGCTGAGCCAGGTCAGGGGCAGGCGGATGCCCTCGGGGATCAGACCCATCTCATGCAGGGCCCACTTCACCGGAATGGGGTTGGATTCGATGAACAACGCCTTGTGCAGCGGCATCAGGCGGTCGTTGATGGCGCGCGCGGCAGCGGCGTCGCCGCGCATGGCGGCGGCGCACAGGTCGCTCATGGCGCGCGGCGCGACGTTGGCGGTCACCGAGATGTTGCCCTTGCCACCCAGCAGCATCAGCTCGACGGCAGTGGCGTCGTCGCCGGAATAGACGAGGAAGTCCTTGCCGACGCGCTCGATGACTTCCTTGGCGCGTTGCAGGTCGCCGGTGGCCTCCTTGATGCCGATGATGTTCGGCACCTTGGACAGGCGCTCGACGGTCTCCGGAAGCATGTCGCAGGAAGTACGCCCAGGCACGTTGTAGAGGATCTGCGGGATCGCAACGGCTTCGGCGATATGGCGGAAGTGCTGGTACATGCCTTCCTGGGTCGGCTTGTTGTAGTACGGCGTCACCAGCAGGCAGGCGTCGGCGCCGCCGCTTTTCGCGGCCTCGGTCAGCGCCACCGCCTCGCGGGTGGAGTTGGCGCCGGTGCCGGCGATCACCGGGATGCGGCCCTTGACCTGGTCGACCACGCGACGGATCACCTGGATGTGCTCTTCCACGTCCAGCGTGGCCGATTCACCGGTGGTGCCGACGGCGACGATGGCGTTGGTGCCTTCCTGCAGGTGGAAGTCCACCAGCTTGGCGAGGCTGTCCCAGTCCAGTCGACCCTGAGCATCGAAGGGGGTGACCAGTGCCACCATACTGCCCGCAATCATGCAACCGCTCCTGCCGCGAAATTAAAGCGGTAATGGTACTGTCGGCGGCAGGCCTTGCACAAGACGAGCGCCACCTCGTCGGAAGCCGCTGACAGGCGGCAGACGTTTCCCTCGGCGGCGCTTTTCGCTACCCTTCCCGCTTTAGGTACGGCCCGTGCCGCCAGCGTATTCCAGGAAAGTTGAATGTCCACCAGCCAACCCCGCGAACAATTCCTTCTGATCAGCGCCCTCGGCCCCAATCCGATGGAGCTGACCACCCTGCTCTGCCGCGCCTGCGTCGAGAGCCGCTGCGCCGTGGTCAGCAGCCGCCTGACCCGCCACGGAGAGTTCAGCGCCCTGGTGCTGCAGATTTCCGGAAGCTGGGATGCCCTCGCCCGCCTCGAGGGCAGCCTGCCGGCCCTCACCAAGCGCGGCGACATCACCCTCAGCATGACCCGCAGCAACGCCCACGTGACCCGCGCCCAGGCGTTGCCTTACGTGGCCTATGTCAGCGCGGTGTATCGCCCGGACATCCTCAACGAACTCTGCCAGTTCTTCATCGACCACAACATCGAGCTGGAGAACCTGACCTGCGACACCTACCAGGCGCCGCACACCAACACCACCATGCTCAACGCCACGATTACCGTGACGCTGCCCGCCGGCACCCAGATCAGTTGGCTGCGCGACCAGTTCCTGGACTTCGCCGACGCCCTGAACCTGGATGCCCTGATCGAACCCTGGCGCCCCCAACACCCCTGAGGAGCCGAGCCATGCCGGTCGCAATCGACAAACCCGTACCCGACTTCACCGCCCCCGCAACCAGCGGCAAGGAGGTGACCCTGTCCGCGCTGAAGGGGAAGCAGGTCGTCCTGTACTTCTACCCGAAGGACAGCACTCCCGGTTGCACCACCGAGGGCCAGGGCTTCCGCGACCAGTACGCGGCGTTCCAGAAGGCCAATACCGAGGTCTTCGGCATCTCCCGCGACGGCCTGAAGTCCCACGAGAACTTCAAGTGCAAACAGGAATTCCCCTTCGAGCTGATCAGCGACAAGGATGAAGCGGTCTGCCAGCTGTTCGACGTGATCAAGCTGAAGAAGCTCTACGGCAAGGAATACATGGGCGTCGACCGCAGCACCTTCCTGATCGACAGGGACGGCGTACTGCGCCAGGAGTGGCGCGGCGTGAAGGTGCCCGGGCATGTCGACGCGGTTCTCGCCGCCGCCCAGGCGCTCAACGGCGCCTGAGCCCCGCCCCGAAAAAAAAGGCCGCATCCGCGGCCTTTTTCATTTTTCATGCGGCCGATGCTATCGCGTGGCTGCCAGAGTCTCGGGAAGGTCCTTGGGCCAGGCATCCAGCACCGCTTTCACCAGGGTCGCCAGGGGGATCGCGAAGAACACGCCCCAGAAGCCCCAGAGCCCGCCGAACAGCAACACCGCGCAGATGATCGCCACCGGGTGCAGGTTCACCGCCTCGGAGAACAGCAGCGGCACCAGCACGTTGCCATCCAGCGCCTGGATGATCGCGTGGGCCGCCATCAGGTAGATGAACTGGTCGCTCCAGCCCCACTGGAAGAAGGCGATCATCGCCACCGGTACGCTCACCACCACCGCGCCGATGTACGGCACCACCACCGACAGGCCGACCAGCAGGGCCAGCAGCGCTGCGTAGTTGAGCCCCAGGTTGGCGAAAGCGATGTAGGTCACCGCGCCGGTAATGACGATCTCGATGACCTTGCCGCGAATGTAATTGGCGATCTGCTGGTTCATCTCGGCCCAGACCTGTTTCATCAGCCCGCGCTCGCGCGGCAGGTAGCGGTGGAACCAGGTATGGAAGCGCTTCTTGTCCTTGAGGAAGAAGAACACCAGGATCGGCACCAGCACCAGGTAGATCATGACGTTCACCACCACCGGCAGGCTGGCCAGCGACGAGGTCAGCGCCCACTGGCCGATCTGGCCGAATTCGCCGCGCGCGGTCTCGATGGCCTTGAGCACCTGCTCTTCGCTGATCAGGCTGGGATAGCGCTCGGGCAGCATTAGCAGCACGCTCTGCCATTCGCCGAGCATCCGCGGCAGTTCGTTGAACAGGGTGAACAATTGCTGCCAGAGCAGCGGCAGCAGGACCACCAGGAACAGCGCCAGCAAGCCGAGGAACAGGCTGTAGACCAGCCACACGGCGAACAGGTGCGGCACCCGGAAGCGTTCCAGCATGCCGACCACGCCCTGGATCAGGAAGGCGATCACCATCGCCGCCAGTACCGGCGCGAGCATCCCGCCGAAGGCGAGGATGACGCTGAAGCCGAGCACCAGCATGATCGCCAGCACCACTGCCTCCTCGTCGGAGAAGTAGCGCTGCATCCAGTCGCGTAACACCTTGATCATCGGAAATCCTGAATCGGAACGGCGAAGGCTCCGCTAACGCTTGCGCAGCCAGTATCGATAGACGCCTTCGGCGGCCTCTTCGCGCAGCAGTTCATGGCCGGCGAGCTGGGCGAAGGCCCGGAAGTCTCGCTGCGACCCGGCATCGGTGGCGATCACCTTGAGCACCCCGCCGCTGGGCAGGCGGTTCAGCTCCAGCTTGGCCTTTAGCAGGGGCAGCGGACAATTGAGACCACTGGCATCCAGCTCCGCGTCACATACCAGGGGGGATGAATCGTTATCCGTCATGACAGCCTCTCCCGAAGGGCCGACAAGCATACCCAAGCCTATCCGCCGCTGGCCAGTTGAAACGGCGCTCGAAGTCCAACAGCTTCGGGTCTCGGGCAGATACCTAGGCAGTGCCGATAACCAACGGCTAAAGTAAGGCCTTTGCCAACCTGAGCCTCCTGCATGAATGTACTGCGCCCTGCCCTGTTGACGCTCGCCTGCATGCTCGCTTCGCCGGTCATGTCGGACGATCTGCCCTCCCTGGGCGACGCATCTTCCTCGATCGTTTCGCCGGAGCAGGAGTTCCAGCTGGGCCGCGCCTGGCTGAGCATGCTGCGCAACCAGGTCGATGCGATCTCCGACCCGCAACTCAAGGACTTCGTCGAAAGCAGCGTCTACCGGCTGGCCGAAACCAGCGACCTGCAGGACCACCGGCTGGCCTTCATCCTCATCCGCGACGCACAGATCAACGCCTTCGCCGCGCCCGGCGGCGTGATCGGGGTCAACGGCGGGCTACTGCTCAACGCCCAGACCGAAGGCGAGTATGCCGCGGTGCTGGCCCACGAACTCGGCCACCTGATCCAGCGCCACTTCGCCCGCGGCATCGAGGCACAGCAGCGCATGCAACTGCCGGTGATGGCGGCGATGCTCGCCGGCATCGTCGCCGCGGCCGCCGGCGCAGGGGATGCGGGTATCGCGGCGATCGCCGGGACCCAGGCGGCGGCGATCCAGAACCAGTTGCGCTTTTCCCGGCAGAACGAGCAGGAAGCCGACCGCGTCGGCGTCACCAACATGGTTCGCGCCGGTTACGATCCGCGCTCGATGCCGAACATGTTCGAGCGCCTGGCGCGGCAGTATCGCTACGACGGCAAGCCGCCGGAGTTCCTCCTCACCCACCCGGTCACCGAATCGCGTATCGCCGACACCCGCAACCGCGCCGAACAGTATCCCCAGGGCGGCAAGGAAGACAGCCTGCGCTACCAGCAGATGCGCGCGCGCACCCAGTTGCTCTTCGAGGAAACCCCGGGGATGGCCGGCAAGCGCTTCCGCGCCATGCTCAACGACAATCCCAAGCTGGATGCCGCGCGCTACGGACTGGCCATCTCGCAGACGCGCATCGGCCAGCTCAACGATGCCCGTGACAACCTCAGGCAATTGCTGGCGAAGGCACCCAACGACGTGGCCTACAACCTGGCCCAGGTCGAGCTGGACATCACCGCCAACCGCCTGCCGGATGCCGACCAGCGGTTGAAGAAGATGCTCGCCCAGTTCCCCAGTAGCTACCCGCTGAAACAGGTGCGCGCCGACCTGATGCTGAAGATGAGCAAGCCGCAGGAATCGGAGAAGATCCTCGACGACCTGAGCAAGGCGCGGCCGCTGGACCCGGATGTCTGGAACCGCCTGGCCGAGGTGCGCAGCCTGACCAACAACGCCATCGGCGTGCACCAGGCCCGGGCCGAGTACCTGTCTCTGACCGGCGACTACCAGGCCGCCATCGAGCAGCTCGATTTCGCCAAGCGCCGCGCTGGCGGCAACTTCCAACTGGCTGCGCGACTCGACGCCCGCCAGCAGGAAATTCGCCAGCAGGAAAAGATGGTCAAGGAAATGTTCCGCTGAACGGCGTATCCGAGGAAAAACGCCCGGCGATGCTCGTCGAAACAGGGGGTTGGGCGAACAACCGCACCGCGCTTACTCGCCCTACGCAGCGGGATGCCCTCGCCAGGTTCAGGCGTTCCCGGCCTGGCGCAGGCGCGCGGCCTGGGTGAAGTCGAGCATGCGCTTGAGCGGACGGACCGCCCGCGGGATCAACGCCGGGTCGACGAAGATTTCCCCGCTGCCCTCGCGCAGGCAGGCCAGGGTCCGCTCGAGCGTGTTCATCGCCATCCACGGGCAGTGCGCGCAACTGCGGCAGGCGGCGCCGTTGCCGGCGGTGGGGGCCTCGATGAAATCCTTTTCCGGGCACAGCTGCTGCATCTTGTAGAAGATGCCGCGATCGGTGGCGACGATGAAGGTCTTGTTCGGCAGGGTCTGCGCGGCCTTGATCAACTGGCTGGTCGAGCCCACGGCATCGGCCAGCGCGACCACGCTTTCCGGCGATTCGGGGTGGACCAGGATGGCGGCGTCCGGGTAGAGCGCCTTCATGTCTTCCAGCTGCTTGGCCTTGAACTCCTCGTGGACGATGCAGGCGCCGTCCCAGAGCAGCATGTCGGCCCCCGTCTCGCGCTGGATGTAGCGTCCCAGGTGCTGGTCCGGTGCCCAGAGGATAGGCTCGCCGTTGTCCATCAGGTGTTCGACGATCTCCACCGCGCAACTGGAGGTCACGACCCAGTCGGCGCGTGCCTTCACCGCCGCGGAGGTGTTCGCATAGACCACCACGGTCCGTTCCGGGTGCTGGTCGCAGAATGCCGAGAATTCATCCACCGGGCAGCCCAGGTCGAGCGAGCAGGTCGCTTCGAGGGTCGGCATCAGCACGCGCTTCTCAGGGTTGAGGATCTTCGCCGTCTCGCCCATGAAGCGCACCCCAGCCACGACCACCGTCTGCGCCGGATGCTGGTTGCCGAAACGGGCCATCTCCAGCGAATCGGATACGCAACCGCCGGTCTCCTCGGCCAACGCCTGGATCACCGGATCGCAGTAGTAATGCGCCACCAGTACCGCGTTCTGCGCCTTCAGTTCGGCCGCGATCGCCGCGCGATGCTCGGCGCTCTCCTGCTCGCTCAACACGCGGGGTTGCTTGGCGGCCAGGTGGGCCTGGACCAGGAGTCGTTCGGAAATGTGCGTCATAGTCGCTACACCTGAAGGCGCAACAGCGCGTCTCTCGATTTTATACCCGGCGGCAGGCTGGACCGCCGGGAGCTGACGATTGCAGGTTTCGGGCACGGCACCCGCGACACCCTCGAGCGAAGCTCGGGGTATCCGCCTGCAAGGCCGCGGATTCTAACCGCATAGGTCGCGCCAGGGCCATCCCGGCGTCCGTACCGGCCTGGCCGGTGGCTACGCTAACAAAAGACATAGGTTTCGGTCGTTAGACCTACGCGACATAATTTTTTCGTTTCTTAGAACCGTCCCTAGCTCGGCTCGCTCCACGACCGAACACGACATGCCGGCATGCCAGCGTTAATACTTTGGTATTAGGCCCTTGGTATTAGCGTTAAATAACCGGTAAATATCCGGATTTTCTTTTCGTCGAATTTACGAGCAATATGAAACATATTTCGTTGAAATAAGCTCTTCTTTCACATAATTATAAAAATATCCTGAAACAGAGCCGTCATCCCTCACCTCCAAAACGACGACTCCCCGTGCCGTGCGCCCGCCGCGCAGAAAGCGAGCCGGCGGCCGATTCCACCCTCGCACGCCAGCCCTTGCGCTTCACTGACCGACGGGAGGTTTCCCCGATGAAAACGTCATCCAGAAGACAAGTTGAAACACTCGGGCGCTATCTATCGAGTCCTCGACGCTTCTTCCACAGTAGCGGCAACCTGACCCGAACAAGGGAAGCGGCACGCGCCACCCAATAAAAGGAATAAGGGATGCCTATTCATAACCTGAATCACGTGAACATGTTCCTCCAGGTCATCGCCTCCGGTTCGATTTCCTCCGCTGCGCGGATCCTGCGCAAGTCGCACACCGCGGTCAGCTCGGCGGTCAGCAACCTGGAAATCGACCTGTGCGTGGAGCTGGTCCGTCGGGACGGCTACAAGGTCGAACCCACCGAGCAGGCGCTTCGCCTGATCCCTTACATGCGCAGCCTGCTGAACTACCAGCAGCTGATCGGCGACATCGCCTTCAATCTCAACAAGGGTCCGCGCAATCTCCGGGTGCTGCTGGACACCGCCATCCCGCCGTCGTTCTGCGATACGGTGAGCAGCGTACTGCTCGACGATTTCAACATGGTCAGCCTGATACGCACCTCGCCCGCCGATAGCCTGGCGACGATCAAGCAGGACAACGCGGAAATCGATATCGCCATCACCATCGACGAGGAACTGAAGATCTCCCGCTTCAACCAGTGCGTGCTCGGCTACACCAAGGCGTTCGTCGTCGCCCATCCGCAGCACCCGTTGTGCAATGCCTCCCTGCACAGCATCGCGAGCCTGGCCAATTACCGGCAGATCAGCCTCGGCAGCCGCTCCGGGCAGCATTCGAACCTGCTGCGGCCGGTCAGCGACAAGGTGCTCTTCGTGGAAAACTTCGACGACATGCTGCGTCTGGTGGAAGCCGGCGTCGGATGGGGCATCGCGCCGCATTATTTCGTCGAGGAACGCCTGCGCAACGGTACCCTGGCAGTCCTCAGCGAACTCTACGAACCGGGCGGCATCGACACCAAGGTGTATTGCTACTACAACACCGCGCTGGAATCCGAGCGCAGCTTCCTGCGCTTTCTCGAAAGCGCCCGCCAGCGCCTGCGCGAACTGGGCCGCCAGCGTTTCGACGATGCGCCGGCCTGGCAACCGAGCATCGTCGAAACGGTGCAGCGCCGCTCAGGCCCGAAGGCGCTCGCGTACCGCCAGCGCGCCGCACCAGAGTAGAGCGTTCTCCAGCAGACGCTGGCCGTGGGTGGTGAGAATCGACTCGGGATGGAACTGCAAGCCCAGCTGTCGATTGCGCGGATCGGCCATCGCCATGATCTCACCATCGGCATCGGCCAGGCAGTCGAAACCTTCCGGCAGGCGACTGACCACCAGCGAGTGGTAGCGCGCGACGCGCAGGTCAGCGATGCCGTCGAACAGCGGGTGATGCTGATCGAAACGCAGGGACGTGCTCTTGCCATGCAGCGGTTTCCTCGCCTCGCCCACCGCGCCACCGGCGGCCAGCGCCTGCGCCTGGTGGCCGAGGCAGACGCCGAGCACCGGCAAGCGCCCGCGGGCCCAGGCGAGCAATTCCAGCATGCAGCCGGCGTCTTCCGGCCGACCGGGCCCCGGCGACAGCACCAGCAGTTCGCAACCGTCGGCCAGCAATGCCGCCTGGATCGTCGGCAACGGCGTATCGTTGCGCATCACCCGGACCTCCGCGCCGAGCAGGCAGAACTGCTCAACCAGGTTGTAGGTGAAGGAATCGAAGTTATCCAACAGCGTGATGCGCATCGCGCTCTCCCCTTTCGCGTTCGGCAGCGGCCACGGCGGTCAGCACCGCCAGCGCCTTGTTGCGGGTTTCCTCGGCCTCCAGCCGTGGATCCGAATCCAGCACCACGCCGGCGCCTGCCCGGACCCGCGCGATACCTTCGCGGACCTCGGCGGAGCGGATGACGATGCTGGTATCGAGGTTGCCGGCGCTGTCGAGAATGCCGATCGCGCCACCGTAGCTGCCGCGATAGCCATCCTCGTACTGCCGCAGCAACTGCATGGCACGGACCTTCGGCGCACCGACCAGGGTGCCCATGTTCAGGCAGGCACGGTAGGCATGCAGCGCATCCAGTTCGCCATGCAGTTCGCCAGCCACGCGCGAGACCAGGTGCATCACGTGGCTGTAGCGATCGACCTTGAGCATGTCGCGCACCTGCCGCGTACCGCTGCGGCAGACCCGCGCCAGATCGTTGCGCGCCAGGTCGACCAGCATCATGTGCTCGGCGATCTCCTTGGCGTCCAGGCGCAACTCCGCTTCCAGGCGATTGTCCAGTTCCGCATCGATGGCGCCCCGGGCATCGCGTCCGCGCGGGCGAGTGCCGGCGATGGGGTAGAGTTCCACCTCGCGACTCTCCGCGTCGTACTTCAATGCCGACTCCGGCGAAGCGCCGAACAGGCAGAAGTCCCCCGCATCGAGGAAGAAGCGGTACGGGCTGGGGTTGCGCAGGCACAACTGGCGATAGGCCCGCCAGGGGTCCGCGCACGGCATGCTGAAGCTGCGCGACGGTACGATCTGGAACACGTCGCCGGCCCTCACGTGGGCCTGCAGGCGCTCCACCTGGCGAGCAAAGCTCGCATCGTCCAGGTCGACCTGGTAGTTGCCGGCCCGTACGCCTGCCACCGGCGACTCGGAAGCCTCCTCCACGGCGCCATGGAATTCGTCGGCACACTGGCGCAGGCTGGCGGCCAACCTGTCGTGCCCGGCCGGATCGTGGACGAACGCCTGCAGCGAAGTCCGGCGCGCCAGGTGATCGATATCCAGCAGCAACTCCGGCACCAGGAACAGGTAGTCCGGGCAATGCCGCGCAGGTTCGGCCGGCGCCGGCAAGGGTTCGAACTGCTCGGCCAGGTCGAAACTGAACAGGCCGCCCAGCAGCGCAGGCTCCTCCGCGTCGCCCAGCGTTCCGAGCACGCGGCGCAGCGCCTCCAGGCTGGACAGGCCATGCAGGCGTCGCCACTCGTCCGCATGCGGCTCTTCCTGGGGGAAGCGCCAGTGCAGGGTGTCGCCGTCACGCAAGCAGGTGACCTGGGCCGGACAGGCCTCGCTCAACGGTGCCAGCAAGGCGCGTCCGTTGGCGTTCAACGCCCGCAGCACTACATCGCGCCCCCAGCACTCGATGCGCAGGCAGCTGGAAAGGATCGCCACGCTACGCCGCGCAGCCTTGCTGTCCACGTCGAAGCAGTCGAACAGCATCCGGTTGGCGCCGGCCATGCGCCAGATCGACAGCGCCTCCGGCACCAGCGTGCGGTACTCCAGACTTTCTTCCAGTCGATAGCCAACCCCGCTCACGAGCCACCTCCTCGCGCCCATGGGCGACTGGCCTGCACGACGCTAGCGCGCAACGGCATGTTCATCATCGATAACCCCCCTTTTCCCCCAATTGCGACCGCTGCCGTCGGCGGCGATCGCCGCAATGGATGTCCCGTCTCAGTCCAGAGGCAGCGCCTGGCGGGAGAGAATCTCCAGCATCCGGCGCATGCTCCCCAGGTGCAGTTCGCCGGGCAGGAAGTCGACGCTCTGCCCACCCCAGGCGCGGTGCAGCTCCTCGCTCAGTTCGTCGAGGGACTCGCCCATGGACTGGCGCCAGAGCAACCGCCGGCACAGGCGCAGACACTCGGTATAGGCCGACTCGGCCCCATCCGCGGCCAGCCGCCCCCGCAGCAGGCCGCCGTGTCCCGGGATCAGTTGCAGAAGGGTCGGCAGACGCTGCAGACGTTCCAGGGACTCCAGGTAAGCCTCCATGTCGTCGAACACCAGCGGCCGCCACACCCCCTCTGCCTCGTCGAACTCGCCCAGGGCATCGCCGCAGAACAGGCGTCGGCGTCGCACGTCGTAGAAAACCACGTGATCGTCGCTGTGGCCGTGAGCCTCTATGACCTGCAGGCGATGCCGCGGTCCCAGCTCCAGCCACTCGCCGTCGGCCACCGCGCGAACCGGCAGAGCGTCCCAGGCACAGGCCTCGGGCAACCGCTGCTCCGCACGCAACAGTTGCCGGTTCAAGCGCTCGACCACCCGCACCGCGCTTTCCGACTTCCAGGCCTGGCAGGTCCGCTCGGACGCCAGGACCTGTACGTTCGGCAGCCGCGGACACAGGTAGGGCAGCAGGCCGCAGTGGTCATAGTGCTTGTGGGTGATCAGCCAGTAGTGCACCTGGGACGGGTCGGCGACCCAGCGGCACAGGTCCGCCCAAACCAATTCGGCATCCCGGCTGATCCCTCCTTCAACCAGCGCCCAGCTCGCCTCACCGAGACGCAGCAGAAACACCGGCACCTGGACGTCCCCCAACAGGCACAGGTCATCATCCAGTTGACCGGGAGCCGAAAGCCTCAACATGGCCGGTTCACCTCCTCAGGTTTACGGTACAGCGCCGCGCCCCAGGTCGCGCCGGAACCGTAGGTCAGGACCAGCACCCGCTGTCCGGGCTGGATGTCCGGCCAGAACATCGCCAGCGTGACCGGGGTCGAGGCCGAAGCCATGTTGCCCAGACGATCCACGGTCACCGCGAACTTGTGCTGGGGAATGCCCAGTTGCTCCTGCACCGCATCGAGGATGCGCAGGTTCGGTTGATGGCAGATCACATGGTCGATGTCGTCCAAGGTCAGCTCATGGGCCACGAGCATTTCGCCGGCGATCCGTACCAGGGTCTGGCTGGCATGCTCGAACATCGGCCGGCCGCGCATGAGGAACTCGCCCCCGCCCTCGCGCAGGACGTTCTCATCGAGGAAGGTCGGCGAGGCACTACCCGGCGCCGCGGTCATCAGCAGGTCGAAGTAGTTGCCGTCGGCGCCCAGGCGCAGGTCCAGCAGTCCGTCTTCGAGACTCTCGCCGGCGCTGACCACCACCGCGCCGGCACCGTCGCCGAGCAGGATCGACAGGTTGCGGCCGCGGTCCGAACAGTCCATGCGCTTGGACAGCACCTCGCCGCAGACCACCAGGACATGCCGTGCCAGCCCGGCGAGGATCTGCCCGCGAGCCATCTGCAAGCCGTACAGCAACCCGCTGCACTGTGCCCGGATATCCAGCACCGGGATGTGCCGCAGGCCCAGCAGCGGCTGGATCAGGCAGGCCTGGGACGGGTCGTGGTGGTCCGGCGACAGGGTGTTCACCAGCAACAGGTCGATGTCCTCCGGCAGCAGCCCGGCAGCCTCGATGGCCTGGCGCGCCGCCGGCACCATCAGCGCGCTGACCGCCTGTTCCGGCTCGACGTGATAGCGGGTGCGTACGCCGGTGCGTTCAACGATGAACTCATCCGACGTGTTGATGCGCCCTACCAGGTCATGATTGCTGACCTGGCGTTTCGGCAGGCTGAAACCCAGCCCGGCCAGGATCGGATTACCCATGTGCAGCCCTCCTCGGACACCGTGGTTCAACATGGCGATGCCTCAGCACACCAGCACCTCGCCCAATTGCCAGACCTGGGCGGCGAAACCCCAGCCGGTGGCTGCGCCGGCCATGACGATACGATCGCCGGGGCGGATCTTGCCCTCGCGCAGGCCGGTCATCAGGGTGTACGGGATGGAAACGGAGATCATCACGCCGGTATCGCCCATCGTCAGCTGGTACTGCTCCGGACGGGCACCGATGCCCTCGGCCCAGGCTTTGACCAGGAACGGCGCTGGCTGGTGGAAGACGAAATAATCGATGTCATCGCTGCCCAGGCCGGCCTTTTCCAACGCCCGGCGCATCGCGATCGGCACGTTGGTCGGGACGAAGCTGGCCATCTTGTTCTGGCCGTCGCTGAACAACGAGAAATACAGCCGCGGCTTGGCCTCGCCGGTCGGGTTTTCCGGCAGGCGCCAGCGACCGGTGGCCACTTCATAGAACGTGGCGTCGCTGTGTTCGGCCGAAGCCAGCAGATCGCAGCTGTCGTCGTCGCCGCGGGTCAGCAGGGCCACCGCGCAGCCATCGGCGAACAGGGTCGAGGTACGCGAGGTGAAGTCGAGCAGGTTGGAGATGTACTCGCTGCACACCACCAGCACTTTCTCGGCCTTGCCCTGGCGGATCATGCTCGCTGCCAGGCGCAGGTTGAGCAGGAAGCTGGCGCACTCCATCTGCGAATCCAATGGCAGCGCCCGGCTCAGGCCGAGCTGCTTGGACAGCACGTTGGCCATGCGCGGATAGAGACGCCCGCGCAGGTCCGGCAGGACATCGCCGGCGTCGGTCATGATCGGCGAGGAAGCCGAACAGATCAGCATGTCCACGCTATCCGGCGCGGTATCGCTGCTGCGCAGCAGGCGCTCGGCGGCCCGGACCACCAGGCTGAACTCGTTCTCACCGTTCCGCGGGTCGAAATAGCCCCGCCGATTGACGCCCCAGAATTGCCACCAGGACTCGCTGAGGTCCGGTACCGCAGCGAACACCGGATCGTCGTTTTCGTAGCTGCGAGCCGGAAGTTCACAGGTGATCGCTGCCAGTTTGACCTTATGCATGAGCTTCTCCCGCCAGTTCCAGGGTCACGCCCTCCACCACCATGCCGAACGGATCGAAGCTGATGAGCAGCAGTTCATCCAGACGGTCGCGCTGCGCCGCGCGCAGTTGCGACGCCAGCTCGAACGGCCCCAGGCAACGACCATCGGGCCGTCCCTGGCCGAACCATTCCTCGCGCACCCAGTTCAGTTGCGGGAAGTCCCCGGCCAGACGGGTGAATCCGGCGCGTACCGCTTCGGGCAATCCAGGTTGGGCCGGCAGGTTGAGGTGCCCCTTGACGTCGCCTACCTGGCGAATATCGGTATTCAGCGGAATGCTCAGCGGCAGCCATTCCTGCGCCGGATCACCGCCCAGCGCACCGCGACGGAACGCGGCCTTGCCGGTCGGCCGGCAGAGCAGCGCTAGGGCGCCGTCGGCAAGGGCGAAGCCAGACTCGCTGTCCACTTCCAATCCCTGGCTGGATTCGCCGCGCACGACCAGGACGTTGCGATAGCCCTGGTCGCTGGCGAGGGTATCGACCACGTAGAGGGCGCGAGCCAGGCTCGAGTCGGTGAGGTCGAAGACATGCGCGCGATTCGCGCCGAGGATCTTCTGCAACGGATGGCCGATCTTCGGCGCCATGATGTCGCGGTTCTCGATCAGATGGTCGGGAGACAGGGCGAGGCCGACGATCAGGTCGATCTCCTCGGGCTTGACCGCCGCCTCGTCCAGGGCTTCGCGAACCGCCGGCAGCAAGCGCTGCATCAGCATCTCGTCGCCCTGGGCGCGAGGGCGTTCGCCTCCCAGCGGCCCCTCCAGACACACATAGGATGGGGGCAGGTTCACCCCCACAGCCTGAATCAACATGCCCGTTCCTCCGGAAGGTTGTCGTGATAAAGGGTGTCGGCCAGGTGGCGCAGCTCGGCGCGCGCCAACTTGCCGTTGTCGTTGCGCGGCAAGGCCGGCAGCACATGCAATTGGCTAGGCAGCATGTGCGAGGGAATCTGTTCGGCGAGATGCTGGTCGATACGCTGCGCCAGCAGGATCTGGTTGTCGTCCAGCGGAGTGGCCAGGGTGACGAACAGGGTCGGACGCAAGCCGTCGTGCAGCCGGCAGGTAGGAACCAGAACCGCCTCGCTCACTTCCGGCAGATGACGGCAGATCGCCTGCTCGACCTGGGTCGGCACCACCCAGCGGCCATTCACCTTGAACAGATCGTCTTCCCGCCCACAGTGACGGTAGGCACCCGACTCGTCGCGCTCGAACAGGTCGCCGGTGCGGTACCAGCCACCTGCGAAGCGCGCCTGCTGCTCTTCGCTGGCCCGCCAGTAACCCGGACTCAGCCCTGGGCCACGCACCAACAGCACGCCTTGCCGGCCCGCTTCCTCGATAGTGTGTCCTTCGCGGTCCACCAGCCGGCACTCATAGCCAGGCAACGGCAGCCCGGTGCTGTCGGCACGCGCCTGGCCCGGGCGGTTGGCGAGGAACACATGGCCGACCTCGGTAGCCCCGATGCCGTCGCAGATCTCCAGCCCGTGCGCGGCCCAGAATTCGAACTCGCCGCGCGGCAGCGGCGAGCCGGCGGAAAACGCCAGGCGCACGCTGCTCAACAGCTCCCTGGCCTGCGGACGCAGCGAGGCATAGATGGCCGGCACCCCAAACAGGACCCGGGGGCGGAAGGCGACCAGGTTCTCCAGAACCCGCTCCGGGCTCGGCCAGGTATCGTCGAGCAGCGCCGAGGCTCCGCTGAACCAGGGAAAGAACAGGCTGTTGCCCATGCCATAGCCGAAGAACATCTTGGGAATCGAATACAGCCGGTCTCCCGCCTGCAATGCCAGCAACTCCGTAGCGAACGCCCGGCAGAAACCGAGCGTGTTGCGCAGGCTGTGCATCACCCCCTTGGGCGCCCCGGTGGAACCCGAGGTGTATTGCAGGAAACAGGCTGCCGCCGGGTCCTGGCGATGGAAGGCACTCCAATCGAGGTCCGCAGGACCGACCAGCGCGTCCAGCGAGAAATCGTCGAGCAAAGGGCGACCGGCGGCCGCACGCAGGGTCAACGGCGCCAAAGGACCGCTCAGCGACGGTGCATCGGCTTCACGCACCACCAGGCTGGCCTGGCAGTCGGCAGCGATATCGGCCAGGGCCTGCTCGCGGGACTTGGGATTGATCACGGCGGGAATGGCGCCGACCGCGATGCAGGCCAGGAACAGGCAGGCCAGCGAAGGCGAGTCGTTCAACGCCAGCACCACGCGATCGCCGGGCTTGAGCAGGCGGGCCAGTTGGCTGGCCTGGGAGAGAATGTAGGTCCGGCATTGCAGCCGGCTGAGAGTCTGGCCCCGATAGTGATAAACGGCGGTATCGGGATCGAAATCGAGGCGGAACAGAACCTCGGTCAGGTTGGCCAATGTGGACATGACAGAACGTTCCCTCTTCAGCGATATGCATCCGGATCAGGAGATACCTGAGCCAGAGCGCTTGCTTTGTCAGGAACGGGAAACTAGCGGCGCTGGGCGAAGCGCGATATTCGGAGTCCGAACGAAAAAGTTTCGGGGAGAAGAACCACGGGCTTCGTAGGCCGCGGCAATCGGCGCGATCCAAACCGCGAGAAATTTGGCACACCCACCGGGCTGCGCGGGATCCGAGAACGGCAACCAAGCAAGAAGGGCGGCAGCCTTTTTACGCAAGAGCCCCATCGGCCAGACAAAAACCGTTACAACCCTTGCTCGAGGCCTCGTCCGAACCCATGAGATGGCAAACCAATGACAACCCACTTTGCTCGGCAAATCGCCTCCCAGATCTCACAGTTCGAGGCGCTCGGCCTGGGCTCCACGGGGGCGACGGCATGCCTGGAAGCGAGCGGCCATCCATCGGGCCGATAGCGCTCCACCCCGTCTCGCCTGCCATTTGCAGGCCTCCCTGTTGAAATCCCATTGCGTAGTACACTGGGCGATCCTGCCGAAGAGGACACCTACATGCCCCATAGCTACAGGAAAATGGAATCGCCGGTCGGGACACTGACCCTGGTAGCCAGGGACGATGCCTTTCTGGTCGCGATTCTTTGGCAGCATGAGCGTCCCAACCGAGTACCGCTGGACGAGATGCGCCTCTCCGAGGACAGCTCCCTCCTGGCGGAAACCGAACGCCAGTTGCGGGAATATTTTTCCGGCAAACGTTCCCGGTTCGAACTCCCGCTCGACTTCCAAGGTACCGAATTTCAGAAAAAGGTCTGGTCCGCCCTGCTCACCATTCCATTCGGCGAGACCCGCAGCTATACGGAAATAGCCGTGCAGATCGGCAGCCCCAACGCAGTACGGGCGGTTGGAGCCGCCAACGGACGGAACCCACTGTCCATTGTTGCACCTTGCCATAGGGTGATCGGAGCCTCTGGCGGCCTCACCGGTTTCGCCGGTGGGTTGGCCGCCAAGCAGTGGTTGCTGCGCTTGGAAACCCGAGGCAGGACACCGGATCTGTTGAGCATGATCGAGGACGAGTGAGCTGCCGCTTGCCCTCGCGCCCGGTGTTCAGCGGGAAAGTCCTCGCCTTTTGCCTTGACCCGACTGCAGCAGGGGCATTTCAGATCGAGGACCGACGGCAACTGAGCGCAACTCGTTCGTAAGTCAGATCCTTGTTCCTGGGCGGCAACTGATAGTCGACGGAACAGGAGCCATCGCTCCAGCGAATGGACAGGCGCCCCTGGTCCTCGATACCAAACACCAGCAAACGGGACAGGTTGTCGACCATTCCCACGACCCGCTCTTCCTTGTCGTATGCCTGTGCACCGAAGGGAATCTTTCCTTCAGACTCCATGCTCAGGACGAACTGCACCCGCCGACCGGACTCCGCGGAGAAACGCTTGGCAACCACGGCGCCCCGGGTCGGCACGGCCATTTGCGTGCTGTCGCTGATCTCGGTATCGCTTCCAAGGGTATTGGTATCCAGGTTCACCCAGTTGTAACGATAGGGTTGCATGTAGGGGAGCACGGCATAGCCACGGCCGTCGGTGCGAACCGAAGAGTAGCCGTCGAGGCCGACGCCGCCAACCTCCGGAACCTCCACCAGGCCGAACGTTTCCCCCACCGGCTGGCCGAAGGTCACTCCCCCCGGATGCACCACTACCGAACCGCTTGCTCCCAGGTTGATCTGCTTGTTGTCACGCCCCTGGCTGTAATTGGCGGACAACTTGGCCTTGGACGTGTCCCAACCCAGGCCGACGCTGCCGGAGTTGCCGCCGTCCTTGCTGTAGTTGGCCTGTGCGCTGTAGTTGAACGCATTGGCTTCATCCAGGTATCCGGAGATACCGGTGTTCAGACTCGAATCACCATGCTGTGAACTCACGGCATTGGCATATACCTGACTGGAGCGTGCGCTACCGCCCAAGGGGATGCTGACGGAGGCCGTGAACTGGGTATCGGAGCGCCCGAACGACCCCGTCTCCTGGGTACGGGAAACCGCCAGGCTGTAGCTCGCGCGCTTGATGCCGCTGCTGAAGCCGAACTGCACGCGACGGCTGCTGCCGGGGCGATTCCAATATGTGGTTTCGCCCGCCGTGAGATAGAGCGAACTGCGTCGGAACAGCGTCTGGTTCACCGTCAGGTCTATGCGGCTCTTCTGCCGACTGGAACTTGAGCCATAGAGGTAGCTCTCGTCGGACATGTCGTCGATATGTTGGCTGAGAGTACGGTAGCCTTCCGTGGAATAGCGATAGCCCACCACGGTAAAGCTGGTTTCGGTGGCGTTGATGGTCTTGGAATAGAGAAGCCGCAGACTCTGCCCCTGGTTGCGCCCACCCCGTCGCGTGCGGGACTGGCTATGGGTCACGTCCGCAGAAAGACCGCCCAGGGGCGTGTTGAAGCCGAGGCCCAGGTTGGTGGCATTGTACTTCTCCGCAGCCAGCAGGCCGCCAAAGCCGGTAACCCTGTCGGACAAGCCATACACAGCCGATCCCTGGAGCAGGTTGACCGACGGCTGGCCGTCATTATGGTATTCACCGGCGGCCAGGCCATAGCGCAGGTTCCCCTTGCGGGTCATGACCGGCAGGTAGGAATAGGACTGCTTGAAGGACCGCTGGCGTCCGTCCGCCTCGATGATCTTGACCTCCAGGTCGCCATTGGAGCCGCTGGGATAGATGTCGGTGATCTCGAACGCACCGGGCGGTACGTTGGTGGAATAGATCACGAAGCCATTCTGACTCACCTCGACCGTCGCATTGGTTTCAGCGATACCGCGCACCACCGGGGTATAGCTGATCTCGTTGTCGGGCAGCATGCCGATATCGGATTGCAGTTGCACGCCGCGCATACGCACGCTCTCGAAAGCATCCCCCTGAGCGGAGGTATACAACTCACCGAGGGACAAGGTCCCCTTCAGGGCACGAATGTCACGTTCCACATAGGTACGGTTGCTACTGAACTTGTTGCGCATGCCGGTACCTCCGCTCAGGGAAGAGTCGTTGCGCAGGCGCCAGCCAAACAGGTTGAAGCCGTTGCGCAGACCCAGGTAGCGGTAATCGCTGTTCTGGCCAAAATTGGTGTTGCGCGTGAAGTTGGCCTGGTAGTTGGAAAACAACGCGGTGACGCCGTCATCCCAAAGAGAGGGATCCACATAGCCACGCGAGTGCCGCTGTACATACAGCTGTGGAATGCTGACCAGCAGGGAAAGGCTGTTGACGTCGAACTCTACGGATGCACCGGGGATGAGTTCGGCGACATTCAGGGGCGTATTGTTTTCCAGGTTGGCCGGAATGAGCTTGTCCCGAGTCAGCCGGGCGATATCGACCCCAATCTCCTTGAGCAGGCCCATCCGAATGATCGGGCGAACGCTTCCGGTGTCGGGATCGGCACTGAACACGACATCTTCGCGCCGGATCATGATCTGGTTCAAATGAATGTCGACGCTGTAAGTGCCGGGCGACACCGAGTTGCCGTTCTCGAAATACTTCAGTTCAACGGGCGCCCCGCCCTCGTTGTTCAGGAACTCGGCGTTGAATTCCACCGCGGAAGTTACGGCAGGCAAAGCCAATCCCAAGGCCACGAGACAGGAAGACCTGGAATAGACGGACACCTTGAGGTCGAACCTTTTCCTAAATATGGCCACGCGAATATTCCTTGGACTAATTTCCGACAAACCGGAAAAACCCATCCATAGGGGAAGTTAAGAGCAGCTCTTCTGCCCTTCTGCTCTTCTGAGCTTCAGTCGGATAAGGAGCTGGAATGTTTATCGAGGCCGCCATAGTCATTTACGCTCTGGAACTCGATATTTCCAGAAACGCCGGGGGGAGTTCCCTTGATTTCGAATCGGCGACTCGACTTCGGCGCGACCATGTCGGCATCAACGACATAGGAGGCATTGCCAGCTTTTAATTTCACGTTGGCGAAAGAGACATGAAACGCAGTATCGTTGGAAACTTCGACAACCGACTTACCTCCCTGCCGAACAAGACGCCAGATCAACTTTCCAGGCGCTTCGGCGGAAGTTCCCGACAAGTTATCGGGGCGGTAGAAGACCTTGATACGCTGGCGCAAAGCTATCTGCAACGTATTAGCCGACGCAGATTTTTGCGGAATTTCCTGGACGTTCAGGCGGAATACGGATTCCCTGTCGCTCGGCAAGCCTTCCCCTTGAAACAGGATACGCAGGGTTTGCTGCTTGTTGCCTCCCAAACGACTTAGGGCAGGCGTGATGGCAAACGGGACCTCGCGATTATCTGCCCCATTATCAGCCTCTACCCAGGATTGAATCATCACGTCCTTGGAAGCCTGGTTCCTGACCAGGATTGCAGCCTCCTTGGCAGGCGCCTGCAGAACGACCCGGGTTCCTCCCAGTGTGATTCCCGCATTGGCAAGGGTGGAAAAAAGCAAAAGGATGCCGCCCCAGATAACTCTGGAAGAAAATGGATATTTCATGACGAACTCACACCTCATGGAGCGGGGTATATACATACCCCGCCCATGTAGCAGAACTTAGTTGTATTCCAGGGTGAAGGGCAGGGAGCCGTTGGCAACACCTGCCGTAGCGGCCGCAGCGCCAGACTTTACGTAAGCAGCCCGCAGATTCAGATTGGCGCTGTAAAGGGTGATGTCTTGGCCTTCGCCATCTTTTTCAACCCTGGAATTCAAGGGTGCATCAATGGTCTCGTTCGCCGACAGGTTCAGCAGCTTGCCATCGGAACCATAGATGCCAATACCGACGCCAGTGGCAGTGGAGTCTTTACCAAGCTTCAGCAGGCTTTCGTTGTGCGAATCGATGCCGGTACCGGACATCGGGTCGAACTTCAGCTTCACGGTGGTCAGACCGGTACCGGTCTTGCCACAGTCCAGGTTCAGATTCAGGCTGGTACCACCAGCGATGCTGCCGCCCGCGGTGCCGCTCAGCGAGTCGATGCTGATCTTGCCGAGGTTTACGTCGATGGTCTGGTTGCCCGCTGCACCGCCAACGGTGGTGCCAGCACCTCCAGTGATGCTGCAAGCAGCCGCGGTGATTTCACCTTTGAAATTGATGGTGCCGTCTGCCGCCATGGCATTGCCGACGACCAGGCTGGCTACTGCGGCAGCCAGAATGCTTTTCATGGAAATGGACACGATTGAGCTTCCTTTTGACAGTGAAAGTGTTGCGATTTTTGAACTCTATAAGAGCCAGCAACATTCTCCGAAAAGCCGAATAGAACGACAACGAAGCACTTCCCAGGCAATCGTGTGAAACTTCCCCAGTGCTTGTATGAAGTTTCCTACAAGCGCCAAAAACCTCGTAGTTAAAAACCCTCCGACACCACAAGCTCGCTGCCACCAACAGCCAAAGACAATGAACGATCCGAAAGAAGCGCCATCAGCTTCGATAGCGCCTCTTATATGGAAGAATGAAAAACCAAGACAAATCAAAGCAAACCCAGCAAGTACCCAATTACCCCATTGCCCCAGCAGCAAACGCGGAGCTTATGGGTTCGAGAAATCCATGCTGGAGAATAGAGGCGATTCAGGTTATGGAGAAACCTGAACAGCTTCTGAAAGTTCTATCCGGCCCGATCTCTAGAGCCTTGCCAATTCGGTTGAGATACTGATTTCGAACGCACTTAGTTTGCCTTCCAATGAAGAGGCCAGATTGGCTATCCGCTCGGAAGTCTCCGATGGGTTCTGGCAAGCCTTTTCAAGGCAGGAACAAGACTCGACCAATAGGCTGCTGCCCACCACCCTCGCAGCCCCTTTTATCCTGTGCGCAAGTTCGGCCACTCCTTGCAGGTCTGCGAGTTCAAGCAATTCCGCCAACCGAGTACGATCATCCCGACTGCTGGCCAATAAAGTTTCCAGCAACCGCCGCAATGCAGCCGGCTCGCCGCCGGTAATGGCCTCCAGCGAACGAATGTCGAAAAGACTTTCCATCGGCGATTCCGAACCAAGCGCTTTCATACAGACTCCATCGATATGCTTAAAGGAAGGTCACTGCGCATTGCGCTGTCCCGCCTGCGGGACTCCAGGCATCCGTAGAACGACAAGGCCGTATATGCCGTCCGGGCCAGTTATCCGCAAGCAGCATAAGGGAATTGCCTCCGCCTCTGCCGTCCAAACAGGGGAGCATCGCTTGTTGCGCCTCATCGAACGGCCCCAAACGGCCCTGGAAACGCTCATGGCCGGCACGGAGTCTACCTTTGCCAGCCGACCGCAGCCGGCCCGACCGCTCGTTTCGGGGAGGGAAACTCCTACGGTAAGTCTGTGCGAAGAGGCGTCATCAGTTGCGACCGCCTGAAGGTTCGAAGCGAACCTGGCAGTGGAGCCATCGCTGCGACACGCGAACCTGGGTTACGCGCATGTGTTGGAAAGCGACGGTCGCAACCAGGGTTTGATGAACCACTATTGGCGTGCACAGGCATACGAGGAAGACGCAGGGAACACCTGGTTGAAAACCAGCTCTACAGATCATCGAGCAGCGAGGGTTCTATCTATGGCACAACCATTGGACGGCTCGCACGACGCGGACCACCCGAAGGCCGAAAAAACGGAAGGAAAGGTGCCATCGGTCAGCGATCCCAGGGCGCTTGCCCATCTTCTGGAATTGATACTGTCCACCGCCCAGGCCGGTCTCGCCTTTTCCAAGGACCGCTTCGACATCGGACGCTTTCGCGCGCTCCAGCATGCCGTCGCCGAATTCATCGCCAGCGACCAGGGGGTAGCGTACGAACGGGTCGAGAACTGGATCGCCCTGGACAGCCACTACCCGACCCCGAAACTGGACGTCCGTGCGTTGATCCTCGACTCGCAACAGCGGGTCCTGCTGGTCCGCGAGGCCTCGGATGGTCGCTGGACCCTACCGGGCGGCTGGTGCGACGTAAACGAGTCGCCGGCAGATGCGGTAGTTCGCGAAACCCAGGAAGAGAGCGGACTGGAAGTCCGAGCGATACGCCTGTTGGCATTGCTGGACAAGCACAAGCATCCCCACCCTCCCCAACTGCCGCATGCGTTGAAAGCTTTCTTCTTCTGCCACGTCACCGGTGGCAGGCTTCAGCAACAAACGGACGAAACGTCGGCGGCCGAGTACTTTCCGGTGGACGCCTTGCCGCCGCTTTCCGAGCACCGGGTACTGGCCTCGCAGATCCAGACGTTATGGCAGCGAATCCGCGCAGGAACGCCAGAGGCGCTTTTCGACTAGGCTGCAGACCTCATGGAGTCATCGCGCGGCAGACGGCCTGACCCCAACGGCGTCCAGCAGGCGCACCCGGCAGATCGACCGACCAGCCGATGAGCGCCTGCCGCCCTCCCCCATCGCCGGCAGCTTGACGCCGCCAACAGCGGTGCAGCGTGCCTTCCGAGCAGTAAAGCCAGCCCGTCGTTCTCGCTCGAATGCGTGCCGGAGCGCACCCGAGGCGTCAGCCGCCCGACCATCCCGAACGTGCCGATAGAGCAAGCTCCGAGCGAGTTTCCCCCGCTTCGTCCATAGCTCATCCGTGCTAGTCGACCCTCACCTTGGGATGCACCTATGATTCGTCCCTTGGATGACCCTCCGCGGTCGGGAACAAGACATTCAAGGACGAACTCATGGGCAAACCATTCCTTCATGCTCGGCGCTGGCTGCTGCCGCTCGCCTTCATCTGCACGGCAACGACTGCGGTCGCCGAAAGCACCGGCGACTACTGGATCGTCTACGGCAAGGGCGAACGCTACAACAACGAGGTATTCGTCGCCAACGCCACCGGCATCTTGCAGCAACCCAAAGGTATCCAGTCGGCGCAGATCATCCAGCTATTCGAAGACCGGTCGATGCCGACGCTGACGGCCTACGAGGTCCAGTTCAAGTGCAAGGAGCGCAGGGTTCGCTTCGACAACGCGCGTGCCATGCGCCGCATCGACAACGTCATCACCAACGTGAAAACCGTCGACGGCTGGATCGACCCGGAGAAATACGATTATTGGCTGCAACGCTCGTTCGCCTTCGTCTGCGCCCCGGCCATCCGCGACAACAACCAGATGTTGCCGCTGGGCAAGATGCCCATTGCGCGCATGGTGCAGACCGTCCAGGCAATGTTCGTCGAACTGCAGGGCGTCCAGGCCAAGAAACAGACCATGCGCGATCTGGATGCGATGCTCGGCAACGAGTAGAAATGAAGGAAGGCGGCTTGCCGCCCTCCTCCGGAGCGCCACGGAGCAGGTCAGCGGCATGCCGCTCGCAGCGTCCTGCCGGCCGTAGCCAGCGCCGCGACGAATAGCCAGAATGTGTCTCTATGCGAGGAGCGCGCGGAGCTGCGCGGGGACTTCCATGACTTCGCGGGTATCCGGGGAGACACAGACCTGCGTCAGACTCGCAGTGAACGCCACCACGTCCGGCGAAAGACGTCCTTCGACTGAAAACGAGAAAGAATGCGTCCCCACGTTCGACACACCCACTCGCAGCGTGAGTTCGTCGTCCCAGGTGACCGGATGCAGGAATTCCAGGGAGAACGCTCTCGCCGGGGGAAGAATCCTGAAACCCAGAAGGGTTCTGAGCCCCGGGCCTCCCAGCCAGACCCCGAGCGCCTCCTGCACCGCTTCCAGCACGAAGTATGAAAAACGTGGCGTATAGACGATCCCTTCGGGATCACAGTCGCCAAACAGTACCGTTCTTTTTATGAAAACCGGGGTCGGCATCGCGTCACTAATCCAGTCGCGAGGAAAGGAGCTTCACTCTATGAAAGTCCAGGCCCACTGACAAATCCTCGGATAGCCATGCACCTGTTCACCAGGCTGCATGGAAGCAGACTGGCAGGCACACGACTGTGGTTGCCAGTGCCGATATAACTGGCGAAAGCACGAAACCAGCCGCTCGTTCTGGCGCGCTGTGGATCGGATATCCGGACTCCAGAAACAGAAAAGCCCACCTCGAGGGCCTCGGCTCGTTGAACCAGGATGGGGCTCGGTAGAAATGGTGTTGGCACGACAACTCATTGCAGCATGAACAGATAGGCCACCTTCGGGTGGCCCATCTATTAGAGAAATTACCAACTGCGGATTTTATTGGCAGTATCGCTCCTTCCCCTTGCGTTCAAACGAACACTAACGCGCTGGTTTGTATCTGAGCTGGAACCAACTCACCCGTGGGCTCTAGCAATGGCACTAATCGTGAATGTCCTTCCCGCAGCCTATCGTGCAAGCGGTTCAGTGCATCCACATCGTCAACGCCATCACGTGCCTCAGCCCAGAGCACAAGTCTACCGGCATCGTCCGCCGCAAGTTTCACCGGTGCCAAGGATGAGAATGGAGAGTTCACTTGTAACAATTGCAAGATCACACCCAGCGGTAACCCTGAAGGCACAAGTCCCAACTCGACGACGAAAAGCCAACCGCCCTCGAGGCGCTCCATAACCAGTTCCGGTCCCTCTGCCGGTTGCAGCCGCAACGTGGCATCGTTGCTCGAGGGAAGTCTCAAGCCCCACTGTGCCAGCCATGTATCAATCATGTGAACTCCTTATTCCGCCAAGCCTTAGCCATCTCAACGGTAGTCGAACTCAAGGGTTTGCCGAAACGCAGGAAGCCTCGTGCCGAGTAGTTGTCGACGATATCGTTCAGCGCTTGATTGATTTCCGCCGGACTGGTGGCATGCCGTAGCTGCTCCTCCGCCCGACGTAACAGAGCTACGTTGGAATCCGGCTGGCCAGGGCGATACAGAGAGGGGAAGATAACTTCCTTACGAATGTTCTCGGCAATAACCGCCACTTTGCGGCGCTGCGCCTCTGCTAACGCAGCGGCGAGCACCGGCGACTGCACCGTCTGCCCGCGCATGGCATCGAGTAACTGCTGATGATCAACGTTATCAGCATGGTTCAACTCAGCTGCCAACCATGCTAGGCGTTCCGGAGTATCTGCCAGCGCATCGAGTCGCTGAAGAGCGGAGCGCATAGCCTCGTCCAACTTGAGCCTACCCGCCAAGCCATTGGCGCTAACGATAGCGACAGTCAGCTCGGTGAACGCATCCCGCGCCTTCTGGCGAAAAGCCACCGCCCCGTCTGTGATCTCCGGGTTCTGTTGAGCAACACTGGTGAGCATACTGTCATCAAGTGCCAGCAGCGCCTCGTCGAGAGAAGCGAAGGTATGACGCTCTGAAGCCTGAAGACGTTTCTCCAGATGTTCACCGACTCGCTCCTGGAGGCGCTCCTGAAGATGCGCCTTGATCTCGTCCGGCATGGTGAAGTTCAAGGTGCCACCGAGCATGCCACTGAAATCACCGCGCTCGCTCTTCAACGGCACCACAACGGTTTGCTCGCGCAATTCCTCCAGGCCCTCGAGCTGCAGCATTTCGCGCGCCTGCAGGGCAGGCACCCCGACGACCCAGCCCTTGAGCGCGCCGCCCCTAGTACCTCGGTCGGGCGCTACCTCCCCAGCTTCGCCCTCGAACTCAAGGATCAGGTTGTCGTTGCGCCGCAGTGGCCCGCTGTCAAAATTCTTGTCGATCATCTCAGGGACCGGCACGTTAATCATCACCCCGCCATCCTGGAATTCTGTCCACTCTACGCCGGCCTGGTACGGCTGATCACTCAAGCTGACCTTCTGGAACACTCCTGGGAAGGAACCGGAGATATGTGCCGCCTGGGCGACCTCCAGATCCGGTGTGTGGCTGGCATTGAACACCACTAATTGCGGACGCCCCTCGAACATGGCCGTACCTGTGATGTTCAGCGTCTTAATCTGGGGAATGTAAGCACTCAACCGATCTAGATCGCCAAAGGTGACTCCGGAGCCGGACTGCAATCTGCTGGCGATGGCGGCAACGGTCGGCTGGCGTGCAACCTCTGGATGCGTAGCGATCTGTCCGAGCACGGCCTTGCGTGTCTCGTCGCGCAATAGGCGTTCTAGGGGCTCAGCCCGCGAATCTATGCGTGGGAGTACATTGAGCAGCAACTCAGAGAAGCCGCCGATCTTGTTGCCCAAGCCCTTTTTCAGCGATGCGCCGATCTCGCTGCTAATGTGTTGGAACAGCTTCAGCTTCTTGTTCGAGCTATCGAGCAGCGAAATAAGATCCATCTTGTCGGAAAGGGTCTTGAACGCCGCCGGGCTCATACCTGAGGCCAAAAGGGCGGCGGTGATGCCGCCAGCGGACGAACCGGACATGCTGCGGATGCCATCGAGCATGCCTTTCTCTTCTAGCGCCAGCATTGCTCCCGGGTATGCCGCACCTTTGGCACCACCGCCGCTTAGGACCAGACTGGTCAATGGTGGCCGACTGAGCTGTAGCTCGGTGACTCCGTTCTCAAACTGGCGCAGAGTGATCTGCCGCGGCCCTGCCGAGTCAGTCAGAGTACGGGACTCCCCTTGCCCTTGGGGACTGCTGAAACGCACGTCACTAACGCTTTCCGGCAACTTCCCGGAAAGTATTCCCGGCGTGCTCTTTAGGGCAACCCCGAGACCTTGCCCTGAAGGTTCCTGACGCAAGCTGGCGGACTTATGCGCTGCCTGCGACGGGGTTTCGACAGGCTCCTGATTCAGCGAGGAGGCAGTAGCCCCCAACGATTGGATATGCATGTTCGCTCCTTGAAATACCGAGGGTTCGGAGCAAATATTAGGAAAAGCGGCCATAAGGTTTTGCCAGTTTCGGACGTTTTTTTATCAGTTCGGACTGGCCTGCCCCCAGTTTTAGTACCGCTGCCTAGTTAGTAGGCTATGGGGTTGATATCAACTTTTCCCGCTTCAGCTGCTGCTGGTTGGTTCGCCACTTCGCAGCAAACTCTGCCGGGGAGAGATTGCCAATGGCGCTGTGTGGTCGGTGCTCGTTGTAATCCCGCCAAGCCGCGATACGGATTCTGGCTTCGACCAGCGAGCAGTGCTCATTGAGGCATTCGCCCCGGAACTTGCCGTTGAATGACTCGATGAAGGCGCTCTGCGTGGGCTGGCCAGGCTGAATCAGCTTCAACTTGATGTCACGCTGACAGGCCCACTGATCAAGCGCCTTGCCGGTGAACTCGGGGCCCTGGTCGGTGCGGATCGCCTGCGGGTAGCCGCGAAACCGCGCCACCGCGATCCTCCGCCGCCTCACCATCAAGCCGGCGGCTCGGTACAGCCGGTAAATCCGCTTGTGGTTGACCTGCACGCCACAGCAGGATGTGCAGGCGGCGTTAGCCACAGCGTCGATGCTCCTGGGCCAGTTCCACCAGTTGGGCGTGCAGCTCGGTCGGTACACTGGCCTCGACCCGCTTGAGGAAGTCGAGAAGAACGCTTCTGCACTGCCGTCTCCTGCTTGGAAAACGGACTCTACTAAGTTCAGCGTGGTACTGAAGTTGGGGAGCAGGTCACGTTTGCTACGCCTGCAGAATGGTTTCAGGTCCTTAGAAACAGAAAAGCCCACCTAGATAGGTGGGCTTTTCCATATTGATATCACATCGATACGGGCTTCATATTTGGCCCATACGGCTGTTGGACAAGTAAAAGGCGTAACACCCCTTTCTATATCTATGCAACACGCCGTAGAGAAATGGTGGGTCGTGTAGGATTCGAACCTACGACCAATTGGTTAAAAGCCAACTGCTCTACCGACTGAGCTAACGACCCAACGCGAGGCGTATAATACTGATTTCTAACGTAAAAACAACACCTCTCGCGAATTTTTTTCAGAAATATGGCGTCGGGTCGGAAATACCAGCCGCCGCGAAGCCATCCGCACGCAGCCGGCAGCTATCGCATTTGCCGCACGCACGCCCCTGCTCATCGGCTTGATAACAGGACACCGTCAGGCCGTAATCCACCCCACGCGCCACGCCCGCCTGGATGATCTGCGCCTTGGACAGATACTGCAGCGGCGCCTGGATGCGGAAGCCATTGCCTTCCACGCCCGCCTTGGTTGCCAGGTTCGCCATGCGCTCGAAAGCCTCGACGAACTCAGGGCGACAATCCGGATAACCAGAGTAATCCACCGCATTCACACCGATGAAGATGTCACGGGCATCCAGGACCTCGGCCCAGCCCAGGGCGAGCGAGAGAAACACCGTATTGCGCGCGGGCACGTAAGTCACCGGTATACCTTCGCTAGGCGACTCGGGCACCGCGATGCTCTCGTCGGTCAATGCCGAGCCGCCCATGCCATTGAGGTCGAGCCCTATCACCTTGTGCTCGATCACGCCCAACTGCCGGGCCACGCGCTCGGCGGCCTGCAGCTCGGCGCGATGGCGCTGGCCGTAGTCGAAACTCATGGTGTAGCAGGCGTAGCCGTCGGCCTTGGCCATGGCGACAACGGTGGCGGAGTCGAGGCCGCCGGAGAGCAGGATGACCGCTTTCTTCTGGTTCATGATGGATTCCTCGTCTCAATGGCCCGGTTCGTCGTTCCAGAGAATCTTGTGCAGTTGCAATTGCAGGCGGACCGGCAGGTTGTCGGCCACGATCCAATCGGCCAGTTCTCGCGCGCTGACCTGATGGTGGCTCGGCGAGAACAGGACTTCACCGGCACGCTGGTCGAGGCGGTACTCGATCAGCTTGGATACCGCCCAGTCGTAGTCCTCTCGCGAACAGACGACAAACTTCACCTGATCGTTGTCGGTCAGCAACGGGATATTTTCGTATCGGTTGCGTCCGACCTCGCCAGATCCCGGCGTCTTGAGGTCGAGAACCTTGCTTACGCGCGGGTCGACCCGTGACACATCGAGGGCCCCGCTGGTTTCCAGGGAAACCTCGTAGCCGGCGTCGCAAAGCCGCTCCAGCAGAGAAATGCAATTCGGCTGGGCCAGCGGCTCCCCGCCGGTCACGCAGATGTAGCGAGGCTTGTAGGTGGCAACCCGCTCGAGAATAGCGTCCAGGCTAACGACGTCGCCGCCGCTGAAGGCATAGGCGGTATCGCAATAGTGACAGCGCAGGGGGCAGCCGGTCAGGCGCACGAAGACCGTCGGCAAGCCGGCGGTACGTGTTTCCCCCTGCAACGAGTAGAAAATCTCGGTGATGCGCAGGGTCTGTTGCATATTCAGCCACGGGCGTGACGACTGAACAGGTCGTCCGCCTCCGTTGCGGTAAATGAAGGGGCGCCACGGAACGTATCCTGTCGTGGCACTCGAAATCCCGGAAGGTCTCGCGAGGAGAGGCACGAAGATCAGCCGAGCTGAAACCATGCAGCTTCACGGGGGCGCCGATTCTAACGAAAAAACCCGCGACAGGCGCGGGTTTGTTCATCGGGAACGGGGTCAGCGAAGGTTCTTCAGGTCGCGCTGCGCCAGTTGGGCGGCCGAAGTGCCCGGGTACTGGGAAATGACCTGCTGGAGGATGCCCTTGGCCTTGTCGTTGTTACCCAGGCGACGCTCGACGTCCGCCAGCTTGTACAGCGAGTCGGGCACCTTCTGGCTGCTGGGGTAGCTCTGGCTGACCCGCGCGAAAGCCTGGCCGGCACCTTGCAGGTCGCCCTTGGCCAGGTTCACCTCGCCGAGCCAGTACTGGGCGTTGCCGGAGTACTGGCTGTTCGGGTACTTGCGCAAGAAGGCATTGAACGCCTGGCTCGCCTTGTCGAAATCCTTGCTCTTTATCAGGTCGAAGGCCGCGTCGTAGTAGAGCTTCTCCTTCGCCGGGTCGCCCGGCTCGCTACTCGGCGCCGGTGCGTTGTTGCCTGCGGGAGCCGCAGGCGCCCCATTGGCATTGATGGCGCCAGCAGGTGCGGAATTCTGTGCAGCGGGAGCGCCACCACCGGAAATCCGACGGTCGAGGTCCTGGTAGCGTTCCAGGCTTTCCTGCTTGAGCTGCTGGATCTGGTTCTGCTGTTCCTCGAGCGTGCCACGCAGGCGAGCCAACTCGTCCTGCATCTGCTGGAGCTGCATGAACAGTTCGCCCTGCACGGAGGTGGGGGTTGTCACCCCACCTCCGGCAAAGGCGCCGCCGGCACCTGCCGTGCCATACCCGGAAGGAGGAACGTTGCCGCCATTGTTGGCGGCAACGCCGTCATACACAGGAACTTCCGCCCAGGCCGCTAATGGCAGGCTGAGCGCGAGGAACGTCAGGACACGCAGGTGCTTGGGCATAACGACTTCTTACTTCTTCAGCTCGACGCGACGGTTCTGAGCCCAGGACTGCTCGTCGTGGCCGGTAGCGACCGGACGCTCTTTACCATAGGAAACCAGTTCCAGCTGGGCCGGCGAAACGCCCTGCAGCACCAGGTAGCGCTGAACGGCCTTGGCACGACGCTCGCCCAGAGCCATGTTGTACTCGCGGGTGCCACGTTCGTCGGTGTGGCCTTCCAGCACTACGCGCTGACCGCTGCCTTTCAGGTCTTTCGCGTGTACGTCCAGAGCGCGCATGGCTTCCGGCTTCAGGTCGGAGCTGTCGTACTCGAAGTAGAAGGTGGTGATCGCACGCAGAGCGGCTTCGTCGCTCAGGCTGCCGTCAACGGCACCGCTGTTGGCGCCATAGCCTGCGTTCGGGTCGACGCCGCCATTGGCACCTTCACCGGAAGCATCGCCGCCCTTGGAGGAGCAACCCACAGCCACAGCCATGGCCAGAGCCAGCGCAGCAAATTTGCCGAATTTCAGCATTTCCATCATGTAACTCCTAATGAACCCCAGTGTATAAGTTTGTAACCGTTGGCGACCGTCAGTTCAGGTAAGGGGACCAGGAAGGCTCGCGCACATCGCCCTGAGCGGTAGGGAGAGGTATCCGTACGCGTCCGTTGATGGATACGAGCATCAGCACGCCCCGGTCCTGCTGGCGGGTGGCGTAGATTAGCATGGTGCCATTGGGCGCAACAGTGGGCGAATCGTCCAGAGTGGTGTTCGACAGCACCCGCAGATTGCCGCGCTGGAGGTCCTGGGCGGCGATCTGGAAGTTGGTGTAGCCCTGCTGGCGGTGGACCATTACCAGGGTCTTCTCGTCGGCCGAGAGTTTCGGGTTGGCGTTGTAGTTGCCGATGAAGGTTACCCGGTCCACGGCACCGCTGTTCACGTTCATCTTGTAGATCTGCGGCTTGCCGCCACGGTCCGAGGTGAAGTACAGGGTAGAGCCGTCCTTGCCCCAGAAGGGTTCGGTATCGATCGCCAGGTTGTTGGTCAGGCGGCGCAGGGCGCGGCTGCCAAGGTCCATGACGTAGATTTCCGGGTTGCCGTCGCGCGACAGGACGAAGGCCAGGCGGTTGCCGTCAGGGGAGAATGCCGGAGCGCCATTCAGGCCCTCGAAATTGGTGATCTGCTCACGACGGCCAGTATCGACGTACTGGATGAAGATACGCGGGCGCTTCTGTTCGAAGGAGACATAGGCGATACGGCGGCCATCGGGCGAGAAGCGCGGCGACACGATGGGCTCGCGCGACTGCAGCAGGGTCACCGGGCGGGCGCCGTCGTAGTCGGAGCGCTGCAAGGTGTAGCGGGTGTTGTCGACCGAGAAACGCTCGGCGGTGACATAGAGCATCTTGGTGGAGAACGCGCCCTTGATACCGGTGAGCTTCTCGAACGACTGGTCGGCGATGTAGTGCGACATGTCGCGGAGCTGATCGGTGCTGCCGGTCACGCTGCCGGTCAGGACCTGCTGCTCGGTGCCGACATCGAACAATGCGTACTGCACCTGCAGGCGTCCGCCGGCAGGCACGATGTTGCCGACCATCACGTAGTTGACGCCAACTGCCTTCCAGTCACGGAAGATCACTTCGCTGGCCTGCGCCGGCTGGCTGATCATGTTCTGCCGAGGCAGCGGCTCGAAGTAGCCGGAGTTGCGCAGGTCGTTGCCGATGATATTGGACATGTCTTCCGGCAACACGTTGCCCCCCTGGAAGCCGAACGGCACCACGGCGATGGGAATGGCACGGTCGTTACCGCTGGAGATCACCAGCGGGTCGGCAGCCTGCGCAGCACCTGCCACCAGGGCCAGGGCGAACAGCGCAATGCGAATCAGGGTACTCACAGACTCAAATCCTCCGGTTTAAAGATGATGCGGCGCTGACGATACAGGCTGTCGAAGGTAGCCCGCGGCAATTGCTGCATCTCGGGAATACGGCCGACGTTGCGCACCGCCGCCACCGCCGAACTGTCGAAAGGCTTGTCGCCACTCGAACGGCTGACGCTGGCATTGGTGATGGTACCGTCCGGCAGCATTTCGATCAGTACTTCTACGCTCATTCCATTACGCGCCGATGGAGGACGCCGCCACTGCTGGCTCACCAGGTTGACGATCAGGTCGTCGAGACTGCCGGTGACCTCGCTGCCCACCTCGTCGGCCAAGGCCTGCTGGCGCTCGGTCGTATCCGAAAGCAACTCGGCCAACGCCTGCGCCTTCTTGTCCTCGGCAGCCTTGCGGGCTGCCGCGGCAGCGGCGGCGGCCTTTTTCTTGGCGGCCTCGACGGCGGCTTTCTTCTTCGCCGCTTCCGCAGCAGCCTTCTTCTTGGCCTCCTCGGCCGCTTTCTTCTTCGCGTCCTCGGCTGCCTTTTTCTTGGCGTCGTCAGCGGCCTTTTTCTTGGCCTCGTCCTCGGCGCGCTTCTTGGCTATGTCAGCCTGCCTCTTCTGTTCGGCGGCCTTGGCCTCGGCAGCTTTCTTGGCTTCATCGGCCTTCTTCGCCTCGGCGGCTTTCTGGGCCTCGGCCTTTCGAGCCTCGTCAGCCTTCTTTTGTTCCGCCGCTTTCGCAGCAGCGACCTGCTGCTGTTCCAGCTTTTGTTGCTCGAGTTTCTGCTGCTCGAGCTTCTTCTGTTCGAGTTGCTCGACTTCGTATTGCTTGGAGGCGGTCTTCTTCGCCTCGCCAGCGATCTTCTGGTTGGTCTGGGTCGTCGCCTGGCTCTTCGACTTGAGCTGGTAGAGCGTGGCCTGCACGATCGGCTTGGAGGGAGGAAGCTCCGGAGCAAACGCCCAGCTGACGAACAGCATGGCGAAGATCAGAACGTGCAGGACCACCGCCAGGACGACGGGCCAGAAATAACTCTCGGAAGGCGAGCGCTCGAACTGTTGCTTCAAGATCAGGGGGCCTCGGTAATCAACCCGACGTTGGGCACACCGGCCTGCTGCAAGGCACCCATGGCGCCAACCACCGCACCATAGTTCACCGCCTTGTCGCCGCGGATGAATACCTGGGTGTCCGGACGGGCACTCATGATCTTGGTGACTGCATCGGTCATCTGTTCCAACGACACGGCACTATCGGTCTGTTTTTCAGTATCCACTTCGCTGCCGACGTTCCAGTAATAGGAACCGTCGGCTTTCACCGAAAGGGTCAGGACCTGCTTGTTGTTGTCCTGAGGCAACGCCTCGCTGGACACCTTCGGCAGGTCGACCTTGACCCCCTGGTTGAGCATCGGTGCGGTCACCATGAAAATCACCAGCAGTACCAGCATCACGTCGATGTAAGGCACCACGTTCATTTCCGCGACCGGCTTGCGCTTGTGACGAACCCTTGCCATATCGGCTTACCTCTCAGTCGTCTTAGTCGTCGCTGGTGTGCACCTTGCGGTGCAGGATGGCCTGGAACTCGTCGGCGAAGGTGTAGTAACGACCGATCAGCATCTCAGAACGTGCGGAGAAGCGGTTGTAGGCGATGACCGCCGGGATCGCGGCGAACAGGCCGATGGCGGTGGCGATCAGCGCTTCGGCGATACCCGGGGCGACGGTGGCCAGGGTTGCCTGCTGCACGGTGGCCAGGCCACGGAAGGAGTTCATGATACCCCAGACGGTACCGAACAGGCCGACGTACGGGCTGGTGGAACCGACGGTTGCCAGGAATGGCAGGCTGGCTTCGAGTTTCTCCTCCTCACGGGAGATGGCCACACGCATGGCGCGCGCCACGCCCTCCATCACCGCATCGGGATCGACGCCGGGCTGCTGGCGCAGACGGGAAAACTCCTTGAAGCCGGCACGGAAGATCTGCTCGACGCCGGAGTCCGGGTCCGGATTGCTACCGGCCTGGCGATACAGCTTGGACAGGTCGATGCCCGACCAGAAGCGTTCTTCGAAGGCATCCAGTGCCTTCTTGGCAGCGCGCATGGCGTTGCCGCGCTGGAAAATCATGATCCAGGATGTGACCGAGGCGGCCACGAGGGTCAGCATGACCAGCTGCACCACGATACTGGCGTTGCTGATCAGGCTCCACATGGAGGTATGGTCGACGACGTTCGGTTCCACTTTAATCTCCTGCTGAAAAAGAATCCGGGCTTCCGGCAAAAGCCGCACGCAACGTTTCGGGGATAGCACGTGGCTTCAGGGTGTCCGCTCGCACGCACGCCACCAGGAACCGCCCCTCGCAGAGCAGGACGGAGTCCGACGCTCGACGAACCTGTTGACGAAACTTCAGGCTCGCCCGGTTCAACTCCTCGACCTCGGCGCTGACAAGCAGTTCATCGTCGAGCTTGGCCGGGGCGTGGTAACGCGCCTCGGCGGAGTGCACGACGAACAGCAGATTGTCGCCGACCAGTTGCGATTGGGCGAACCCCAAAGCTCGCAGCCGCTCGGTCCGCGCCCGTTCCATGAACTTGAGATAGTTGACGTAATAGACGATGCCGCCGGCATCCGTGTCCTCGTAATAGACCCGGAAACGCTGCTGGAACGGCTTTCCCCCGTGTTGCGCGCGCATACTCTAGAACCAAGTCCCGGCTTTGCCAATCGGCAATCGCCCACAAATGCAATTAATTACCATCTTCAGACGTGAACAGATCCGTCGTCACCCCCGGCCCCAACCTTTTCGGAATATTCAGGCCAAAGTGCAGGTACGCATGGCGTGTTACCACGCGCCCCCGCGGTGTCCGCATGATGTAGCCCTGCTGGATCAGATAGGGCTCCAGTACATCTTCGATCGTGTGCCGCTCCTCGCTCAACGCCGCAGCCAAGTTGTCGATTCCTACAGGCCCGCCATCGAACTTGTCGATCATGGTCAGCAACAGACGACGGTCGAGGTGGTCGAAGCCACGCTCGTCGACATCGAGCAGGTTCAATGCCTTGTCGGCGATCACCCGGGTAATGTCGCCCTGCCCCCGGACCTCGGCGAAGTCGCGTACCCGGCGCAGCAGGCGATTGGCGATTCGCGGCGTACCGCGGGCGCGCTTGGCGATTTCCGCCGCGCCCTGCGGCTCGATCTCCAGGCCGAGAATGCCGGCCGACCGACTGACGATGGTCGCCAGGTCCTCGACGTTGTAGAACTCCAGGCGCTGGACGATACCGAAGCGATCGCGCAGTGGATTGGTCAGCATGCCGGCACGAGTGGTCGCGCCGACCAGGGTGAACGGCGGCAGGTCCAGCTTGATGGAGCGGGCCGCGGGCCCTTCGCCGATCATGATGTCCAACTGGAAATCTTCCATGGCCGGATACAGCACTTCTTCGACGATGGGCGAAAGACGGTGGATCTCGTCGACGAACAGGACGTCGCCGGCCTCCAGGTTGGTCAGCAACGCGGCGAGATCGCCGGGACGCTCGAGCACCGGCCCGGAAGTACTCTTGATGGAAACGCCCATTTCCTGGGCGATGATATTCGCCAGGGTCGTCTTGCCCAGCCCCGGCGGACCGAAGATCAGCGTATGGTCGAGCGCCTCCTGGCGGCCGCGCGCGGCATGGATGAACAGCTCCATCTGCTCGCGCACGCTGGGCTGGCCGATGTAGTCGGCCAGCTTCAGCGGGCGAATGGCGCGGTCCAGCTGCTCATCGCGTTCGCGACCGGAAACGGCGGATATGAGGCGATCAGGCTCGATCATCGGGCGCCACCTAGACCATGCCCTTCAGGGCCTGGCGGATCATTTCTTCGCTGGACAAATCCTCTCCCGGTACGGCTGCGACGGCACGACTGGCTTCCTGTGGCTTGAAGCCGAGGGCGATCAGCGCGCTGACTGCATCGGCCTCGGCGCTTGAGACTGTAGCGCTGGCACGGGGTTCCATCACCAACGGTGCAATCGTGGGCATGTTTTCCCAAGCCTTGAAGCGGTCCTTCAACTCCACAAGCAGGCGCTCGGCGGTCTTCTTGCCAACACCGGGGATCTTCACCAGGGTGGAGGTGTCCTGTGCCTGGACGCAACGCACCAGTTCGTCCACTTCCAGGCCCGACATCAGCGCCAGAGCCAGTTTCGGACCCACGCCGTTGAGCCGGATCAGCTCACGGAACAGCTCTCGCTCGCGCTTTTCGGCGAAGCCATAGAGCAAGTGCGCATCCTCACGCACAACCAGATGGGTATGCAAGGTCACCGGCTCGCCTACCGAAGGCAACCGATAGAGGGTCGTCATCGGCACTTCCACTTCATAGCCGACGCCATTCACATCGAGGATCAGGTGCGGCGGCTGTTTCTCCGCCAGGGTGCCACGCAAGCGTCCGATCACGAAGAGCTTTCCTTATTCAAAGACGCAGGCGCCCGCCACGTCGGCGTGCGCCCACCAGGCCATGGGGGACCAGACTCTGTTGGGTATGGGCATGACACAGGGCGATGGCCAGGGCATCGGAGGCATCGATCTGCGGTTTCTGGGTCAGCTTCAACAGATGCATGACCATCATCTGCACCTGCTGCTTGTCTGCACCGCCGGTCCCCACGACTGCCTGCTTGACCTGCGAGGCGGTGTACTCCGCCACGCTCAACCCCTCCTCCATTGCCGCGACGATGGCCGCCCCCCGCGCCTGCCCCAGCTTCAGGGCCGAATCGGCGTTGCGCGCCATGAACACCTGCTCGATGCTCAGGGCCGTCGGGCCATGGGTGCGGATCACCTCGCGGACGCTGCGAAACACCACGTGCAGACGCTCGTGCAAGGGGCCGTTACCGGTCCGTATGCATCCGGACGCCACGTATTCGCAACCGCGCGCCGTTTCCCGCACCACGCCGAAGCCGGTGATGCGCGAGCCCGGGTCAATCCCTAGAATCAAAGTCATAAGCTGGATACTAAAAGCCGGAAGCGGGGTTCGAACGCATCAAGCGTACCCCACTTCCGGCTTCGCGTTATCGCTCCGATCGGCTCAGCCGAGCTGCGCCATCACGTCGTCCGGGATATCGGCATTGGAATAGACGTTCTGCACGTCGTCCAGGTCCTCGAGCATGTCGATCAGCTTGAGCACCTTCTGCGCGGTTTCCAGGTCCAGGGTCGCGGTGGTCGAAGGGATCATGGTGACTTCGGCTTCGTCGCCCTTGAATCCGGCGGCGGCCAGCGCCTCGTTCACGGAAATGAAGTCGGCGAAGGTGGTGAACACGTCGATGGAGCCATCGTCGTTGACTACCACGTCATCGGCGCCGGCCTCCAGAGCCGCGTCCATCAGCGCTTCCTCGTCCACGCCGGGAGCGAAGCTGATCTGTCCCTTGCGCTCGAACATGTAGGCGACCGAACCATCGGTGCCCAGGTTGCCGCCACACTTGCTGAAGGCATGACGCACTTCCGCAGCTGTACGGTTGCGGTTGTCGGTCATCGCCTCGACGATAATCGCTACGCCGCTCGGCGCATAGCCTTCATAGGAAAGCTCGACCATGTTGTCGGCATCGTTGGAGCCGACGCCGCGTGCAATGGCACGATCGATGGTATCGCGGGTCATGTTGGCGGTCAGCGCCTTGTCCACGGCCAGGCGCAGACGCGGGTTGTCCGCCGGTACGCCGCCGCCCTGCCTTGCAGCGACGGTCAGCTCACGGATCAGCTTGGTGAATATCTTGCCTTTCTTGGCATCTTGCCGCTCTTTGCGGTGCTTGATGTTGGCCCATTTAGAATGACCAGCCATAACTCACTCCGTATTGCTCTCTCGGCAGGAGGCGCCGCAAGCGGCGCCACCGCGGGTTGATTCGAATCACTCGGCCTTCGGCTGCTCGCGCAGGCGAATGTGCAGCTCGCGCAGGGCCTTGCCGTCCACGGAACCCGGTGCCTGGGTCATGACGTCGCCAGCACTCTGGGTCTTCGGGAAGGCGATCACTTCGCGGATCGACGATGCACCGGTCATCAGCATGACCAGGCGATCCAGGCCGAAGGCCAGGCCGCCATGCGGCGGCGCACCGTACTTGAGCGCGTCGAGCAGGAAGCCGAACTTCTCTTCCTGCTCCGCCTCGTCGATGCCCAGCACGCGGAACACCGCCTGCTGCATGGACTTGTCGTGGATGCGGATGGAACCGCCACCCAACTCGGTGCCGTTGAGCACCATGTCGTAGGCGCGGGAAAGCGCCGCGCCCGGATTGGCCTCAAGCTCGGCCGGGGTGCACTTGGGCGAGGTGAACGGGTGGTGCAGCGCGGACAGCGAGCCGTCGTCGTTCTCCTCGAACATCGGGAAGTCCACGACCCACATGGGCGCCCACTCCCGGGTGAGCAGCTTGAGGTCATGGCCGACCTTGATACGCAGCGCGCCCAGGGCATCGCAAACGATCTTGGCCTTGTCGGCGCCGAAGAACACGATGTCCCCGTCGACCGCGCCAACGCGATCGAGGATCACGTTCAGGTTGGCCTCGGGGATGAACTTCACGATCGGCGACTGCAGACCTTCCACGCCCTTGGCGCGCTCGTTGACCTTGATGTAGGCCAGGCCCTTGGCACCATAGATGCCGACGAACTTGGTGTAGTCGTCGATCTGGCTGCGCGGCATGGAGGCGGCGCCCGGTACACGCAGGGCGGCGACACGCCCCTTCGGATCGTTGGCCGGACCGGAGAAGACCTTGAACTCCACTTCCTTCAACTGGTCGGCGACGTCCACCAACTCCAGCGGGATGCGCAGGTCGGGCTTGTCCGAACCGTAGCGGCGCATGGCCTCTTCGAACGGCATGTGCGGGAACTCGTCGAACTCGACGTCCAGCACTTCCTTGAACAGCTGGCGCACCATCTTCTCGGTGATGCCGATGATGTCGCTCTCGTCGAGGAAGCTGGTCTCGATGTCGATCTGGGTGAATTCCGGCTGGCGGTCGGCACGCAGGTCCTCGTCACGGAAGCACTTGGCGATCTGGTAGTAGCGATCGAAGCCGGCGACCATCAGCAGTTGCTTGAACAGCTGCGGCGACTGCGGCAGGGCGAAGAAGTGTCCCGGGTAGGTACGGCTCGGCACCAGGTAGTCGCGCGCGCCTTCCGGCGTCGGCCGGCCGAGGATCGGGGTCTCGACGTCGAGGAAGCCGTTGTCGTCCAGGTAGCGGCGAATGCTGCTGGTGATGCGCGCGCGCAGCTTCAGCTTGGCAGCCATCTCCGGACGACGCAGGTCGATGAAGCGGTAGCGCAGGCGGGTTTCCTCGCCCACATCGGAATATTCATCCAACGGGAACGGCGGAGTCTCGGCCTGGTTCAGCACTTCCAGTTCGTAGCCCAGTACCTCGATGGAGCCAGACGCCATGTTCGGGTTGCGCGCGCCTTCAGGGCGCAGGCGCACCTTGCCGGTGATCTTCACCACGAACTCGCTGCGCACCCGGTCGGCCTTGGCGAAGGTTTCCGCACGGTCCGGATCGAACACCACCTGGGCCAGCCCCTCGCGATCGCGCACATCGAGGAAGATCACTCCACCATGGTCGCGGCGGCGGTGAACCCAACCGCAAAGGGTGACTTCCTGGCCGTCCAGGCTCTCGTTCAGTTGGCCGCAATAGTGGCTGCGCATCATGGTGTGGTTCGCTTCTCGTAAGTCTTGGATTCTGTGGAGCCGCCGGCTGCCTGGCGACCATTGCCGGGCTCTCGCCGGCCCTGACCGAGCACCGGAACCATCGGTACGCCCCCGGAAGGACATCTCCCGCGCTGCCCGGTGAACGGCAACGGCGAAGCACCCGCATCCGGGCCCACTTCGCATTGAAGGCGGGGATTATAGCCTGAAAAATCCATGGCTTGCAGCCAGCCCCGCCGGCCTGTCACGCGGGAAGCCAGGCCGTTGAACGGAAGCATTTCGCCGCACCCTGCGAACCATTCGCTTGACCGGGCAGTCGGAATAGATTCTCCCTATCGCCGCCTTTGACATAGACCAAGAGCGCTGGGAAAAACCCTGTGTTAGCCTCACTCCAACTGTTTCGGAGTGCCCCATTCACAAGGCCGACTGAAAGGAGAACGCCATGGAAATCAATATCGGAATCGGCGAACAGGATCGCGCAGCCATTGCCGAGGGCCTGTCGCGGCTACTGGCCGACACCTACACCCTCTACCTGAAAACCCACAACTTCCACTGGAACGTCACCGGCCCGATGTTCAATACGCTGCACCTGATGTTCGAAGGTCAGTACACCGAACTGGCCGTTGCCGTGGACGACATCGCCGAGCGCATCCGGGCCCTGGGCTTCCCGGCGCCCGGCACCTACGCCGCCTACGCCCGCCTGTCGTCCATCAAGGAAGAGGAAGGCGTGCCGGAAGCCGAGGAGATGATCCGGCAACTGGTCCAGGGCCAGGAAGCCGTGGTGCGCACCGCCCGCAGCATCTTCCCGCTGCTGGACAAGGTCAGCGACGAACCCACCGCCGACCTGCTCACCCAACGCATGCAGGTACATGAAAAGACCGCCTGGATGTTGCGCAGCCTTCTCGCCAGCTGATCGTCGATCGCTCGATAGAAAGCGGGGCCCGCCTCAGGGCCCCGCCCTCCCCTCCGGCGCCAACCGCTTGATTTGAGTAGCCTCCTGCTTTCCTGTTAAATAGCCGCCGTGCGTCACACGCATAGGCCGGCCGTCCTTCCGCACCTTTCGTTTCATGCACCGAAGCGCTGTCCGGCTACTTGATCGTTACCCCATCAAGGTGAACTCATTGACATGTTGAAAATCGTCCTTCTGGTCACGGGCGTCGCCGCCCTATTGCTGTCCTTCATTCCCAGCCTAAGAACCGAAGCCACACCCTTCCTGCAACATCCCGATGCCATCTACCTGGCCATTCTGGGCCTGATCAACCTGCTCTTCGCTCCCGTACTGCAATCGTCACATCCAACCCGCCCGCTGCAGGCCGGTGCAGCCGCCCTGCTGGTCCTGGGCGTCGTCCTGCAGGCACTGATCCTGCTGGCGCCGCTGCCGACCATCGCCGACCAGCCGGCGATCGTCCTGCCCCTGCTAAGCCTGGTGCTGGCCACGGCCCTGCAACTGGCGGGCAGCCTGAAGCCCGGCAAACCGGTCTCGCGCAGCGCCAGCGCCCCGACGGCCCTCGGCGGCAGCCAGGACAGCGGCAACCGGGAGACCGGTACCGTGAAGTGGTTCAACACCTCAAAAGGTTTCGGCTTCATTTCCCGCGATTCGGGCGAGGACATCTTCGTCCACTTCCGAGCGATTCGCGGCGAAGGCCACCGCATCCTCATCGAAGGCCAGCGCGTGGAGTTCTCGGTGGTACAACGGGACAAGGGCCTGCAGGCGGAAGACGTAATCGCCTCCCGCCGCTGACCGCCGCGAAAAACAGAAAACCCGCCGAACGGCGGGTTTTTTGTGCATTCAATAATGGGGAGGAGGCGCTTCGTCTTCCCCCGCCTCGCCCACCAGCCCCTGGACGTCTTCCAGACGCTTGATCAATGCCGCGACCTGAAGCTGCAGTCGCTCAATGCTGCGCTGCTGCTCGACCACCACATCGTTGAGAGCCTGCAAAGTGTCATCCTGGAAAGCCTGGCGGCATTCCAGGTCATCCATGCGCGCGTCCAGCTCCATCTAGGCCTCCCCGGCAAAACGGAAGCCGTCGGTCAGCACCATCCGCAACTTGCCGCGGATCGCCTCGACCTGCTCGGAAGAATAAGGCTGAGCCGGATGGCGCCCCCAGACAGGGCCGGGCCAGGCGTCGTCGCCACGTCGCCGGACGATCACGTGCATGTGGAGCTGGCTGACCACATTGCCCAGGTTAGCGACATTCATCTTGTCCGCACGGAAGGTGTCCTTGAGCACCTCTGCCAGCAGCGTGGCCTCGCGCCACAGCGCCTGCTGGTCATCGACATCGAGCTGGAACAGCTCGGTGACATCCTCCCGCCTCGGCACCAGGATGAACCACGGATAGCGGGCATCGTTCATCAGCAGCAGGCGGCTGAGGGGAAAGTCGCCGAGCAACAGGGTGTCCTGCTCCAGCCGGGGATCCAAAGCGAACATACTGACCTCTCCTGTTCGACCGTCATTCATGGACAGCTTAGCCCCTCCTTCCGAGAAGGGACCCGCCGTAACTGCCGCGCAGGATACTTCGCCGCCCGGCCAAAGCAAGCCCGCACATCCGCCCGCCCCAGCTTGGCGCGCCACTCCAGCCGAACGCCCCATAAGATGCCGGTCGAATGAATACAGCGCGACGTCGAACAGGAGACATGCCGTGGATACAAACGCATTCGCCACAGACAACTCGATGGCAACCAACCCTTGAAGCAGACGGATTACAAACAGGTTTCAAGGCATGATTCGTTTGCTTTCAAACAGAATAGCTTCGCTCTCGAAGAGACCAACTGGAATACATAGGCGAAGCCGTTTTCCAATTTGTGCACGGAGTTTGCTTATACCTCTTTCATCACAGTAAGAGGGGCCGCACGGAACATGACATTTTTATTACAAGACCCCGCCAATCGGGAAAAGCGACTTGAGAAGCGACCTCAACAAGAGTGACCAAGCCCGCGACATACGTCATTTTTTCAACTGCTCACCTACGCAGATGCGACATACGTCATGCAATTTTGCGACAACGCCGTAAAGAATCCGTCGCTTCGAAACCTCAACTATCGCCAAGAAACACTGCGTGCTATAAGTTAGCGCCGACAAGAAGAACTAGCCGTCACTGCGGCACTGTGATGGCAGAGATAATTTCAAAACCAAAGGAGCAATCACAATGAAAGTGATGAAGTGGAGCGCCATTGCACTGGCGGTTTCCGCAGGTAGCACTCAGTTCGCCGTGGCCGACGCATTCGTCAGCGATCAGGCCGAAGCGAAGGGGTTCATCGAAGACAGCAGCCTCGACCTGCTGCTCCGCAACTACTATTTCAACCGTGACGGCAAGGAAGGTCGGGGCGATCGCGTCGATTGGACCCAGGGCTTCCTCACCACCTACGAATCCGGCTTCACTCAAGGCACCGTGGGCTTCGGCGTCGATGCCTTCGGCTACCTGGGCCTGAAACTCGACGGTACCTCGGACAAGACCGGCACCGGCAACCTGCCGGTGATGAACGACGGCAAGCCGCGCGACGACTACAGCCGCGCTGGCGGCGCCCTGAAGGTGCGCATTTCCAAGACCATGCTGAAGTGGGCGAAATGCAACCTACCGCGCCGGTCTTCGCCGCCGGCGGCAGCCGCCTGTTCCCGCAGACCGCGACCGGCTTCCAACTGCAGAGCAGTGAATTCGAAGGGCTCGATCTCGAAGCGGGCCACTTCACCGAAGGCAAGCAGGGCACCACCACCAAGTCGCGCGGCGAACTCTACGCAACCTATGCAGGCCAGACCGCCAAGAGCGCGGACTTCGCCGGCGGCCGCTACGCGATCACCGACAATCTCAGCGCCTCCCTGTATGGCGCCGAATTGAAAGACATCTATCGCCAGTATTACCTGAACACCAACTACACAATCCCGCTGGCATCCGACCAGTCGCTGGGCTTCGACTTCAACATCTACCGCACCACCGATGAAGGCAAAGCCAAGGCCGGCGACATCAGCAACACCGCCTGGTCCCTGGCCGGCGCGTACACCCTGGACGCGCACACCTTCACCCTGGCCTACCAGCAGGTGCATGGCGACGAGCCGTTCGACTACATCGGCTTCGGCGAGAACGGTTCCGGCGGCGGCGGTGACTCGATTTTCCTCGCCAACTCCGTGCAGTACTCCGACTTCAACGGCCCCGGCGAGAAATCCTGGCAGGCCCGCTACGACCTGAACATGGCCTCCTACGGCGTTCCCGGCCTGACCTTCATGGTTCGTTACATCAACGGTAAGGACATCGACGGCACCAAGGTCGACTCCAGTTCCTCCTACGCGGGCCTGTACGGCGAGGACGGCAAGCACCACGAGACCAACCTGGAAGCCAAGTACGTCGTCCAGGCCGGCCCGGCCAAGGACCTGTCGTTCCGTATCCGCCAGGCCTGGCACCGCGCCAATGCCGACGAGGGTGAAGGCGACCAGAACGAGTTCCGCCTGATCGTCGACTATCCGCTGTCGATCCTGTAATCGACCGACAGGCAACGAAAAAACCCGGCATCGCCGGGTTTTTTCTTCTCGGCGGCAACGCGCCTATAAAGGAAGGGCGTAGGTACCGGTCACATGGGCCACCAGGTCTTCCTCATTACTCTGCGAAAACACTCCGACCTCGCAGACGACCTGGCGCCGCCCCAGCTTGAGGATGCTCGCCTCGGCCAACAGGTCCTCGGGCCTGGGCTTGCTGAGGAAGTTGATGTTCAGGTTCGAGGTCACGGCCATCTCGACCGCCCCGAGACGCCCGAGAATGACCGCGTACATCGCCGCGTCGGCCAGCGCCATGATGGTCGGGCCGGACAACGTTCCACCGGGACGCACCAGCTTGCCGTGAAAAGGTATGCGCGCCAGCGCATGTCGTTCGTCGAGACGCTCGACACGAAAATCGATGTCCTCGGCCATGGGCAGCCCCATGCGGATCAACGCCTGTACCTGCGCCGCGTTCATTGCCTGCTGACTCCTCATCATCGATGGCCGGCGCCCTGTACGCAGCCAGACCGGCACCGTACAATGCCCAGCCATTCCTCCCGATACAACCGACATAACGGCCAAAGATGCGTACCAGTCAGTATCTGCTTTCCACGCTCAAAGAAACCCCCGCCGACGCGGTGGTAATCAGCCATCAACTGCTGCTTCGCGCCGGCATGATCCGTCGCCTGGCCTCGGGTCTCTACACCTGGCTGCCAATGGGCCTGCGGGTACTGCGCAAGGTCGAGACCATCGTCCGCGAGGAAATGAACGCTGCCGGCGCCCTGGAAGTGCTGATGCCGGCGGTGCAGCCGGCCGAGCTGTGGCAGGAGTCGGGGCGCTGGGAGCAATACGGCCCTGAGCTGCTGCGCCTGAAGGACCGCCACGAGCGCGAATTCTGCGTAGGCCCGACCCACGAAGAAGTGATCACCGACCTCGCGCGCAACGAGCTGAACAGCTACAAGCAACTGCCGATCAACTTCTATCAGATCCAGACCAAGTTCCGCGATGAGATCCGCCCGCGCTTCGGCCTGATGCGCGGACGCGAATTCATCATGAAGGACGCCTATTCCTTCCACCTGAGCCAGGACTCGCTGCAGCAGACCTACGACGGGATGTACCAGGCGTACAGCAAGATCTTCTCCCGCCTCGGCCTGGATTTCCGTCCCGTGCAAGCCGACAACGGCTCCATCGGCGGCAGCGACTCCCATGAGTTCCACGTGCTGGCCAACTCCGGCGAGGACGATATCGTCTTCAGCGACAGCTCCGACTACGCCGCGAACATCGAGAAGGCCGAAGCCGTGCCGCGCGAGAGCGCCCGCGGCAGCGCCACCGAGGACATGCGCCTGGTCGACACGCCCAACATCAAGACCATCGCGGCCCTGGTGGACGGCTTCCAGCTACCGATCGAGAAAACCATCAAGACCCTGGTGGTGCATGGCGCCGAAGAAGGCACGCTGGTCGCCCTGATCGTCCGCGGCGATCACGAGCTCAACGAAATCAAGGCCGCCAACCAGCCGCTGGTCGCCAGCCCGCTGGTATTCGCTTCGGAGGCCGAGATCCGTGCCGCCATCGGCGCCGGCCCCGGCTCGCTGGGCCCGGTCAACCTGCCGATCGCCTGCATCGTCGACCGCTCCGTCGCCCTGATGAGCGATTTCGCCGCTGGCGCCAACATCGAGGACAAGCACTACTTCGGCGTGAACTGGGAGCGCGACCTGCCGCTGCCCGAGGTCGCCGACCTGCGCAATGTCGTCGAAGGCGACCCCAGCCCGGACGGCAAGGGCACCCTGGTGATCAAGCGCGGCATCGAGGTCGGTCATATCTTCCAGCTTGGCACCAAGTACAGCGAAGCGATGAAGCTGAACGTCCTGAGCGAACAGGGCAAGCCGGTCAACCTGATCATGGGCTGCTACGGCATCGGCGTATCCCGCGTGGTCGCCGCCGCCATCGAACAGAACCATGACGAGCGTGGCATTCTCTGGCCAAGCGCACTGGCGCCGTTCCAGATCGCCCTGGTACCGCTGAAGTACGAAACCGAGAGCGTCAAGCAGGCGACCGACAAGCTCTATGCCGAGCTGACCGCAGCCGGTTTCGAAGTGCTGCTGGATGATCGCGACAAGAAGACCAGCCCCGGGGTGAAGTTCGCCGACATGGAGCTGATCGGCATTCCCCACCGCATCGTGATCAGCGACCGCGGCCTCAACGAAGGCGTCCTGGAATACAAGGGCCGCCGTGACAGCGAGTCGCAGAACCTGCCGATCGGCGAACTGATGTCGTTCATCACCGAAAAACTCAGCCGCTGAGCGTAACGATGCCCACCGGAAGACCCCTGCGCCTATTCGCCGCCGCCCTGTGCGGCGGCCTTCTGCTGAGCGGCTGCGCCAACCAGTTGCCGCAGCGTAGCGAGCATGAGGAGCGCGTCGAGCGGAAGCTGCTCGAACATACCCTGCAAGTCGATGTCGGCCAGCCCGATGTGCTCGAACTACCGCAGCGCCGGGTCCGGATCAACGACCAGAAGTCCTTCGAGGTCACCGAGTTCGAGGTGACGCGCCGTTACGACCGCTATACGCCGTACCAGGCCTGGCGGGAGATCTACGAGATCCCGTTGGGCGCGGTGGCGCTGGTGGCCGGCGTCGGAGCGAACATCGTCAACGTGGTGACCTTCGGCAGCGTACCGGACAACATCACCCACGGCTGGATCAACTATGGGCTGGCCGGGGTGAATCCGTTCATGAACGTGGAATCCAACGGTCGCGCCGAACAGAATCTCGCGAGCATCGACGAGAAACAGCGCGACAAGCGCCTGGAGTACTCCAGCCTGCCCTGGGCGGAGCGTCCGGTCATGGTCAGTTCCGGCAAGGAACTCAACGAACTGCTTACCGACCGTCATGGCGTGCTGCGCCTCAACCTGCTCGACAGCCCCTTCGCCGAACAGGACATCAGCCGCATCTCGCAGATACATCTTTCGGTGAGCGACCCGCAGGATGGTACCCGCGCCGATGCCAGCCTCCGCGTCAGCCGCAGCCTGCGCGGCAAGCTCCTGGAAGCTCACGCCCTGATCTATGACGACCTGGAAGGCGATGACGTCCACCACTGGGTCCATCGGGTGAAACGCCTCGCGGAGCTGGGCCTGGAAGAAGAAGCCAGCGAACTGGAACAGAGCCTGATCGAGCTCACGCGCAACGACCCCGAACTGCAGCAGCAGTTCATGCATGCCCTGCTCCGGGATGCCGGACGCCTGGCCGCGGACCCTGGCGAGACGCCCTGACGGCGAACTCGCCTCGTCAGCGACGGACGACGAAGCCAGCGATCCCCTGCAGCGGCATTTGCTCGACCTCGACCGCAGAGACCTCCGCGTGCCGCGGGCCCCGCCCCAGCCATTGCTCCAGGGCTTTCGCCCGGTCCTCCTCGCCCTCCCAGACGACCTCGACACGCCCGTCATCCAGATTTCGCACCCAACCGTCGAGTTCGAGGCGATCAGCCTCTTCCCGGGTCGCCTGGCGGAAACCGACGCCCTGTACCCGGCCGCCGACATAGGCATGCAAGCAGATCCTCGCCATCAGCGTCCCTCCCGCAAAGCCTCGAGCTGTTTCAATATGCCATCGGCCGTCTGCTCGCCCAGCAGACGCTGACGCATTTCCCCCCGAGCATCGACGATATAGGTGACAGGCAACGCTTCGCTGCGAGGGAGCTTGAAGCGAGGCGCCGGATCATCGGCCAGCACGGTGAAGCGAATCCCCATGCCATCGGCCGACTTCTTCAACTCGGCATCGCGCAAGCCATCGAAATTCACGCCAATGACGCGCCCGCCCTGCCCTTCCAGCACCTGCGCAAGGCGATTCATCTCCGGAATCTCGGTCCGGCAGGGCGCGCACCAGTCAGCCCAGTAATTGACCACCAGCCAATGCCCGTCCAACTGCTCCGCAGCGACAGGACGCCCGTCCTGGTCGACTCCGTAATCCGCCGAACAGCCCGCGAGAAACAACACCGCAGCAGCGCCCAGCGGGCGTAGCCAACTCCCCATGTCAGGAACCTCTCGAGTCAGGAAAACATCGGCCGGACCAGGGCAACGCGGCGCGGCACTATGGCGAGACCTTACTGGAAGCCATCCACCTCTGCAAAACCGAGTGGAGACGAATATGGGAAGAAGAAGCCCCGATACTTCCTACAAGGCACAAAGTGCGAGAAGAGTCACGACGATCGCCGTCGAACCGCACAGTTTGACGCAAAGGACCACCCCTATAATCCGCGTGCCACACACGACGCGACGACTCAACCGGCCGTATGCCCAGGCATCGGCAGGATCGACTTGGGGAGAAGTCGAGAGCGACGAGTCCGAAGCCCTTTTAAACGGACACACTGCTGCTTATGAAAGACCATCTGATCGGAAGCGTCCCCGCACACCTGGTGGATGCCGCACGCCCGACCCTGACAGCCCACGAGGGCCTGGTCGCGGACTACAACATTGCCGCCTGGCTACATCTTCCGGATGCCTGCGACCTGCTGGTGTCACTGGTGGTCAGCTATCTGGATGGCGGGCGCCAGCGCGAAGTGGCGGTGGATCACGGACGAATCGACCGCCAGCAACGCATCCTGCTTTCCGGCATTGCCCGCCTACCCGTACGGCAGAAAGTGGAGAACATGCAGGTACGCCTGAAGTCGGCGACGGTCTTTTCCCGACTGGTCGTGGAGGAGTTCTTCGTACAAGCGGTGGAGCAGGAAAACAGGACCCAGCAGCTGTCCGAAGCTTGAGCCGGATCGCTCAGCCCTGGCGCACCTGATCGAGCAGGGGTTCGTCCCGCGCTTTCTCAGGCGACGGTTCGCTGACGCTACGCGCCGGCACCAGCGACTCCGGCCAACTGCTGAACTGCAGCCCGGTAATCCGGTTCAAACGCTCAAGCGCTGCCTGCTCATCCTTGTGATGCAAATGGACGACCTTGTTCGACATTGGGAGCATGAACGGGAACCTCGGCGGAACTACGGAGTGAAACGACTGTCACACGAGGGTTTGCCAGAAGCGTGCCAACAGCGCTTTCCCTGCGCTTGCTGGGATTCCTCCGGCAGAATGCAGCGCCTCATGCACATCGTTCGCCGCAAACTGACACTTTACGTCACCTTCGCTCCCGAGGTTCCGTCCGCCAGCCAGTGGGCCAGGCTTTCTCCGAACAGCGCCTCCTGCTCCACCTGCAAGCGTTCCATCGCCTGCTGGAACGGCGGATACCACGCCTCGTCCAGATTCGCAGGCATGCGCTCTCGGCTAGGCATGGGCCAGGGGCAGCGATTCAGCAAGCGATGCAGACTGTAGGCGCCAAGATCCCGGCACAGCACCCACTCGCCTCCGCCGGCGCGGCAGACGAACTGCTCCTTCTCGAGAAAGTCCAGCAGTTCCTCCCACTCATCCTCGGGCAACAACCAACCCGCACGATGCAAGTGGGTCAGGCGCAGCGATTGTCCAAGCTGCTGGCGCTGGTGGAACACCCTCAGCACGCCGAGCAGAACGATCAGCTTGGGCAGCGAGCGCCGCCGCCAGAGACGGGAAGAAGAGAGATTGCAGACCAGCACCGCGCCGAACAGAACGATCATCCAGGAAAGATAGATCCACAGCAGGAAGATAGGCACGGTGGCGAAGGCACCGTAGATCAGTTGGTAGCCGGGAAACAGGCTTACGTACAGCCCGAACAGGGTTTTCGCGGCTTCGAACAGTACCGCGGTGAACACGCCGCCCATCAGGGCATGGCGCACCGGGACCCGGGCGTTCGGGACCGCCGAATAGAGCAGGGTGAAGGCCGCCACGCTGAACGCCAGCGGCATCAGCCCTAGCAGCGTCTCCGCGCCCGGCAACGCGTCCGGGCCATGGAGCAGCGACAGCGAAGTGATGTAGGTGGTCACGGCGAAGCCGGCCCCCAGCAACAATGGGCCCAGGCTGAGGATCGCCCAGTAGAGGAGGAACCGCCCGACACCCCGGCGTGGCTGGCGAACCCGCCAGATCTCGTTGAAGGCTTTCTCGATGGTCACCAGCATGGTGAAGGCGGTGACTGCCAGAAAGACCACCCCGACCCAGGTCAGGTGCCGGGCCTGGGTGGTGAAACTCTTCAGGTAGGTTTCCACCGCTTCTCCAGCGGAAGGCACGAAATTGCGAAAGATGAAAGTCTGGATCGACTCGCCCATGCCATGGAATGCCGGAATCAGCGAAAGCATGGAAAACATCACCGTCATCATCGGCACTACCGCGAACAACGTGGTGTAGGTCAGCGCCGCCGCGCTGTTGGGAGCCTTGTCGGTGACGAAGCGATGAGCGAGGAAGCGAGCGAACTCGACCCCATCGTTGAAATGTTCGCGCATGCCCTCTCCTTGAAGTCGCGCCGGTTCTTCGCCTCTCGGGGCGGTACTTCGCGCCGACGGGTTCAGTCCTGGTCGACGAGGCGGTTAGAATAGCCGTCACTTCACCGGCCATGCGACCCCTGACATGAGCGAACTGATCCTGTTGCACAATCCGCGCTGCTCGAAATCCCGCGCAGCGCTCGAACTGCTCGAAGCCCGCGGCCTGCAACCGCAAGTGGTGCGCTATCTGGAAACCCCGCCGAGCGCCGCCGAGCTGAAAGCGATCCTGGCCAAGCTCGGCATTCCCGCCCGCCAGTTGCTGCGGACCGGGGAGGACGAATACAAGGCCCTCGGCCTGGATGAGCCCAGTCTTGGCGAAGAGGCCATCATCGAGGCAATGGCCAGGCATCCGAAGCTGATCGAGCGTCCGGTGCTGGTCGCGGGTGATAAGGCGGTGGTTGGCCGGCCTCCGGAAAGAGTCCTGGAGATCCTCGTTTGAGCAGTCCCTACATCCTGGTGCTGTACTACAGTCGCCATGGCGCTACCGCGGAAATGGCCCGGCAGATCGCCCGTGGCGTCGAACAAGGCGGCTTCGAAGCGCGCGTACGCACGGTTCCCGCGGTATCCACCGAATGCGAAGCGGTCGCCCCGGACATCCCCGCGGAGGGGGCGCTGTACGCAACCCTGGAGGACCTGAAGAACTGCGCGGGCCTGGCCCTCGGCAGCCCGACCCGTTTCGGCAACATGGCTTCCCCGCTGAAATACTTCCTCGACGGTACCAGTAGCCTGTGGCTGACCGGCGGCCTGGTCGGCAAGCCGGCAGCGGTCTTCACCTCCACCGCCAGCCTGCACGGCGGCCAGGAGACCACTCAGTTATCGATGCTGTTGCCGTTGCTGCACCACGGCATGCTGGTGCTGGGCATTCCCTACAGCGAACCCGCCCTGCTGGAAACCCGCGGCGGCGGCACGCCTTACGGCGCCAGCCACTTCGCCGGCGCCGATGGCAAGCGCAGCCTCGATGAGCACGAACTGACCCTGTGTCGCGCGCTGGGCAAACGCCTGGCGGAAACCGCCGGCAAGCTGGGGAGTTGAAATGGCCCGCAAGAACAAACCGCTGCCCGAAGTAGCGTGGCTGCAGCCGCGCCTGGCGCTCAGCCGCGCCATCAGCCTGGGAAGCTTCGTCGGCCTGGTCCTGCTCATCCTCATTCGCGACCTGATCTACGCGGACGCCCATGGTGCGGCGAGCTGGGTGCCCTGGCTGGTCCTCGCCTTCAAGCTGCTGCCGCTGCTGGTGGTGGCCCCCGGACTGCTCATGGGCAGCGCGCGCGGGCATGCCTGGGCCTGCTACGTGGTCAACCTGTATTTCATCCTCGGCGTACTCGCCGCCTTCGATCCCACGCAGCGCCTGTTCGGCTGGGCCGAAGTGCTATTCAGCGTGACCTTGTTCTGCGCCGCGCTGCTCTATACGCGCTGGCGATTCCAGTACGACCGAAGGGTCGCCGGGGAACGCTGATGGTAAGGCAGGAGCCCCTCCTGCCCTGCCTGCGCCGCTTTCCAGTGCCGACCGCCGGTAAGCCTGCGGACAGCCAGCGCTCCGGTATTGCCGGCGCATGGATGGAGAGACGGATAGAAGGCGGTCACTTCCTGCCGCAAGCGAAACCCAAGGACTGCGGCACGGCCATGCGGGAGTTCGTCGACGGACTGTCGACGCCTACCAGCCGAGGGTTTCCTTGAGGAAAGGAATGGTCAGCTTGCGCTGAGCCTGGAGCGAAGCGCGATCCAGTTGCTCCAGCAGATCGAACAGAGAGTTCATGCTGCGCGAACCGCGGTTGAGGATGAAACGACCGACTTCATCGGTCAGATGCAAGCCACGACGGGATGCCCGCAGTTGCAGGGCACGAAGCTTGTCCTCGTCGGAAAGACCGTGCAACTGGAAGATCAGCGCCATGGTGAGGCGGGACTTCAGGTCCGGCAGCTTGACCTGCAGCTCCCGGGGCGACTTCGATGCCGCCAGCAGCAGGCGCCGACCGGTATCGCGCAGTCGATTGAACAGGTGGAACAGCCCCTCTTCCCACTCTCGCTTGCCAACCAGCACATCCAGGTCGTCGATGCAGACCAGCTCGCACTGCTCGAGATCGTCGAAGATTTCCGGGCCGTACTGCACCAGATCGGCCATCGGCAGGTAGATGGTTCGCTCTTCGAACTGCTCGAAACGCAAGCAGGCCGCCTGCAACAGGTGGCTGCGGCCGACGCCGTCGTGTCCCCAGAGGTAGATGAGGCTTTCCGCCCAGCCAGCCTCGGCTTCGCACAAACGCTCGACATATCCCAGTGCCGCGGCATTGGCACCGGGATAGTAGTTGGCGAAGGTGGCGTCGTCGCGCAGACGCACACTGAGGGGAAGCTGAATAGGTTTCATGCCAGGCTGGGCGGACAATCCGAAAACGCCGCAGGAGTCACCGTAAAGGCTGCAAAGTTTATACGCCTCGGCAGGGCCGCACAATGAGCAACTAGGCAAGCAAAATCAAAGGTTTGCCGATAGCCGAGGCTCCTTGCCCAGAGCATCGGCCGGTCGCGCGCCGGCCCGCTCCGTTGCATAGGAGCGGATCGGCGCGCCGACTCACTGCCAGCGGAAATTCAGTTGGGTCGACGACGGCACCGCCGCGCTGGGCGCTGCGGGCTGGCCAGAGGCATCCAGCGGTACGCTGTCGGCCGGGATTTCCTGCAACTGCGCCAGGCCCAGCTGGGCACGCAATTGCTCGGGACTGGCCTTCACGGAATAGTCGAGGCGATCGCCCCGCACGCCTACCAGACGCGCGCCGAACGGATCGAGCAGGCGTTGCAACTCGGCATAGCGTGCCAGTGTCGCGCCCTGGACCTGGAGGGTCAGGCCGGTCGCCGCTCCCGGCGTGGCAACGAAACGGGTAGACAGGCGGTTGCCGACGGCCAGCATCACGCTGTCTGCCAACGCGTCGGGCGTAGCGCCTTCAGCCTGGCCTTGCTCCCGCGAATCGCCCATCCACAGCCGCCATTGCGCCTGCCATTTGCCGTCCGCCTCCTTGGCGTCCACTGCCAGCAAGGCATCGGCGGCATAACGCTCGGAGGCTGCGCGCAGGGCATCGGGTTGGGCGGCGGTGAGGTTCTCCGGGGTACCGACGATCTGTTCGTCGAGATCCGCCAGAGGCAGGCGCAACGGCAAGCCGCGGTTCTGCGCCGCACGCTTGAGCGGTTCGGCCGAGGCCTGGTTGTCACCGACCAGGGAGCTGCCATCGGCGCTTTCGTTCAGCCACCAGGCCAGCACCGCCGGCCGGTTGGCGCCCCAGCTCGGCAGGCCGGCGGCCCGCAGCGCATTACCGGTGGCGGTCGGATCGAAATCGACCACCAGCGCCAGCGGCGGACCATTTTCGAAGGCGTATTGACTGATCAGTTGCTGCGGATCCTTCAGGTACCCCGCCAATGCCGGGTTCTGCGGCGCCTGCGGATTGCCGGTCAGACGCACCAGCAGGGTCTGCAGGGCTCGCACCAGTCCGGCATCGCGCTCTCCGGGCTGCTGCGACGAAACCGGCTCGTGGACCTGGTAGAGATTGGGGACCGTTGCCGCGAAGACGGGCAAGCCTAGCAGGGAAAAACAGAGAACGAAGAGTCGGGCTATGCGCATGGAGGGCTCTCGACGAACGGATGGGAACGGCGGCGACGAGCTGTGAAGGCCGCGCAAGTGGACCTATACCTTAAACAGCAGTCCGTCCAGCGGCAACCGAGATGGCCGCTGCGTGGCAAGCCTGATAAAATCGCGCGCCTTCAAAACCGGCAAACAGCGTTGCACGCCTGGGCGGCCGGCCGATCTCCGAATTACCCCTATAGGCCTGGATTTATGAGCAGCAAGCAACCCTCGTTGAGCTACAAGGACGCTGGTGTGGACATCGACGCCGGCGAAGCCCTGGTGGAACGCATCAAAGGCGTGGCCAAGCGCACCGCACGCCCGGAAGTGATGGGCGGCCTCGGCGGCTTCGGCGCCCTCTGCGAAATCCCGGCCGGCTACAAGCAGCCGGTGCTGGTATCCGGCACCGACGGGGTGGGCACCAAGCTGCGCCTGGCGCTCAACCTGAACAAGCACGACAGCATCGGCCAGGACCTGGTGGCGATGTGCGTCAACGACCTGGTGGTCTGCGGCGCCGAGCCGCTGTTCTTTCTCGACTACTACGCCACCGGCAAGCTCAACGTCGACGTCGCCGCCACCGTAGTCACCGGCATCGGTGCCGGTTGCGAACTGGCGGGCTGTTCCCTGGTCGGCGGCGAGACCGCCGAAATGCCCGGCATGTACGAAGGCGAAGACTATGACCTGGCCGGCTTCTGCGTCGGCGTCGTGGAAAAGGCCGAGATCATCGACGGCTCCAGGGTCCAGGCCGGCGACGCGCTTATCGCCCTGCCCTCCTCCGGCCCGCACTCCAACGGCTACTCCCTGATCCGCAAGATCATCGAGGTTTCCGGCGCCGACATCGAGCAGGTCCAACTCGACGGCAAGCCGCTGGCCGACCTGCTGATGGCGCCGACCCGCATCTACGTCAAGCCGCTGCTCCAACTGATCAAGCAGACCGGCGCGGTCAAGGCCATGGCTCACATTACCGGCGGCGGCCTGCTGGACAACATCCCGCGCGTCCTGCCGGACAACGCCCAGGCCGTGATCGATGTCGCCAGCTGGAACCGTCCGGCGGTATTCGACTGGCTGCAGGAACAGGGCAACGTCGACGAGACCGAGATGCATCGCGTACTCAACTGCGGCGTCGGCATGGTCATCTGCGTGGCCCAGAGCGACGCCGAGAAAGCCCTGGAAGTCCTGCGTGCCGCCGGCGAGCAACCCTGGCAGATCGGTCGCATCGAAACCTGCGGCGCGGACGCCGAGCGCGTGGTCCTGAACAATCTGAAAAACCACTGATGCCGAAACTCTGCAATGTCGTGGTGCTGATTTCCGGCTCCGGCAGCAACCTGCAGGCGCTGATCGACAGCCTCCGGGACGGCGCCACGCCGGCCCGGATCCGCGCGGTGATCTCCAACCGCGCGGACGCCTATGGCCTGGAACGCGCGCGCCAGGCCGGCATCCAGACCGAGGTGCTCGATCACAAGGCCTATGCCGATCGCGAAAGCTTCGACCAGGCCCTGGCACAACGGATCGATGCCCATGAACCGCACCTGGTGATCCTTGCCGGGTTCATGCGCATCCTCAGCGCCGATTTCGTTCGCCATTACCAGGGGCGACTGCTGAATATCCATCCCTCGTTGCTGCCGCGCCACAAAGGGCTGCATACCCATCAACGCGCCCTCGAAGCCGGCGACCGCGAGCACGGTTGCAGCGTGCACTTCGTGACGGAGGAACTCGATGGGGGGCCACTGGTCGTACAGGCAGTAATCCCGGTAGAGTCGCAAGATACGCCGGAACGCCTGGCCAGACGGGTTCACGAGGAAGAACACCGGATCTACCCGCTGGCCATGCGCTGGTTCGCCGAGGGCCGCTTGCGCCTGGGCGAACAAGGCGCCCTGCTGGATGGCCAGGCCTTGCCTGCCACCGGCCATCAGATTCGCACCAAGGAGATTCGCAATGCGTAAAGCCATGCTGTTCCTGCTGACGCTGCTGACCCTGCCGGCCTATGCCTTCGAGCTGAAGCCGTTCACCGCCAGCTATACCGCCGACTGGAAACAGATGCCCATCAGCGGCAATGCCTCCCGCAGCCTGAAGGCTCTCGGCGACGGCCGCTGGCAACTGGACTTCGAGGCCTCCATGCTGCTGGCCAGTCTCAACGAAGTCAGCACCTTCAAGGTCGAGAACGACACCTTCCTGCCGCAGACCTACCGCTTCGCCCGCCAGGGTCTGGGCAAAGGCAAGCAGATCGAGCTGGACTTCGACTGGTCGCAGAAGCAGGTGCTCGGCAGCGACCGCGGCGATGCGGTGCGGCAACCCCTGAATCGCGGTCAACTGGACAAGTCCACCTATCAACTGGTCCTGCAGCATGACGTTGCCGACGGCAAGAAGAGCATGAGCTACCAGATCATCGAGGGCGAGGATGTCGATACCTACGACTTCCGGGTTCTCGGCGAGGAAAAGGTACGCACCCAGGCCGGCCTGATCAACGCGATCAAGGTCGAGCGCGTGCGTGATCCGGGCAAGAGCAACCGCAAGACCATCCTCTGGTTCGCCAAGGACTGGGACTACCTGCTGGTCCGCCTGTACCAGATGGAAACCGACGGCAAGGAATACCAGATCATGCTCAAGGAAGGCACCATCGACGGCAAGACCGTCACTGGCGAAAAGAGCTGATCCCCCCTCCCACGAAAAGCCGGGCCATTGCCCGGTTTTTTATTGCCCGCGGATCAGCCGCAGGCCTGGTGCTCGCGGCAGATCAGTTCGGCATCGGCATCGCTCAACGGCTCCCCGGTTAGACCGCAGAAGGGCGAGCCCGCACGCCGTTGATGGAACCGGCAGGACCGACAAAGGCCGAAACCAGGCACATCCTCCTGACGCTGGATGACGACCAGAAGATCACGCAACAAGCCTTGCAAGTGTTCACCCTTCTCGCCCAGTGCCGTGACGGCCTGCTCGAGGAACTGCGGCGGAATCACCGCCTCGATCAGCGCGCGCCCCGCATCGGTCAGCCGCAGATGAACGCTGCGCCGATCCCGCGCATCCGGCAGCTTGCTGATCAGCCCCCTCCCTTCCAGCACCTTGAGCGATTGCGACACTGTGCCCTTGGTCAAGCCGAGGTATTCGGTCACGCCCAGCGGAGTATCCGAATAGCGATTACAACGCGCCAGGTAATGCAAGGCGCTCAACTGCACCGGCTGCAGCTCAGCCACCAGCGGCTGCTCGCGGGACCAGGCACGCATCAGGCTGGTCAGCCTTTCCAGATAATCGTAAAGGGCGATGGCGGACATGGGATACCTCCTTGCCAATATAGTATCGACTAAAAACATGTTTGACAAAGAGGTCGCCCCTTGTTTAGGCTGAAAACGTATCGTATCGATACTAAATTCCTACAGGAGAATCAGCATGACCAAAGCCATCTACTACCACGCCGGCTGCGCAATCTGTGTCGAAGCCGAACGTTCCTTGCTGCCATTGCTCGATCGCAAGCAGGTGGACATCGAAGTGGTCCATCTCGCCGAACAATCGGCACGCATCGCCGAGGCGGAAAAGGCCGGGGTCAAGTCGGTTCCTGCCCTGGTTGTCGACGGACAGGTACTGCACCTTAACTTCGGTGCGGCGCTCAGCGATCTGAAATAAGGAGAACGGCCATGGAGGTGAAGATCTTCGACACCCATGTGCGAACCCGCGACGGCCGCTACCTGCACTTCGATGTCCTGGTCACGGAGGAGCTGGGGGCTCGCGCCGGCGAGTTCGCTCGACGCTGGCTCGCCGGAAGAGGCATAGACGAGGCCGATATCAGCCAGGGGCATTGCAGCTACTGCCATAGCGAGATTGCGACAGCAGAGGTTGCCGAAGCCATTCGGCTCCATGGCCATTACATCCTTCCCCTGGAAGGCTGTTGAGGCCAATGGACAGCTACCACCCGATCGCCTGCGATCTCCATGACTACCTGGAGATCGCCTGCCTCTACCGCTACCGGTTGCTCCTCGAACTCGAGGATGGTGTTCGCTTCGAAGCCGAGGCGCGCACGACGCATACCCGGGCCGTTCGGCCAGGCGGCGGCAAGGAGGAATACCTTGAGGTGGCCGTCGAAGGAGCGACTCTGCTGCTGCGCCTGGATCGCCTGTTGGCGATTACCGCCCTCACGGAAGCGGCCTTGTTCGGCCGCATACGCCTGAGGGAAGAGGCCTGTTCCAGAGCATCCGGCATGCCACCTTCACACCTTGGAAACTGAAAAGGTTTTTCTCAATTCCAGGACTATTTGATTAGCCTGCTATTGAAATAGGCTGGATTTGCCTTGATGCAGATCAACCCTGGAGCAGAAAAGATGAGTGTGACAGTGACCGAGCGTGACGATGACCACAAATCCCGCGAGCTGCGTGCGCTTGGCCGCCGCTGCTGGGACGTGCATCAGCAGGGACTGCTGGTTGGCGTCTTCCATAACGAGGATGACGCCCACGCCTATCGGATCAAACTGGAGAAAGAAGAAGAACTGCGGCAGATAGGTAAATCGGCCTGAACCATGCGCCCCCGCGTACTTCGGGGGCGCACCTTTGGTCTCAGGTCCCGGAAAGGCTCCGGTCGAGGCTGACGACTCCCGGCGGCAGGCTATCTTCCTGTACCCGTTGCCGTGGGGCACGCAACATCGCCCGAACCAGAGCCACCAGCACGCCGAGCGCCAGCCCACCCAGGAGGCCCAAGGCCACCACCAGGGCCTTGCGTGGCTTGATCGGCCTCAGAGGCGTTGCAGCTTTCTGGTCGACCCGTACCAGTTCGATCTTAAGGTCACTTGCCCTCAAGGTCTGTAGACGCGCCTGCTCTCCACGCAGCTTGTCGATGTTTTCGAAGAAACGCTCCTCGCCCTTTCGAGCCTGCAGGTATTGCACTTCACGGTTGTTCTCCAGCTGCTTCAGCTCCTGCTGGATCTTCGCCACGCGGGGCTCGGTGAAGTCATCGCCCTTGCGCTTGAGCAAGGTATCGCGCTCGGCGGTCAAGGCATCGACACCCATGAAATACAGGGGAATCTGCTGGTTATTCACCTCGGTGCGGAAAACGCTGCGCGAGCCATCCTGCCCGACCTCTCCCAGTGCGCCCGGGGTCGTCGGCTTGACGATCCCCAGCCGCGTGGCGATCTGGATGGCTTCGTTGAGCTGCTGGATACGCGAGTCGCGCACCATCTTCAGCCGCCCGCGCAACGCCCTGAGCTCATCCTCCAAGCCAGCCCGCCGGATGCTGTCCGCTTCCAGCAACCGGGCGATCTTGCCTTCCTTGCTAGCCTGGTAACTGGCACGCTTGCCTTCGATATCCTGCTCGAGGAATTGCAGGCGACCGTCGATACGTGCCTGGAGGTCGTCCAGGATTCGCTGGCGCTCGTTCTCGATGGTCGACGCGAGCATGCCGTTGAGAATGGCGGCACCATCCATGCCCTGGGGATACTGCATGGACAAGCGGAAGAAAGGCGCCGCCTGGGGGTCCTTCTTCAAGTCCGTCTGCTGCATGCTGAAGGCATCCTGGTTGAACTTCCAGAAAGCCTGCTCGGGGGACAGACCCTCGGCGTTCAATTGCTGGAATAGCTCTGGATGGGCTTCGAAATACTCCAGCCTGCCGGAGTAGGCTGCCAGCTCATTGCCGACGCGATCCAGCGCTTCCCGCGGAGTCAGGGCATAAAGCCCCTTGACATTGACAGCCTCCAGGGCCTTGGTCTGGATCGGCCGCAACAGGACATCCACCTGGTAGGTCGGAACGGCCAACAGCGCGTAGGCGAGCGCAGCGGCGGTCGCCAAGGCCGCGATCAGCGCTATCAGCCACTTCGACGCCCACAATTGCTGGAACAGCTGAACGATATCGATCTCCGAGGGCGAAGCCCCCGGAAGCTGTGAGGAAGGCATACCAACGTCCTTTTCGATAGGCGGCTAGCCCACAGATGCACGCAAAGGCAGCCGTAGGAGATTTCTGAGGAAAAGCATTATGCTATCGAAACGAAATCATCGGTAGTTATTTTAGAACTGCTTCGCATTCCAGAATTGGTAGTTGACCGGCATCCGTACCGGTCAAGCGACACTCCGGATGCGGACCTCACCACATGAGATCGTCGGGCACCACATAGTCCTTGTAGGGATCGTCTTCGTCCGGCTCCTGGCTCTGTACGTTGAGCAGCACCACCCGCCGCGGATCGCGCTCCTGGATCTTCACCGCCGCATCCCGGGGCACGATCTCGTAGCGTCCGTCATAGCTGACGATAGCCAGGCTGCCTCGGCTCAGCTTGTCGCGGATCAGGTCGTTGACCGCGATCCGCTTGACCTTCTTGGCGTCGACGAAATTGTAGTAGTCGTCGCTTTCCAGCTTGGGCAGGCGCGTCCCTTCGATAAGTTGCTTGATCTGCGCGGCCTTGGCCTTCTTCTCGGCTTTTTCCTGCTGCTGGCGGTTCAATTCCTGGTCGCGCGCCAGCTTTTCCGCCTTGGCCTGCTCCGCCGCCTGGCGCTGGGAGTCGTCCTTGTCGACCTGGTTCTTGTGCTCCAGGCGCTGCTGTTTCTGTTTCTGCTTGGTGGCCTGCTTGGCCTGTTTCTCATTGACCAGCCCGGCTTTCAGCAACTGGTCACGCAATGACATGCTCATTCGTCAACGACTCGCTCGCGTGGCACGCCCGGTGGGGTGCGGCATAATCTTCCAGCCGACTGGGGTTCAGCCGGCCCTCGCAGGGGGTATAATCCTCCAGCCTCAGCCGCCTCAACGCAAGTCTCGGCGGCTCGCAAACTGCCACGCATGCCCTGGAGACCCCTCCCTACCGTCCCGAGCACCCGCAGGCACTCCTCCCGGCCCCTGATATCGAAGGCATGGAAAGCAAGGCATGAGCGTTTCTCTCCTGGTAAAAGTCACTCTGGTGGGCCTGTTCGTCGCCAGCGTCCTGTTCGTCCATTTCCGTGGGCGCGCGCGCTTGCCCTTCCTGCGTCAACTGGTCAACCACTCCGCCTGGTTCGCCCCCTACAACTCGCTGATGTACCTGTTCTCCAGCGTCCCCTCGAAGCCCTATCTGGATCGCAGCCGTTTTCCAGAGCTGGACGAACTGAAGAACAATTGGCAAACCATCCGCGAAGAAGCCCTCAACCTGTTCGACGAGGGTTATATCCGGGCTGCCCTGAACAACAACGAAGCCGGCTTCGGCTCGTTCTTCAAGAAAGGCTGGAAGCGCTTCTACCTGACCTGGTACGACGGCCCGCTGCCCTCCGCCCAGCAGCTCTGCCCGAAGACAGTAGAGCTGGTGAGCCGCATCCCCAACGTCAAGGGCGCGATGTTCGCCCTGCTTCCCGGCGGCAGCCACCTGAATCCGCACCGCGACCCCTTCGGCGGCTCGCTGCGCTACCACCTCGGCCTGTCCACGCCGAATTCGGACAACTGTCGCATCTACGTCGACGGCCAGCCCTACGCGTGGCGTGATGGCGAAGACGTGATGTTCGACGAAACCTTCGTCCACTGGGTGAAGAACGAGACCGAGCAGACCCGGGTGATTCTCTTCTGCGATATCGAGCGGCCGCTCCGCTCCCGCCTGCTGACCCGGCTCAATCGCTGGATCAGCGGCATTCTCGGGCGTGCGACCGCACCGCAGAACGTCGAAGGCGAACGCGTCGGCAGCATCAACCAGGCCTACTCGGTCGCCATTCGCGGCGGCAATGCCATCGGCGCCCAGGTGAAGCGCTTCAAACGCGCCTACCCGAAGGCCTACCGAATCCTCCGCCCGGTGCTGGCGGTGATCCTGCTGGTCATCCTCTATCGTTGGATCTTCGGCTGATTCAGATGCCGTGGCAGCCCGGCTGCCACGGTAATTTTCCCCATCAACAGCCAGGCGCGCTCCTCTCCGCTTTCTTGGCCTCGCCCCAGAGGCTGTCCAGTTCCTCCAGCGAACATTCTTCGGCTTTCCGGCCGGCTTCGCGCAGGTTCCGCTCGATGAATCGGAAGCGCCGCTCGAACTTGCCGTTGGCCTGGCGCAGAGCAGCCTCCGGATCGACCTTGAGATGCCGGGCCAGGTTGACCACGACGAACAGCAGGTCGCCAACCTCCTCGCCCACGGCACCCTCGTCACCCTCTGCCATCGCCTCGAGGACTTCGTCCAGCTCCTCGCGAACCTTGTCCACCACCGGCAGCGCTTCCGGCCAGTCGAAACCGACCTGCGCCGCGCGCTTCTGCAGCTTCGCCGCCCGTGACAACGCCGGCAGGGCGACAGGAACGTCATCCAGCAGCGACAACTGCTGCGGCTCCTTGGCCTTGGCGGCACGCTCCTCGGCCTTCAGTTCTTCCCAGCGCTGCTTGACCGCCGCTTCGGCGAGCTTCGCCGCATCGGGCTTGCCATAGAGATCGCCATCGAGGAATACGTGGGGATGCCGACGGATCAGCTTGCGGGTGATGCCGTCCACCACCTCGTCGAAAGCGAAGCGATCCTCTTCGCGAGCCAACTGGCTGTAATAAACCACCTGGAACAGCAGGTCGCCCAGTTCCTCGCGCAATTGCGGGAAATCCCCCTGCTCTATGGCGTCCGCTACTTCGTAGGCTTCTTCCAGGGTGTGCGGGACGATGGTCGCGTAGCTCTGCTGGAGATCCCAGGGGCAGCCGAATTCGGGATCGCGCAGGCGCGCCATGAGGTGGAGCAGGTCGTCGAGTCGGTACATGGGTATCTCGGGTCTTCAGTGAACGGTCCGGGCATTCTGCCCTTTCCGGAAACGAAAAGGCCACGGGCAGCCTGCGAGCGCCCGTGGCCTGTTTCCGCCTCGCCTCAAGGCGTACGGTTGCGCCGCGCCTCGATGATGTTGGGCAGTTGCGAAACGCGCGCCAGCAGGCGTCCAAGAGCGTCCAGACCGGGAATCTCGATGGTCAGTTGCATGGTCGCGGTGTTGTCTTCCTTGTTCGAACGGGTATTCACCGCCAGAACGTTGATCCGCTCATTGAGCAGCACCTGGGACACGTCGCGCAACAGGCCGGAACGATCATAGGCACGGATCGCGATATCCACCGGATAGGTGCGAACCGGCTCCGGCCCCCAGCTGACCTGGATCATCCGCTCCGGTTCGCGTCCCGCCAGTTGCAGCGCGGTGGCGCAATCCTGGCGGTGGATGGTGACCCCACGGCCCAGCGTGATGTAGCCGACGATGGGATCTCCCGGCAGCGGCTGGCAGCAGCCGGCCATCTGCGTCAGGAGGTTGCCGACGCCCTGGATCTGCACGTCGCCGCGCTTGCCGTGGCCGATCTTGCTCGGCTTGCGCGGGATCAGTTCGAGTTGCTCGCTGTCGCGGTCCGGCTCGACCAGTTGCTGGGCATAGTTGACCAGGTGCGCCAAGCGCAGGTCGCCGGCGCCGAGAGCGGCGAACATATCCTCGGCGGTACGCACGTTGGCCTTCTCCGCCAGCCGGTCGAAATCCACCGGCGGCAGCGCCAGGCGCGACAGTTCGCGTTCGATCAGGGCCTTGCCGGCAGCGACGTTCTGGTCCCGCGCCTGCAGCTTGAACCAGTGGACGATCTTCGCCCGCGCCCGGGAGGTGGTGACGTAGCCCAGGTTGCTGTTCAGCCAGTCACGGCTCGGACCGCTGTGCTTGCCGGTGATGATCTCGACCTGCTCGCCGGTCTGCAGGCTGTAGTTCAACGGCACGATGCGTCCGTTGATCTTCGCCCCGCGGCAGTTGTGCCCGACCTCAGTGTGGACCCGATAGGCGAAATCCAGCGGGGTCGCGCCCTTGGGCAGGTCGATGGCGTGGCCGTCGGGAGTGAAGACGTAGACCCTGTCCGGCTCGATATCGACCCGTAGTTGCTCCGCCAGGCCACCGATGTCGCCCAGTTCCTCGTGCCATTCGAGCACCTGGCGCAGCCAGGAGATCTTTTCCTCGTAATGGTTGGAGCTGGCCTTGACGTCGGTCCCCTTGTAGCGCCAGTGCGCGCAGACCCCGAGTTCCGCCTCTTCGTGCATGGAGTGGGTACGGATCTGTACTTCCAGCACCTTCCCCTCGGGGCCGATCACTGCGGTGTGCAGCGAGCGATAGCCGTTTTCCTTGGGGTTGGCGATGTAGTCGTCGAATTCCTTGGGAATGTGCCGCCAGAGGGTATGCACGATGCCCAGCGCGGTGTAGCAGTCGCGCATCTCCGGAACGAGCACGCGCACGGCGCGAACGTCGTAGATCTGGCTGAAGTCCAGGCCCTTGCGCTGCATCTTGCGCCAGATCGAATAGATGTGTTTCGCCCGTCCGCTGAGATCGGCCTGTACGCCGGTGGCCGCGAGAGCTTCCTTCAACTGGCTCATCACGTTGGCGATGTACTGCTCGCGATCCAGCCGGCGCTCGTGCAGCAGCTTGGCGATCTGCTTGTACTGGTCGGGCTCGAGGTAACGGAAGGACAGGTCCTCCAGCTCCCACTTGATATGCCCGATGCCCAGGCGGTGGGCCAGCGGCGCGTAGATATCGAAGACTTCCCGGGCGACGCGGTGGCGCTTTTCCTCGTCGGCGTTCTTCACCGCGCGAATGGCGCAGGTGCGCTCGGCCAGCTTGATCAGGGCGACGCGAACGTCGTCGACCATCGCCACCAGCATCTTGCGCAGGTTCTCCACCTGCGCCTGGGTACCCAGCACCATGGAATGGCGCGGATTGAGGCTGGCGCTGATCGCGGCCATACGCAGCACGCCCTCGATCAGCTTGGCCACCACCGGCCCGAAATGCTTGTTGACCGCTTCCAGGGTGATCTTGCCTTCCCGCACGCCTCGATAGATGACCGCGGCGACCAGGGACTCCTGATCCAGCTTGAGGTCCGCGAGGATCTCGGCGATTTCCAGTCCGGTCTGGAAGCTGGACGTGCCTTCTGCCCAGGAGTTCTGTGCGGCGATCGCTCGCTGCTCGGATTCGCGAGCGAACTCGCAAGCCTCCAGCAAGCCCTGACGATCGAGCCCGGGGACGAGGTTCTGGACGTGGTCCAGCCAGGCCTCGAGGTTGATACTGCCGTCGGTGTTGACCGGCTGGTGCGCTCTCACCTGTACCATCTTGCCTACCCTTTACCACGGTGCGCGTAGCCCACCGATGACTGCGCCAGCCTTCGAACGGGCTGGTCGGATTACGCAGGCATCCTAGCCTGCCTCGAACAAAGCCATGGCCTCGACATGTGCGGTCTGCGGAAACATATCGAGGATTCCGGCGCGCTTCAGACGATAGCCCTGCCTGGCCATTTCGCCAGCATCGCGCGCCAGGGTCGCCGGATTGCAGGATACATAGACTACCCTCCGGGCACCCAGAGAACTCATTTCGCGTACCGCCTCGAACGCGCCGTCGCGCGGCGGATCGAGCAGCACAGCGGTAAAACCTTGCTCCGCCCAGGGCGCTTCGGCAAGCGCTTTGGACAGGTCGGCCTGGAAAAAGTGCGCGTTGCCAAGGCCATTGGCCAGCGCGTTGGCGCCTGCCCGCTCGACCATCGCCGCCACGCCCTCCACCCCGACTACCCGCGCCACCCGGCGCGCCAGCGGCAGGGAGAAATTGCCCAGCCCGCAGAACAGGTCGAGGACCCGCTCGTCGGCGGTCGGCGCCAGCCAGTCAAGGGCCTGGCGGATCATCGACTCGTTCACCGGCGCATTGACCTGGACGAAGTCTCCGGGTCGGTACGCCAGAGTCAGTTGCCAGTCACCCAAGGAGTAGCCCAGTTCGGCAGCCGGCTCCACCGGCAAGGGCTGTTCCGCACCTTGCAGCCAGAGTTGGGTCTGGTGTGCGGAACAGAAAGCGGCCAGGCGCTGGCGATCCTCGTCGACCAGGGCAGTCGTATGCCGCAACAGCAATGCACTGGCCGTGCCATGGAAGAGCTCCACGTGACCGATGCTTTCCGGCTTGCGGAAGTCCTGCAGAAGAGCAGGCAGGGCACGGGCAATCGTTTGCAAAGGCGGCACCAGGACCAGGCACTCATCGAAGGCGACGATCTCCTGGCTGGCCGAGGCACGGAAGCCGACATCCAGACGCCGCGCCCTGGCATCCCAACGCACGGCGATCCGAGCGCGGCGCCGATAGCCGAATTCGGGCCCGACCAGGGGGGCGGCCCATTCTTCCGGCTCGATCCCGGCGAAACGCTGCAACTGCTCCTGCAAGGTACGCTGCTTCAGGGCCAACTGCTCGCCGTGTTCCAGGTGCTGCAGGGTGCAGCCGCCGCAGCGACCCGCTACAGTGCAGGGCTCGCGGCGACGCAGGTCGCTACTGCTGAACAGGCGCTCGCTGCGCGCGTCGACCACCTTGCTTCGCGCGCCCAGCACCCGGGCCTCAAGTTCCTCGCCAGGCAGCCCACCGCTGACGAACCAGGTCATCCCCGCCTCGTGGGCGATACCTCGGCCGTCATGGGCCAGGCGCTCGATGGTCAGGCGCTGCTTCTTGCCTACCGGTATCGCGGGACCGCGCGCACCACCGCTGGGCTGGAAGCGCAGCCCGCCCTTATTTCTGGCCATGGACATGCTCAGCGCGGGTCATAGACGCCGGAAGACAGGTAGCGGTCGCCGCGGTCGCAGATGATCGCCACCAGCACGGCATTCTCCAGTTCGCGGGACAGGCGCAGCATCGCCGCCACCGCCCCGCCGGAGGACACGCCGCAGAAGATGCCTTCCTCGCGGGCCAGCCGGCGCATGATGTCCTCGGCTTCGTCCTGGTGCATGTCGACGACCCGGTCGACGCGACTGGCGTCATAGATCTTCGGCAGGTATTCCTGCGGCCAGCGTCGGATTCCCGGGATGGCCGAGCCCTCCATGGGTTGCAGGCCGACGATCTGCACCGCCGGGTTCTGCTCCTTGAGGTAGCGCGAGACGCCCATGATGGTCCCGGTGGTGCCCATGGAGCTGACGAAATGGGTGATGCTGCCGCCGGTCTGCTGCCAGATTTCCGGGCCGGTGCTGTGGTAATGGGCTTCCGGGTTGTCGCCATTGGCGAACTGGTCGAGGACCTTGCCGCGGCCTTCGCGCTGCAGCTTGTCGGCCAGATCGCGCGCGCCCTCCATGCCCTCTTCCTTGCTGACCAGAATAAGCTCGGCGCCATAGGCGGTCATCGCCGCCTTGCGTTCAGCCGTGGAGTTGTCCGGCATGATCAGGATCATCTTGTAACCCTTGATCGCCGCCGCCATGGCCAGGGCGATGCCGGTGTTGCCGGAAGTAGCCTCGATCACCGTATCGCCGGGGCGGATGTCGCCGCGCAGTTCGGCACGGCTGATCATCGACAGGGCCGGGCGGTCCTTCACCGATCCCGCGGGGTTGTTGCCTTCGAGCTTCACCAGCAGGGTATTGGAGGTTTCCCCGGGAAGGCGCTGCAGACGCACCAGAGGGGTATTGCCAACGCAGTCGGCGATAGTCGGGTACTGCACGGTCATGGAGGCACTCGTTCGGCACTGACGGTAAAGGCTGAGCATGATACCGGGAAACTGGGGCCGGACCCTAGCACCGCAATATCCGGTCATGCATGCCGATTCAGCCGAAAGACCGCCCGAAACGGCATGCGATGCGATGACCAGAGGCGTCCGAAGAGAAAACCTGGCGTTGGACAGCCGATGCCTGACCAACGCCAAAGAAAGGTCCGACAGGCGTTGCGCCTGCCGGTGAAAGCACGTTGGCCGCGGCGATCAGAACGAGGTGGTCATCGAAACGTAGTAGGCGCGACCCGGCTCGTTGTAGGTTGCCGCGCCGGCGTCGAAGGAGTTGCCCTGGCGGTACAGGCGCTTGTCGAAGAGGTTGCTTACCCCGCCCCGTACGCTCAGGTTCTCGCTGAAGGTGTAGCCGGCGCTGACGCCCCAGATGCCATAGGTACCCACCTCTTTTCGCGAGACCACCGGCGTGTTGCGGCTGGTGCCATGCTTCGGCGGCTCCTGGCGGCCGTAGATGGTGCTGGTCAGTTGGGTGGAAAGACGCTCGCTGGCCTGCCAGTCCAGGGTCGAGTTCAGGGTGTACTCGGGGATCACCGAAAGCGGGTTGCCGGTGTCCTTGTCCTTGGATTGCAGCATATAGGTCAGGTTGGTGCTCCAGCTCAGGTCCTCGTGCAGGGGGACCAGCAGGTTGCCTTCCAGGCCTTCGACCACCGCCTTCTTCGCGTTGCTCCATTGCAGGATGTTGTTACCGGTCCCGGTCTGTCCCATGACATCCAGCGGCGCGACGATCTTGTTCTTGTAGTCGTTGCGGAAGTAGGTGAGCCCGGCGACCCAGCCATCGCGCCGGAACTCGATGCCCAGTTCCTTGTTGACGCTGGTCTCGGCGTCCAGGTTCTCGTTGCCGACCAGGTAGCAGCCGCCGCTGCTGGTCTGGATCGGGCAGCCGTTGCCACGGGTATAGAGCAGGTAGTTCGGGTTGCTCTGGTACAGGTTGGGCGCCTTGAAGGCCCGTGCGATACCGGCCTTGACCGTGAAGTATTCGCCGAGCGTCTGGGAAGCGTTCAGGCTCGGGCTCCAGTTCAGGCCGAAGTCGCTGTGATCGTCCAGGCGCAGCCCGGGAGTGAGCATGGTGCCGGGGCGCAGTTCGATATTGTCCTCCACGTACAGCGCCCGGATCTCCGCCTTGCTTTTCGGGCTTCGCGAGCCGGCCGCGGGGGTCCCCGGCAAGCTATCGCTTCCCACGAAGCCCTGCTTGAGCGAGGACGGGTCGTTGAGGGTTTCCTTGTTCCACTCCGCGCCCACCGTCAGCACCTGCTCGAACAACGCATGCAACGGAAGGTTGAGTTCGCCGCTGAGGCGATAGTTCTCCAGCTTGCTGGTGCTGAACGAACGGTCGGCGCCGATCTGCCCCTCGACGGAACCGGCCAGCCCCTCCTCCAGACGGTTGTTGCGGGTGGAGTCGTACTGGGCGACGAACCTGGAAGTACCGAACGACCAGGTCCCGTTGTGGGTGATGGCGTAGTTCTCGCGATACATGCGGTTGGTCTCCGCACCGTCGTCGGCGAGTCCCTGGGTATTGGCGGTGCCGTTGTTGTTCTGGGTATCGCCGGCATAGATGTTGCCCTGTCGGCTGAAGCCCGCTTCGAAATCGACGACCTGGTCGGGGGTCACCTGCCACGACAGCATCCCGCTGAGATCGCGATTGCGTACCCCTTCGCGTCCGGCCACGGTACGGCTCGGGTTGACGGTATGTCCGAGGTTGATGTCGGTATCGTCCGAATCGGTCTTGTTCGCGCTGCCGTACGCGCGGAAGCTCAAGGCTTCGGTCAGCGGCCCGCTGAGGCTGAAGTTGGCGCGGCGCGTGGCGCCATCCTTGGAGCTTTCCGGAATGTTGGTGAACACCGTCATGGAGCCACGCAAACGATCGGTCGGGCGCTTGGTGATGATGTTGACTACCCCGCCCGCCGCGCCGGAACCGTAGCGTGCCGCCGCGGGCCCACGGAGGACCTCGATGCGCTCGACCTCCTCCGGCGGCACCCAGTTGCTGTCGCCGCGGGTGTCGCGTTCGCCACGCCAGCCGTAGCGTACCGAGTTGCGCGAGCTGACCGGCTTGCCGTCGA
>NZ_KV812632.1:224604-273964 GCF_001813485.1 Pseudomonas sp. HMSC067G02
CCATGCCGCGGATGTCGATCTGCCGGTTGTTGCCGCGCTGGCCGCTGGAACTGTTGCCGGTGAGGTTGACCCCGGGCATGGTGCGGATGATCTCGGAGAGATCGTTCACCGGCGGGCGCTTCCTGATGTCCTCGGCGGTGATGATGGATACCCCCGGTGCCTGCTTGAGCTCCTGTTCGGCGGTGCCCAGCACCACCTCGTCACCCAGCTGGACCACCGATTCGGCGCGTTCGTCCAGTTCTTCCAGGCGCTCGTCCTCGGCCAGGGCCTGCCCGCCCAGCAGGCTCGATGAAGCGAAAAGGACGGCAGCGGCGAGATGGCCGCGACGGAATTGGGGGTACATGCGTGACTACTCCTGTCGAGGGAAAACGGGTAGCAGGCGAGCCACGAGGGATACGTTGACGTTTTTTCTGAAGCCTGGGTCGCCGGCGTTGCGCGGGTGACGTCTCGGCACGGGTAGGACAGGGCGCAGACCCGGAACAAGGCCGGCCGAGGAGATCGGCATGGATGATAATCATTCACAAAGGAGAGTAAAGATCATTTACATCTAGGTAAAATGTAAAGGCACCTGCGCCTCGCTAGGCAGAAGGCAGCACCAGGCACAGGCGCAGCCCCGGATCGGCGGCTTCCGCCCATAGGCGGCCGCCCTGGAGCACCACGGCGCGACGGGCAATGCTCAGTCCCAGGCCGAAGCCCTTGCCGGTACGTGCCGAAGACAGTCGGGTGAACGGGCGGAAGATGGTCTCCAACTGGTGCTCGGCCACACCCTCGCCCTGGTCTTCCAGGCAAAGCCACCAGCAACTTCCTTCGCGCCGACCATGCAGGCGGATCACGCCGCCCTCCGGCGAATGCCGGATGGCGTTGCGCAGCAGGTTCTCCAGGGCCTGGGCAAGTGCATTGAGGTTGCCACGCACGACACAATCCTCGGGCAGATCGCTGCGGAACCGCTCGGCGGCCCAGCCGCTTTCGAAGCGTGCGTTCTCCACCAGCAGGTCCCATAACGCCGGGATGGAAATGTCCTCCAGCGCCAATACCGGGCGTTCGGTGTCCATCCAGGCCAGCTCCAGGGTGTTGTCCACCAGTTGCTGCATGCCCTGTACCTCCTGCTCCAGGCGCTCGCGCAGGAGCTGCGCGGGCAGCGTGCCCTCTGCCGCCACCTGCAGGCGCGCCAGCGGCGTGCGCAGCTCGTGGGAGAGATCGCGGAGCAGTTGGCGCTGCAACACCATGTGCTCGTCGAGTCGCTCGGCCATATGGTCGAACGCCCGCCCCAGATCGCCCAGCTCGTCGCTGCGCCGGCTGATCTCTGCCTGCGTACGCGCCGTCAGGTCGTTGCCGCGCAGGGCATTGGCCTGCGCTCGCAGGCGTCCCAGCGGCACTATCCAGCGCCGATACAGCAACACTCCCAGCAGCAGGGCCAGCCCGGCCGGCACCAGGCCATGGGTGACCAGGCGCTTGGCCGGCGACAAACCGGGAGGGACGAACTCGGCGGGAAGACGCAGGACCACCCGGCCTTGCTCCGGATGTTCGGGGAAGCGCAGGCTGATGAACGGCCGCGACAACGAACGGGAGCTCATCGGCCAGTCGACGCCCCGCAGGAAAGTCAGGCGTTCGGCTTCCTCCGTGGTGAGCGGACGACTGCCCAGCGATTGCAGCCGTCCGTCGAGCACGACCACCCAGTCCAGCGCCTGCTGGCGCGGCTCGGCCAGCCAACGGTCGATGCCCTCGCGGCCATCGTCGAGCCAGGCACGCTCGGCTCGCCGCGCATAATCCGCCAAGGCGGAGCGGGCTTCGGCGGACAGGTAGTAACCCTTCAGTTCGGCACTGCGTCCCCAGGTCCAGGACAGCCATACCGATAGCAGGAAGAACGCCACCAGCACCAGGGCCAGGCGCCAGAACAGCGAATGGCGGTTGGGCATCATGGCGCCGGTGTCAGGACGTAACCCTTGCCCCAGACGGTATGCAACTGGTGACCGGCGTAACCGAGGCGTTGCAGCTTGCGCCGCAGGTGACTGACGTGCATGTCCAGGCTGCGATCATGCTGGGTATGACCGCGGTGCAGGACATGCTGGTAAAGGAAGGCCTTGGTCAGGGTCTCTCCTTCCGCGGCGAGGAAGGTTTCCAGCAGGCGGTATTCGGTCGGCGTCAGGCCGGCGAACCGCTCGCCAAGGCTGACATCGCAGACATCGGCGGAGAACTGCAGCGAGGGCCGCGCCAGCGGTTCGGCGCAGCGGCCCGGCGCGCCCCCCCGCTCCAGGGCGATCCGACGCAGGATGGCATCGATGCGTACCCGCAGCTCGGCCAGGCTGAAAGGCTTCGGCAGATAATCGTCGGCGCCCTGGCTGAACCCGGCGATGCGGTCCTGCTCGGCGCCCAGGGCCGACATCAGGATCACCGGCAGCGCCTGCTCCTGGCGGAGTTGGCGAAGAATCTCGAGGCCATCGCGCCCCGGCAGCATGATGTCCATCAGGATCAGGTCATAGGCGCCGCTGCGCGCAGCCGCCAACCCCTCTTCCCCGTCTCGGCACCAGGTCACCTCGAAACCGCTGCCATTGAGGTGCTGGAACAGATGTGCGCCCAGTGTCGGATCGTCCTCGATGGCCAGCAGTCGGGGGTCGGGCGTCAGGGATGGGAGCATGGCAGCCAAATAAGATTGATTAGCAATCGTGCCAGTATTCACGATCTTTCCGCTTCGTCGCAAGCCGAATCCGCCGGGCTGCGCACATCGGTGCAGATTCCCCTTCCGCGACCCGCTAAACTGCGCGGGGTAAACGTATGGCCGGGGAGCGTCGGCCATCCCGATCTGGCTCGACGGAGAGACGTGTGTTCAAGGATCTCGGCATCAAGGGGCGCGTACTGCTGCTCACCCTGCTCCCCACCAGCCTGCTGGCGATGGTGCTTGGCGGTTACTTCACCTGGGTCCAGCTGTCCGACATGCGCGCCCAGTTGATCGAGCGCGGGCAACTGATCGCCGAACAACTGGCGCCGCTGGCCGCCACCGCGCTGGCGCGAAAGGATACCGCCGTGCTCAACCGCATCGCCAACGAGGCGCTGGACCAACCGGACGTGCGCGCGGTGACCTTCCTCGACGCCCGCCAGGAACGCCTCGCCCATGCCGGGCCAAGCATGCTCACCGTCGCCCCGGCCGGCGACGCCAGCCATCTGAGCATGTCCACCGAACTGGACACCACGCACTTCCTGCTACCGGTTCTTGGCCGCCACCACAGCCTGTCCGGCGCCACCGAGCCTGACGACGAGCGCGTACTCGGCTGGGTCGAACTGGAACTGTCGCACCATGGGACTCTGCTGCGCGGATATCGCAGCCTGTTCACCAGCCTCTTGCTGATCGCAGCCGGCCTCGGCGTCACCGCCCTCCTCGCCCTGCGCATGAGCCGCGCGATCAACGCGCCGCTGGAACTGATCAGCCAGGGCGTCGCCCAGCTCAAGGAAGGCCGCATGGAAACCCGCCTGCCACCGATGGGCAGCAACGAGCTGGACGAACTGGCCTCCGGCATCAACCGCATGGCGGAAACGCTGCAGAGCGCCCAGGAGGAAATGCAGCACAACATCGACCAGGCCACCGAGGACGTACGCCAGAACCTGGAAACCATCGAGATCCAGAACATCGAGCTGGACCTGGCGCGCAAGGAGGCCCTGGAGGCGAGCAGGATCAAGTCCGAGTTCCTCGCCAACATGAGCCACGAGATCCGCACCCCGCTCAACGGCATCCTCGGTTTCACCAACCTGCTGCAGAAGAGCGAGCTCAGCCCGCGCCAGCAGGACTACCTCACGACCATCCAGAAATCGGCGGAAAGCCTGCTGGGGATCATCAACGAGATCCTCGATTTCTCGAAGATCGAGGCCGGCAAGCTGGTTCTGGAAAACCTCCCTTTCAATCTCCGCGACCTGATCCAGGACGCCCTGACCATGCTGGCTCCGGCCGCCCACGAGAAGCAACTGGAACTGGTCAGCCTGGTCTACCGGGATACCCCGATCCAATTGCAGGGCGACCCGCAGCGGCTGAAGCAGATCCTCACCAACCTGGTCGGCAACGCCATCAAGTTCACCCAGGGCGGCACCGTCGCCGTACGCGCCATGCTCGAGGACGAAAGCGACGACCGCGCGCAGTTGCGGATCAGCGTCCAGGACACCGGTATCGGCCTCTCCGAGGAGGACCAGCAAGCCTTGTTCAAGGCCTTCAGCCAGGCCGACAACTCACTGTCGCGGCAAGCCGGTGGCACCGGCCTAGGCCTGGTGATCTCCAAGCGCCTGATCGAGCAGATGGGCGGCGAGATCGGCGTCGACAGTACGCCTGGGGAAGGTGCCGAATTCTGGATCAGCCTGAGTCTGCCGAAAAGTCGCGACGACAACGAGGAGCCAGGCGCCTCCTGGGCCGCGGGCCAGCGCGTGGCGCTGCTCGAACCGCAGGAGCTGACGCGCCGCTCGCTGCACCACCAGCTCACCGACTTCGGCCTGGAAGTGAGCGAATTCGCCGACCTCGACAGCCTCCAGGAAAGCCTGCGCAACCCGCCGCCCGACCAGTTGCCGATCAGCCTGGCGGTGCTCGGCGTCTCGGCCGCGATCCATCCGCCGGAAGAGCTGAGCCAGTCGTTCTGGGAATTCGAACGGCTCGGCTGCAAGACCCTGGTGCTCTGCCCGACCACCGAGCAGGCGCAATACCACGCGACCCTGCCCGACGAACAGGTCGAGGCCAAGCCCGCCTGCACCCGCAAGCTGCAACGCAAGCTGCAGGAGTTGCTGCAGGTCCGCCCGACGCGCAGCGACAAGCCCCACGCCATGGTTTCCGGACGGCCGCCACGGCTGCTCTGCGTCGACGACAACCCGGCCAACCTGCTGCTGGTGCAGACCCTGCTCAGCGACCTCGGCGCCCAGGTCACCGCGGTGGACAGCGGCTACGCGGCCCTCGAGGTGGTGCAGCGCGAGCGCTTCGACCTGGTCTTCATGGACGTGCAGATGCCCGGCATGGACGGCCGCCAGGCCACCGAGGCGATCCGCCGCTGGGAGGCCGAGCGGGAAGTCAGCCCGGTGCCGGTGATCGCGCTCACCGCACATGCGCTTTCCAACGAGAAGCGCGCATTGCTGCAGGCCGGCATGGACGACTACCTGACCAAGCCGATCGACGAACAGCAATTGGCCCAGGTAGTGCTGAAGTGGACGGGACTGAGCCTGGGCCAGTCGCTGGCCAGCATGAGCCGTGCGCCGCAGCTCGGCCAGTTGAGCGTGCTCGACCCCGAGGAAGGGCTGCGCCTGGCCGCCGGCAAGGCCGACCTCGCCGCCGACATGCTGGCGATGCTGCTGGCCTCGCTGGCGGCGGACCGCCAGGCGATTCGCCAGGCCCGCGACAACGACGACCGCACCGCTTTGCTCGAGAGGGTCCACCGGCTGCATGGCGCCACCCGCTACTGTGGCGTGCCGCAGTTGCGCGCGGCCTGCCAGACCAGCGAAACCCTGCTCAAGCAGAACGATCCGGCGGCGGCCGCGGCCCTGGACGAGCTGGACAAGGCCATCGAGGCCCTGGCCGACACTGCCTCGGCCACCACCCACCTGTCTTCCACCAGCCTCGACTCCAGCGAACTCTGACCATGCGCATCCTGTTCTTCAGCAGCCAGGCCTACGACAGCGAGAGCTTCCAGGCCAGCAACCACCGGCACGGCTTCGAACTGCACTTCCAGCAGGCCCACCTGCAGGCGGACACGGCGGTCCTCGCCCAGGGCTTCGAAGTAGTCTGCGCCTTCGTCAACGACGACCTCTCGCGGCCGGTGCTGGAACGCCTGGCCGCCGGCGGCACGCGCCTGGTCGCCCTGCGCTCGGCCGGCTACAACCACGTCGACCTGGCCGCCGCCGAAGCGCTCGGCCTGCCGGTGGTGCACGTCCCGGCCTATTCGCCGCACGCTGTCGCCGAGCACGCGGTCGGCCTGATCCTGACGCTCAACCGGCGCCTGCACCGCGCCTACAACCGGACCCGCGAGGGCGATTTCTCGCTGCATGGGCTGACCGGCTTCGACCTCCACGGCAAACGCGTCGGAGTGATCGGCACCGGACAGATCGGCGAGACCTTCGCCCGCATCATGGCCGGCTTCGGCTGCGAGCTGCTGGCCTACGATCCCTATCCCAATCCGCGCATCCAAGCGCTCGGCGGCCGCTACCTGGCGCTCGACGCCCTGCTCGCCGAGTCCGACATCGTCAGCCTGCATTGCCCGCTGACCGCCGACACCCGCCACCTCATCGACGCGCAGCGCCTGGCGACGATGAAACCCGGCGCGATGCTGATCAATACCGGCCGTGGCGCCCTGGTGAACGCCGCGGCGCTGATCGAGGCGCTGAAGAGCGGACAACTGGGCTACCTCGGCCTGGACGTCTATGAAGAGGAAGCGGATATCTTCTTCGAGGATCGCTCCGACCAGCCCCTGCAGGATGACGTGCTGGCACGCCTGCTGAGCTTCCCCAACGTGGTGGTGACCGCCCACCAGGCCTTCCTTACCCGCGAGGCGCTGGCGGCGATCGCCGACACCACCCTGGACAACATCGCCGCCTGGCAGGACGGGACGCCGCGCAATCGGGTCCGGGCCTGATGGCGTGGTAGCATGCGCGGCTGATTGGAGGCTCCATGGCTGAACACGATTTCCGTTACACCCTGCTCAACCCGCAATACACCCTCAACGAATGCCGCGCGCTCTCCCCGGGGCGCTACCAGGTCACCGGCACCGGCGGCTCGATCAAGGCCGACGACGCGCTGCTGGTCAGCCTCAAGGGCAGCAAGACCCTGAGCATGCGCCTGACCGTGGAAAAGGTTCGCCACCTGATCAACCCACCCGGCCAGTGGCTGGCGGTCGCCCGCGGCCCGGCATTCCGCGAACTGGCGATCCATACCTGGCAGGTCGACTGCGACCAGTGCCAGGCTCGTCTCGACTTCGAGTTCGCCGTGGACGCCAGTCTCGGTCGCAAGGCCCTGGCGCCGGCCGCCGAAGAGCGCATTCACGAACTGGGCTGGAGCAGCCGCGAAGGCAAGCACCTGTGCCCGAAATGCCAGTAGGGCGAACGCTCCGTCCGACCGACGGTCTGTGAACTATCGCCCGTACGAAATGCGCAAAGGAAACGCCATGAAACCCTCTCTCGCCCTCTTCGCCTCCGCCGCCCTGGTCCTGGGCGGTTGCGCCAGCCAGGAGACCACCCTGGAAACCGAGCAGGCCTACCAGGTCGACTGGGTCGGCGCACAACCGACGATGGACTACAGCCACATCAGCCTGACCTTCGACGGCCAGGGCCGTGCCTTCGGCAACGGCGGCTGCAACCACTGGTTCGCCAGCTACACCTTGCAGGACGACCTCCTTCAGTTCGGCGCCATCGGCAGCACCCGCCGCCTGTGCGCGGCGGAGATCATGGAGCAGGAACGGCGCTTCCTGGCCCTGCTGCAGAGCGTCCAGCACTGGGACATTTCGCCGTCCGACGAGCTGCGCCTGTGGCCGGCCGAAGGCAAGCCGCTGCGCCTGGTCCCCGAGCACGACTGAAGCCTGAAGCGGCGCTACCCGGCGCCGCCCGTTTACATTTTTTTGACATCCATTTCATTCCCGCTTGACCACCACGTCCCTAGGCTTCCGCATCCTCGCCCGGAGACGCTTGATGTTCGCCCCACCCAGCACCGAGACACTCAACCGCTTCTTTCTGTTGTCGTGGCTGGTGGTGCTCTGGCAGGTGCTGCGCCTGCAGGACGGGATCGTCTTCGACGACGCCTGGCTGCCGCTCTGGAGCGTCGCTGCCAGCCTGAGCTACGCCTTCCTTTATATAGTCCCGGTGTACCTCGCCTGCCGACTGCTCCTGCATTTCCATGACCGCCTTCCCGTGCGCCTCAGTCCGTGGCTGGCAGGCGTGCTGGCCATCGTCGGCAGCGCGGCGGTACAGATACTGCTCTACGCCGACCGCACCCTCTACGACCTGTACGGATTCCACCTCAACGGTTTCAGCATCGGCCTGCTGGTCTCGCCCGGCGGCCTCTCCAGCCTCGGCAGCGGCGACGGCACCCTGCTCAGCGCAAGCCTGGCGGCCCTGGCCCTGCTCTGTCTGCAGGTGCTGCTGTACAGCGCCTGCCAGGTCAGCCGCGAACGCCTTCCCGCGCTCCCTCGGCGCGCCTGGCGCTACCTGTTGGCGGCCTTCCTCTGCCTGGCCCTGGGCGAACGCCTGGCCTATGCGTTCAGCTCCCTGCGCGACTACCGGCCGATCCTGCTGGCCAGCGAACGCTATCCGCTGTACCTGCCATTGACCGTCCGCAGCCTGGCGCGAAGCCTGGGCATCCAGCCGACGCCCACCCAGCGCGAGCTGCTCCAGCAGCAGAGCGACCTGCACTATCCGCTCCGGCCGCTGGAGATCAGCGCCCCGGCGCACCCATTGAACATCGTCTGGATCGTCGCCGAGTCGCTCCGCGGGGACATGCTCGATCCGCGCTACATGCCCAGGCTGTGGGACTTCTCCAACCGGGCGATCCGCCTGGACAACCACTACAGCAGCGGCAACCTGACCCAGATGGGCGTCTTCGGCATGTTCTACGGGCTGCACGGCGGCTACTGGGACGCCGTGCTGAAGGCCGGCCAGCCGCCGGTGCTCATGGAGGTACTCAGGCAGCAGAACTACCAGTTCCGGATCAATGCCGCGCAACGTTTCAGCTATCCGCCCTTCGACCGCAGCGTGTTCGTCAACCTGCGCCCCCAGGACCTGCACGTGCTGGATAGCCCGGAGCCTGCCTGGCAGCGCGACGCCCGGAACACCGACGACCTGCTGCGCTTCGTCGATCGCCGACTACCCGACCGGCCGTTCTTCGCCTGCCTGTTCCTCGAGTCGAGCCACGCCAACTACAGCTTCCGCGACGAGACCGCGAAAATCCGCCCCTATCTGGTCAACTTCAACTACCTGACCACCGATTTCCAGGCGCAGATGCCGCTGATCAAGAACCGCTACCTGAATGCCGTGCGCGAAGTCGATACACAGATCGGCCGCCTGCTGCAGCACCTGGAAAACCAGCACCTGCTGGAAAACACCGCGGTAGTGGTGCTCGGCGACCATGGGGAAGAGTTCATGGAACGCTCGCGCTGGGGCCACAATACCGAGTTCAATCGCTACCAGACCGGCACCGTCGCCGTGCTGAGCATTCCCGGACAGGCGCCCCGTGCCGTCCGCGGCATCACCAGCCACATCGACCTGCCCGCAACGCTCCTGCCGCTGCTGGGCGTACGCAATCCGCCCCGCGACTACTCGCTGGGACAGGACCTGCTCGCAGCGGACTACCATCGCGACTATGCGGTGAGCGCCGATACCACGCGCATCGCCTACCTGGGCGAAGGCTTCAAGGTGAGCTTCCCACTGCGTGGCGCGGACCGTCACCACGGTCCGGTGAGCGATGGCGACGACCGCCCGCTCGACGTGGAACAACAGGAAGCCATACGCGGCCCGCTCCGTGCAGCACGCCTGGAACTGCTGCAGGATCTCGGCCGTTTCAGCGCCTTGCCGGTAGGGGAAGAGCCGTCGCCGCGGAACCTCGCGACTTCGTTGAGGCCATGAGGAGCATCAGAACAACCTGAGTTGTTCGTGGGCGCCCTGCAGGTCGAGCAGGCGCACGCCGACGCCGATCAGGCGCACCGGACGATTGCCACGGGCAAAGGCCTGGCCGAGCAATTGCCGGTAGCTCTCCAGGTCGCGCCCGGCGCCGGACTGTTCCACCGTGGTCTGGGTGAAATCGTGAAACTTCAGTTTCACGAACGGCTTGTCCGGCCGATAACTGCCATCCAGGCGTTGCAGGCGTCCGTCCAGCTCCTCGAGCAGGGTCGGCAGTTCCTCCAGGCAAGCCGCCAGGTCCGGCAGGTCGCGATCGAAGGTACATTCGACGCTCACCGACTGGCGCCGGCTGTCGACTTCCACCGGTCGCTCGTCGATACCATGGGCCAGTCCCCACAGGCGTTCGCCGAAGCTGCCGAACTCGCGCACCAGGCTCAGCTTGCTGCCCTGGCGCAGGTCGGCGCAGGTGCGGATGCCCATCCGCGCCAGGCGCTCCGCCGTGACCTTGCCGACGCCATGCAACTTGGCCACCGGCAACTCGGCGACGAACCCGTCGACCTGCTCCGGGGTAATCACGAACAGCCCGTCCGGCTTGCGCCAGTCGCTGGCGATCTTGGCCAGGAACTTGTTCGGCGCGACGCCCGCCGAAACGGTGATGTGCAGCTCCTCGGCCACCCGGCGGCGGATGTCCTGGGCAATCCGCGTGGCGCTACCGGCGAAATGCGGCGAAGCGCTGACGTCCAGGTAGGCCTCGTCCAGCGAAAGCGGCTCGATCAGATCGGTATAATCGCGGAAGATCGCATGGATCTGCTTCGACACCGCCCGGTAGACATCGAAACGAGGGCGCACCACCAGCAGATCGGGACACAGCTTGAGCGCCGTGCGCATGGCCATCGCCGAGCGCACGCCATAGGCTCGCGCCTCGTAGCTGCAAGTGGCGACCACTCCGCGCTTGTCCGGCGAACCGCCAACCGCCAGCGCCTTGCCGCGCAGGCTGGGGTCGTCGCGCATCTCGAGGGCGGCGTAGAAACAGTCGCAGTCTATATGGATGATTTTCCGCACCGGAATCTCGCTACAAGCCCCGCCGGGCCTGCCCCGGAGCGCCGAATTCTAGCATTGGGCAAGCGCTAAGCATTTGAAGAAAAAACACTTTTTTCGAAAAATCGATTGACAGCCCGACGAGAGTCCGTAGAATGCGCCCACACAGACGCGGGATGGAGCAGTCTGGTAGCTCGTCGGGCTCATAACCCGAAGGTCGTTGGTTCAAATCCAGCTCCCGCAACCACATTCGAAAAGCCCCGGCACTAGCGATAGCGCCGGGGCTTTTTGCATTCCGACACTCGTGCTCCACTGCATCGCCTCGCCCTCCGTTCGCTCGCATCATCGCACATTTAACTGTATATTCGTACAGCCAGCTCAGCCTTCGATGAATGCTCGGTAACGGATACGGAAAGGACAGACAGATGCTGAACGTCGAACAATTGAAGCGCAGCGTGAACCGGATGGGACTCGACGACATCCGCCAGGCAGTGGACGAACTGCAGATGGACGGCCTGGTCACCGACGGCAAGACGCCGTTCACCCGCGTGCACTTCAACACCTGCTTCGCCGAGATCGAGGCGCTGTTCCAGCGCGCCGGCTTCCACCGGCCGCTCGATGTGGTCGGCTACCAGGGCGAGATCTATGCGTTGTACGACCCCTCTCGCTGGGAGGCCGTGGAAGTGCTGCGCTGGTTGAAGGAATACCGCGAGGAATCGCGTCACCTGACTCCGGCGTGAGCGCAACGCCTGCGTCAGCGCAACTCGTGTGCCAGGCGCGCGCAGGCCATCCCCACGACCAGCATCACCAGCGGACCGAAGGCCCGCATGGAGATCCGCGCAAGGCTCCAGGACTCTTTCGCAGCGAACAGGCTGGCCGGATTCACCGAATAGACCAGCAGGGAACCGCAGAACAGCCCCAGGCCCAACAGGCCCAGGCGGCGCAACCAACCGTCGTGGCGGAGCAACACCACCAGCAGGGCGCCGTACAACAGGCAATCGACCCGCGCCACCGAATCCTTGACCTGCAACGACTGTTCCCAATCCCCCAGCCACCATCCAGCGGCCACGCCCAGCACGACTCCGGCGCCGACATGAATGCCCGCCTGGATCATCGTCACCCTTCCCCCCTCGGAAATGGTCGGACAGTGCAAGCCGCCACTATGCCCACGGCAAGCTGAACCATCGCTGAACGAATACCAGCAAATGGCCTTCGGCCACTTCGCCGACGCAACTCCTGCAAAACCCGGCGGTCTTCTCCCTGTGACAGGACGCCGCCCCGCACAGAAAAAATCTGCTGCGACCACTTGGGAACTCGCCCGAGAGGCCATACTCTGTCGCGCAAATTCCCATGAGGTGGCTGATGCGCACCGACGCTCCCGTTCCAGAACATCCCGCTCCACCCAGCTCTCCCGCGTCCCCACAACGCATCCGGCTGATCGATCGGATTACCGCCTACCGCCAGCCCATCGGCCTGGTCTTCACCTTGCTGCTGTTCGGCCTGGCGCTGGTGGCCTGCTACCACCTGCTACGGGAGATCGATCCCGGCGCCCTCCACGATGCCATCGCCGACGTGCCCAGGCCGGCGCTGCTCGGCGCCCTGAGCGCGACCGCCCTCGGCTTCGTCATCCTGCTCGGCTACGAGTGGTCGGCCAGCCGCTTCGCTGGCGTCACGCTGCCCATGCGCAGCCTGGCCACCGGCGGTTTCAGCGCCTTCGCCATCGGCAATGCGGTAGGCCTGTCGCTGCTTTCCGGCGGCTCCGTACGCTACCGACTGTATTCCCGGCATGGCATCGGCGCTGCCGAAATTGCCCGGATGACGCTATTTGCCAGCCTTTCCCTGGGCTGCGCACTGCCGGTGCTGGCGGCACTCGCCGCACTCTGCGACCTCGACGATGCGGCGTCGGCGCTGCACCTGCCCCACGCCCTGGTCGCCGTCATCGCGATCGCCGTCCTGTTGCTGGCTGTCGGCCTGGTGGCGTTCCTGGCCCGGCACCGTCTGCCGGGAGAACGGCCGTCCCCCGACAGCCTGCTGGTCCGCCTCGGCCGCCGCAGCCTGCGCCTGCCAGGCCTGCGCCTGTCGCTGCTGCAACTGCTGATCACCGCCCTCGACGTCGCCGCCGCCGCTACCGTCCTTTATCTGTTGCTGCCGGAAACCCCACCCTTCGCGGCGTTCCTGCTGGTCTACCTGCTCGCCCTGGCCGCCGGCGTACTCAGCCACGTACCGGGCGGAGTCGGGGTGTTCGAGGCGGTGCTGCTGGCCGCGTTCGCCGGCCAACTGGGCGCCGCGCCGCTGGCCGCGGCCCTGCTCTTGTACCGCTTGATCTACGTGGTGCTGCCGCTGCTGTTGGCCTGCCTGTTGTTGCTGTTCCTCGAAGCGCGCCGGTTGTGGGTGACGCGCCAGGCGATCCGCGTCGCCTCGGGTTTCGCCGCACCGATCCTGGCGATCCTGGTCTTCCTCTCCGGTGTCGTGCTGCTGTTTTCCGGCGCCACGCCGGCGATCGACACCCGCCTGGAGCACCTCGGCTTCCTCATTCCACATCGCCTGATCGATGCCTCGCACCTGGTCGCCAGCCTGATCGGCGTGCTCTGCCTCCTGCTCGCGCAGGGTTTGCGCCGACGGCTGTCGGCCGCCTGGGCCCTGACCCTGGTGCTGTTGCTGGTGGGCGCCCTGCTTTCGCTGCTGAAAGGCTTCGACTGGGAAGAAGCCAGCCTGCTGAGCCTGACCGCCGCGCTGCTCGCCATGTTCCGCCGCTCCTTCTACCGTCCCAGCCGGCTGATGGAAGTACCCTTCTCGCCGCTCTATGTAGGCGCCAGCATCTGCGTGGTCGGCGCCTCGGTCTGGCTGCTGCTGTTCGCCAACCAGGACGTGCATTACAGCAACCAGCTCTGGTGGCAGTTCGCCCTGGACGCCGACGCCCCGCGCGCCCTGCGCGCCGCCCTCGGCAGTTGCCTGCTGCTCCTGGCCCTGGCCCTTGGCTGGCTGCTGCGCGCGGCACCGCCGGCGATCCGCGAGCCGAACGCGGAAGAGCTGCAGCGCGCGGCGCGGATCATCCGCCACTCGGACCAGCCGGATGGCGGCCTGGCCCTGACCGGCGACAAGGCCCTGCTCTTCCATGAGGGCGACGACGCTTTCCTCATGTACGCCCGCCGCGGTCGCAGCATGATCGCCCTGTACGACCCGATCGGCCCGGCCATGCAGCGCGCCGAACTGATCTGGCAGTTCCGCGACCTCTGCGACCTGCACCATGCCCGCCCGGTGTTCTACCAGGTGCGTGCCGAGAACCTGCCGTTCTACATGGACATCGGCCTGACCGCCCTCAAGCTCGGCGAAGAAGCGCGAGTCGACCTGCTGCGCTTTGACCTGGAGAACAAGGGCAAGGAAATGAAAGACCTGCGCTACACCTGGAACCGCGGCCAGCGCGACGGCCTGGCCCTGGAGTTCCATGAACCGGGCCAGGCTCCGCTGGACGAGCTGAAGGCGATATCGGACGCCTGGCTGGGCGGCAAGCAGGTGCGCGAGAAAGGCTTCTCCCTGGGCCGCTTCACCCCGGCGTACCTGAACTTCTTCCGCATCGCCATCGTCCGCCACCAGGGCAAGCCGGTGGCCTTCGCCAACCTGCTGGAAACCGACAGCCGCGAACTGGCGAGCCTCGACCTGATGCGCGTGCACCCGGACGCGCCGAAGCTGACCATGGAGTTCCTCATGCTCGGCCTCATCCTCCACTACAAGGCCCAGGGCCACGCGCGCTTCAGCCTCGGCATGGTGCCGCTGGCCGGGCTCCAGCCAAGGCGCGGCGCGCCGTTGACCCAGCGCCTGGGCGCGCTGGTCTTCCGGCGGGGCGAACAGTTCTACAATTTCCAGGGGCTGCGACGCTTCAAGGACAAGTTCCAGCCCGACTGGGAACCCCGCTACCTGGCCGTGCCAGCCGGGCTCGACCCGCTGGTGGCCCTGGCCGATACCGCCGCGCTGATCGCCGGCGGCCTGACTGGATTGGTGAAACGCTGATATGTCTGTCGTGAAACGTCACTGGCGCCGTTTTCTGGTCGCCGCCCTGGTGCTGATCGTCGGTGCCGCCCTGCTGCTCTGGAGCCGACCGGCGGCCCAGGCGAAACTGGAAGCCCTGGACCTCGACGACGGCGGCCACGCCACCCTTGCCGAACCCGGCGAGAAGCCGCGCTCGCGGGTGGTGGTGATCGCCGCCCCCGAACAGCAACTGAACGACGCCCAGATGCTGAACCTGGCTCACGACAGCGCCGCCCGGGTGATCCAGTACTTCCCCCCGGAAAACAGCGATTGCAGGGCGCAGCAGTCCCGGCTCGAAGCGGTCATTGCCCGCCTCGGCGGCAAGCCGAACCTGGTCGCCGGCATCGGCCCGGGCTCGACCACCGCCTGGCGCTGGCTCGCCAGCCAGGACGACGACAAGGCCAAGGCGCTCTCGGTCGGCTTCGACATTGCCCTGGCCGAGCGCGACTGCGACGCCCCGCTGCCGCATCAGGCGGCGCACGGCCAGTGGCTGCTGGCCTGGAACGACAACCCGGACGACGACACCGCGGTCTTCGTCCGCAAGCAGTCGAGCGCGGAAACCAGCATCAGCGACTACGACACCCCGTTGTCCGACGTGCTCGCCCATCAGTTGCGCCTGCAACTGCAAGGCAACGCCGAGGCCCTGCCGGTACTCGAGGTCCCCGCGGCGCAACCCTCGGACATCGTCACCCTGTTCTATTCCGGCGACGGCGGCTGGCGCGACCTGGACAAGGACTCTGCCGAGCATATGGCGAGCATGGGCTACCCGGTGGTCGGCATCGACACCCTGCGCTACTACTGGCAACACAAAAGCCCGGAACAGAGCGCCGCCGACCTCTCCAAGCTGATGCAACACTACCGCGAGAAGTGGGGCGCGAAACGTTTCGTCCTGGCCGGCTACTCGTTCGGCGCCGACATCCTGCCGGCGATCTACAACCGCCTGCCCGGAAAGGACCAGCAACAAGTGAAAGCCATGCTGCTGCTGGCGCTGGCGCGGACCGGCAGCTTCGAGATCGAAGTGGAAGGCTGGCTGGGCAAGGCCGGCGAGGAAGCCGCCACCGGCCCGGAAATGGCCAGGTTGCCGGCGGCCAAGGTGTTCTGCATCTATGGCGCCGAAGAAAAGGACGAAAGCGGCTGTACCCAATCCCAGGCCGTCGGCGAGAAGCTCGAACTGCCGGGCGGCCACCACTTCGACGAGGACTACCTGTCCCTGGCGAAGAAGATGCTCCAGGCCATCCGCGACCGCGAGAACGCTCCCGACGCCTGATCGCGATCAAGCTCTCCCCGCTCCGCCCTTCTTGTCCCCGGCCGGCGCCAGCTAGACTGAGCCTGCCGGGGGCATTCAGGCTGGCTTCAGCGGAGCCGCCGAGAATACCGGCCGACCCGCCGCAGAGCGGGCTCCCGAGAGCCGAAGAGAAGGAACCGTGATGAGCTGGAAAAACACCGAATCCCGTTATGGGAGCCTGACCATTGCCCTGCACTGGCTGACCCTGCTGCTGATCGCCGGGGTCTACGCCTGTATCGAACTGAAGGGCAATTTCCCCAAGGGCAGCGAAACCCGCGAACTGCTCAAGCAATGGCACTTCATGCTTGGCCTGAGCGTTTTCCTGCTGGTCTGGTTGCGCCTGCTGGTGCGCCTGGCCACCCCTACCCCGCGCATAGAGCCCGCCATCCCCGCCTGGCAGGCGACGCTGGCCAGGCTGATGCACTACGCCCTCTACCTGATGATGATCGGCCTGCCCTTCGCCGGCTGGCTGATCCTCAGCGCCGCCGGCAAGCCGATACCGTTCTTCGGCCTGGAGCTACCGCCGCTGATCGACAAGAACCCCGACCTCGCTGGGCAAATCAAGGAATGGCACGAAACCATCGGCAACGCCGGTTATTTCCTGATCGGCCTGCACGCCGCCGCGGCGCTCTTCCATCACTTCGTCAGCCGCGACAACACCCTGGTACGGATGCTGCCGCAACGGCGCTGAGAAACGTGCAAAAAAACGCGCCCAGTCGGGCGCTTTTTTTGCAGCGGAACGGATCAGATCTCGACCTGGGTTCCCAACTCGATCACCCGGTTGAGCGGCAGGTTGAAATAGCGCAGGTTGCCGTTGGCGTTCTTCAGCAGGAAGGCGAACAGCCCCTCGCGCCAGCGCGCCATGCCGATGCGCTTGGATGGAATCACCGTCTCCCGGCTGAGGAAGTAGGTGGTGCGCATCGGGCTGAAGTCCAGTTCGTTGAGATGGCACAGGCGCAAGGCCGCCGGGATGTCCGGCTCTTCCATGAAGCCGAAGTGCAGGATCACCCGGAAGAATCCGTCGCCATAGGCCTCGACCTCGAAACGGCGATCCGGCGAAACCCGTGGGCTGTCTTCGTTGACCACGGTGAGCAGCACCACCTGCTCGTGCAGCACCTGGTTGTGCAACAGGTTGTGCAGCAGCGCGTGAGGCACCGCGTCGGTACGCGCGGTAAGGAACACCGCGGTCCCCTGGACCCGGTGCGGCGGCTGCACGCGCATGCTGGAAATGAACACCGAGAGCGGCAGAGAGCCCTCGTCGAGACGCTCCACCAGCAGTTGGCGGCCACGCTTCCAGGTGGACATCAGGATGAAGATGACGATACCCGCGATGACCGGGAAGGCGCCGCCCTGGATCACCTTGGGCAGGTTGGCGGCGAAGAACAGGCTGTCCACCGCGAGCATCACGCAGAAGAACGGGACGCCCAGCCACAGCGGCCATTTCCACAGGCGCCAGATCACCACGCCCATCAGCAGGGTGGTGATCAGCATGGTTCCGGTCACCGCCACGCCGTAGGCCGCCGCCAGCGACGCCGAGGACTCGAAGCCGAGCACCAGCAGGACCACGCCGACCATCAGCGCCCAATTCACCCCGCCGATGTAGATCTGCCCCTGCTCGTGGCTGGAAGTGTGCTGGATGGTCATCCGCGGCACGTAGCCGAGCTGGATCGCCTGACGGGTCAGGGAGAAGGCGCCGGAGATCACCGCTTGGGAGGCGATCACCGTGGCCAGGGTGGACAGCGCCACCATCGGCAGCAGCGCCCAGCCGGGCGCCAGCAGGTAGAAGGGGTTGCGCGCCGCCTCGGCGTTGGAAAGGATGGTCGCGCCCTGGCCGAAGTAGTTCAGCACCAGCGCCGGCAGCACCAGCAGGAACCAGGCACGGGCGATCGGCTTGCGACCGAAGTGGCCCATGTCGGCGTACAGCGCCTCGGCGCCGGTCAGCGCCAGTACGGTGGCGCCGAGGATGGCGACACCGATGCCGGGATGCGAGCCGAAGAAACGCACGGCCCATACAGGGTTCATCGCCTGCAGCACTTCCGGCTGCTGGATCACCCCGTAGACACCCAGCGCCGCCAGGGCGCCGAACCAGAGCACCATGACCGGGCCGAACAGGATGCCGATCCGCGCGGTGCCGTGCTTCTGGATCAGGAACAGGCCGATCAGCACGATAAGCGCCAGCGGTACCGTCCAGTGCTCCAGGCCGTCGAAGGCGATCTCCAGCCCTTCTACCGCCGACAGTACCGAGATCGCCGGGGTGATCATGCTGTCGCCGTAGAACAGCGCCGCGCCGATCAGGCCGGCAACCACCACGAAGGTCTGCAGCCTGCCGAACGGCGCCGCCGCCCGGCGCGCCAGGGCCGACAGCGCCATCACCCCGCCCTCGCCCTGGTTGTCGGCACGCAGGACGAAGATCACGTACTTGATGGAAACGACCCAGACCAGCGACCAGAAGATCAGCGACAGCACGCCAAGGACGCCATCGTGGTTGGCCTGCACCCCGTAGCCGCCGATGAAGACCTCTTTCAGGGTATACAAGGGACTGGTGCCGATATCCCCATAGCAGACTCCAACCGCCCCGACCATCAGGCCGATGGCAGAGCTGGAATGCCCCTCCGACGTCTCCTCGGCACGCGTCGCTGCATCACTCATGAAACGCTTTCCCCCGGAAAAATTCGGCAAATGCTGCGCCCATGCCGTCCGCGATGCAAGCGCCGAGGCCCCGGACTGCTATGACTATAGAAGGCCGGGGAGCCGATTGCCGAGCGCCCGCGGAGAGTTTTTCCAGGGCCGGAAAAGAGCTGCACGGGAGACTGGAAAAGCCGCGGCGCTGCCGCTAGAATTGCGCACTTTTTGATCAGAGGCGCCAGCAAGCGCGCCCGCCTACCGAGGTTAGCCATGTCCACCCCCACTCCCAAAGTCGGCTTCGTCAGTCTTGGATGCCCCAAGGCGCTGGTCGACTCCGAGCGCATCCTCACCCAGCTGCGCATGGAAGGCTATGAGGTCGTCCCGACCTACGAAGACGCCGACGTCGTGGTGGTCAACACCTGCGGTTTCATCGACAGCGCCAAGGCCGAGTCCCTGGAAGTGATCGGCGAAGCCATCGCCGAGAACGGCAAGGTCATCGTCACCGGCTGCATGGGCGTGGAAGAGCACGCGATCCGCGACGTGCATCCCAGCGTGCTGGCGGTCACCGGCCCGCAACAGTACGAGCAGGTGGTTACCGCGGTGCACGAAGTGGTGCCGCCGAAGACCGAACACAACCCGCTGGTCGACCTGGTCCCGCCGCAAGGCGTCAAGCTGACCCCGCGCCACTACGCCTACCTGAAGATTTCCGAAGGCTGCAACCACAGCTGCAGCTTCTGCATCATCCCGTCCATGCGCGGCAAGCTGGTCAGCCGGCCGGTCGGCGACGTGCTGAGCGAGGCCGAGCGCCTGGTCAAGGCCGGGGTCAAGGAACTCCTGGTGATTTCCCAGGACACCAGCGCCTACGGCGTGGACCTGAAGTACAAGACCGACTTCTGGAACGGCCAGCCGGTCAAGACCCGCATGAAGGAACTCTGCGAGGCGCTGAGCAGCATGGGCGTGTGGGTTCGCCTGCACTACGTCTACCCGTACCCCAACGTCGACGACGTGATCCCGCTGATGGCCGCCGGCAAGCTCCTGCCGTACCTCGACATCCCCTTCCAGCACGCCAGCCCGAAGGTGCTCAAGGCCATGAAGCGCCCGGCCTTCGAGGACAAGACCCTGGCCCGGATCAAGCAGTGGCGCGAGATCTGCCCGGAACTGACCATCCGCTCGACCTTCATCGTCGGCTTCCCGGGCGAAACCGAAGAAGACTTCCAGTACCTGCTCGACTGGCTGACGGAAGCCCAGCTCGACCGCGTCGGCTGCTTCCAGTACTCCCCCGTCGAAGGCGCTCCGGCCAACGAGCTGGGCCTGGAGCCGGTGCCGGACGAGGTCAAGCAGGACCGCTGGGAACGCTTCATGGCCCACCAGCAGGCGATTTCCGCCGCTCGCCTGCAGCTCAAGGTGGGCAAGGAAATCGAAGTGCTGATCGACGAAGTCGACGAACAGGGCGCGGTCGGCCGCTCCTGGGCCGACGCTCCGGAAATCGACGGCAACGTGTTCGTCGACAGCGACGAGCTGAAGCCGGGCGACAAGGTCCGCGTGCGCATCACCGATGCCGACGAATACGACCTCTGGGCCGAGCTGGTCTGAGCCCTCCCTGAAGAGCCCCGCCCCGCGGGGCTTTTTCATCGCCAACCGTTCCGGAGAGCACGATGCTCAACAACGACGTACTACGCAGCCTGCGCTACCTGCTGGATCTTCCCGATGCACATCTGGCCGAACTGGCCGCCCCGTTCGGTGAGCAAGTCGAAGCGGACCTGCTCGAGGCTTACCTGAAGAAGGAAGACGAAGACGGCTTCCAGGCCTGCCCCGACCGCTACCTGGCGCGCTGCCTGGACGGACTGATCATCCAGCGCCGCGGACGCGACGAGTCGCGTCCGCTACCACCGCTGGAGCTGCCGTTGAGCAACAACATGATCCTGAAGAAGCTGCGGGTCGCCTTCGAACTCAAGGAGGAAGACCTCCATGCCATCCTCGACAGCGTCGACTTCCCGGTCTCCAAACCCGAGCTGAGCGCCCTGTTTCGCAAGCCCGGCCATAGCAACTACCGGACCTGCGGCGACCAGTTGCTGCGCAACTTCCTCAAGGGCCTGACCCTGCGCGTCCGTGGCTGAACGCGCGGAGCCGCTGCTGGCGGTTCTGCTCCAGGCGCCGCCCTGCGTCGACCCCTGGTTCCTGGAGTGCCGCCAGGATCGCGCCGGCCTCACCATCCTCGTCCGCGACCTCGCCAACCAGCGCACCTGGCGCGTCGAGTTCGTCGAAGTCGAAGGCCTGCGCCAGCTCGACGCTGCCGACCTGCTGGAATTCTGGCCAGCCTGTGCGGCATCCGAGGGTTGGCTGTACCGGGTCGAGCAAGGCGGCTGGCTGGACCAGGAATGCCGTCGCGAGGGCTTCGTCGCCCGCGAGACCAAGGCCGTCGACGAGTATTTCGTCAATGGCGGCGATCGCTGCCTGAGCGTGCTGTCCTGGTCGCCACCGAAGGTTTCCCCGCTGATCTGACCGCCATGAAAAAAGCCGCCCGTGGGCGGCTTCTTGCATGGCGCTCCGGCTACATCAGGAAGATCGTCGCCAGGCCGAGGAAGATGAAGAAACCGCCGCTGTCGGTCATCGCAGTGATCATCACGCTGGAGCCCATCGCCGGATCGCGTCCGAAACGATGCAGGGTCATCGGGATCAGCACTCCCATCATCGCCGCCAGCAGCAGGTTCAGGGTCATCGCGGCGGTCATCACCACGCCCAGTTCCCAGTTGCCGTAAAGATAGAAGGCCACCACGCCGATCACTCCGCCCCACGCCAGGCCGTTGACCAGCGCGACGCCAAGCTCTTTGCGCAGCAGGCGGTTGCGACTGTTGCTGGTCGGCTGTACCTGGTCGAGCGCGATGGCGCGGACGATCATGGTGATGGTCTGGTTGCCGGAATTGCCACCGATGCCGGCAACGATCGGCATCAGCGCGGCCAGCGCCACCAGTTTCTCGATGGAGCCTTCGAACAGGCCGATCACCCGCGAGGCGACGAAGGCGGTGATCAGGTTGGTGGCCAGCCAGGCCCAGCGGTTACGCACCGACTTCCAGACCGAGGCGAAGATGTCTTCTTCTTCACGCAGACCGGCCATGTTGAGGACTTCGCTTTCGCTCTCCTCACGGATCAGGTCGACCATCTCGTCGATGGTCAGACGACCGATCAGCTTGCCGCCCTTGTCCACCACCGGCGCGGAAATCAGGTCGTAACGCTCGAATGCCTGGGCGGCGTCGTAGCCGTCCTCGTCCGGGTGGAAGGTCACCGGGTCGGTGGCCATGACTTCCAGCACTTGCTTGTCCGGATCGTTGACCAGCAGGCGCTTGATCGGCAGCACGCCCTTGAGCACGCCGTCGTAGTCGACCACGAACAGTTTGTCGGTATGCCCGGGCAGTTCCTTCAGGCGGCGCAGGTAGCGCAGCACCACTTCCAGGCTGACGTCCTCGCGGATGGTGACCATCTCGAAGTCCATCAGCGCGCCGACCTGGTCCTCCTCGTAGGACAGCGCCGAACGCACTCGCTCGCGCTGCTGCGCGTCGAGGCTTTCCATCAGTTCATGGACCACGTCGCGCGGCAGTTCCGGCGCCAGGTCGGCGAGTTCGTCGGCGTCCAGGTCCTTGGTCGCGGCGATGATCTCGTGGTCGTCCATGTCCGCGATCAGGGTTTCCCGGACCGCGTCGGAGACTTCGAGGAGGATGTCGCCGTCGTCCTCGGACTTGACCAGCTGCCAGACCGTCAGGCGGTCGTCCAGCGGCAGCGATTCGAGGATGTGGGCGATGTCGGCGGGGTGCAGTTCCTCCAGCTTGCGCTGGAGTTCTACGAGATTCTGCCGGTGGACGAGGTTTTCCACCCGGTCATGGTGCTGGCCTTCCTGACGATGGGTCAGGTCCTCCACCACCTTGTGGCGATGCAGCAGCTCGACCACCTGCGCTAGGCGGTCCTGCAGGCTTTCCTGCGGCTTCTTGGCTTCTACTTCGGTCATAGCGCGCTCCACCCCCAGTAGCGGAGCACGCCAAAGGGGTCAATCAGAAACGTGATTGGTCAAACGGGAAACTGTTCGAGTTTCTACTGGGTAAGTCCATGGGGGTGTTCCAAGGGCCCTCTCGGGGCAGATACGGATAATGATAACACTCCGCTTGCGTTTTGCGCGTTACAAAATGGCGGCAAGAACAAGCGCTTGCGGCACAAAGTTCATCGTCACTCGACGCCTGACTGCGACGCCGGAAATTTCACTCAGGACACTCGGCCCCGCGGAAAAAGGCAACGCGTTAGCCTGCACTCACCCTTATCCGACCCGGAGTGCCGGCCATGCGTTCCCTGTCCCTCCTTCTCCTCCTCTCGCTGGCGTCCACCTGCGAGGCCGCTGCGGTATTCCGCTGCGAAGACGCCAGCGGCCATGTCAGCTTCACCCAACTCGGTTGCCCCGCCGGGCAGGCCGGCGAGACCGTCGTGGCGGACAACCCGCCGCCGGGAGGCAGGAGCGTCACGCCGATGGCCGAGACGAAGACGAAAAAGGCGTCCATCGGCCGGAAAAGCGTGCCGCTCGCGGTGATCGGAGAAAGAGAAGATCGCTGCGGCAGACGCCTGGACGAGAAGGAACGCCGCAAGGCGATCGTGGAGCAGCGAATAATGGCGGGAATGTCCCGCTCCGATGTGGAGCGGGCGCTGGGCAAGCCGGACCGGGTCAGCGGGAACAATGCGGAGGTGCGTTATCAGTACAAGGCCGACAAGCGACGGGGAGCGAGAAGCGTGAGCTTCGATCAGGAGGGATGCGTGAAGGGAAAGGGAAGGTACCGGGTGGAGCGAGTCGATCCCGGGAGCTAAGGCCGGGCCGACCTCATACCGATGAAAGCAGGACCGGCATCGCCTTTAGCGTGCCGGGCAGGGTGTCGCCCTGCCTGCATGGAAAAGACGGACGACAGTCTTCAGCAGACTACCGCCTGCGCGCAGCGCACGCCTCTGGCTGGCGGTTATGGTCAGGCTCAATCCTCTTTCTGCGGTTCGCCGGGCAACAACGCGCGTGATGAACAGACCGCGATACAGGTGGAATCCCGTTTGCACGTCCACCGTTTCGGAAGCGCCTTGCAGTGAAGTCAAGGCAGCGATGCCCTTGCGCACACGGCACTCGTTCAACGCGCGGCTGCCTCCCTCCATCGGCAGCAAGGAGGGCAACGGCTCGCCAGCGGGCGCATGGTCGACAACGCTGCCGACGATGGTGATGAGCTGGTCGCCGCGCGCGCTGACGGCAGCCTGCGCGAGGTTTTCGGAAATCACCGCATCCAGGCGAACGATGCCGACGCGACGACTGATCAACATGACCATGGATCTCTCCTCTATGTATGGATGGCATCGCTACGATGCATCGCAACGACCTCTAGGAAGCCATTCCACCCGTCCCCCCGGAGGCCTGCCCGGAAGCGGTGCGCTCGAGGTCGACGAGCAGCACGTGTTCGTGAGCGAGAACAAGGTCGAAACGAGCCTGCCCCAGCGCCTGGCCATCCTGCACGACGGACAGGTTTTCGATGGGCGTCAGGCGCAGCAGGCTGGCCTTCAGCACGCGCAGGCGCTCGCCGGCATTGCCTGACTGCAGCAGGCAGCGGGCATCCTGCAGGTACTGGTGCGCCCCGGGACCATGCCAGGTCAGGCGAAAGATGCTCTCGCAACTGGCCAGCAGGGACTCCTGCTCGCCACTGGCGGAAAACTCCCGCCGCACCTTGCCAAGCAGGCTCGAGGACTCCAGGCGCAAGGTCATGAAGGGGATGGCCGGCGGGGCCAGCAGTTGATCGGCATCGATGACGCTGCCGGCGGGCAGGCCGAACAACTGCCGCAACGTTTCGCGCAGGGCGGCGTGATCCAGGCGCACGGTTGCACTGGACATGGCGAACTCCTTTTTCAGGATGGATGGATGACGGACAGGCACCGACGCGGCGGATACAACCGCCGGCCAGGCCGGAGCGAAGTACGTTCGTTCAATGCAGGCGCAGGACCCGCGCCAGGTTGCCGCGCGCCTGCAACAGCAGGACCAGCAGCACCAGCAGTACCCCGAGCATCCACGGCGAGAGGTGCTCGGCACGATACAACCCGGCCACTATTCCCAGCGCCTGGCAGCCGGTGCACAACGCCAGCAGGTAGGCGCACAGGGAAACGCCGGGGCGGAAACGCGCGCCGGCGCGGCGATAGGTGATCAGGCGCATGCAGATCGCCGAGCAGACCAGCACGGTCAGGGTGGACAGCGGGTCAACCATCGGACTTGCCTCCCCGGCGGCGCAACAGCCCGCGCATCCAGTTGGGCAGTTCACCGCCACGCATCCACTCGAGCATGCCGATGCCGCCGGTCACGCACAGGGTCGCGGCGACGAAGGCGGCCATGCCGCTGGTCTGGGTCAACCCGCGGCCGAGCGCCTCGATTCCGGCGTAATAGCCGCCGACCCAGGACACCAGCAGATAGCCGAGGCGGGTCAGGGCGTTGTAGTCACGGGCGAACACGACAAAGAAGATGGCGCCGCCGAAGCCTCCCAGCAAGGCGTTGCCATCGATACCCGGCAGGTACATGGCCAGGCCGACGCCAGCCATTGCGCTGGCGGCGGAGGCCGCAGAGCTTGGCTCGGACATGGATGACTCCCGGAAATGCAAAGGCCCGCCGAAAAGGCGGGCCCGGAACGGCCGAAGCCCGCATCGGCGGGCTTCGGCCAGAGGAATTTCAATCGTGGAGAATTTATACCTTTATCGTCCCATAGCGTCAATATGGGAAAACCCGTTTTCATATAGAAATTTTTTTAGCGCTCGCACACGATCCCCACCTCCGCCATCGGCTCCTCCAGTCGCTGCAAGGCCTGGTGCAGCAAAGCGACGATCCGCTCGCGCCATTCCTTGTCCCAGCGATGCAGGGTGCTCTTCGACAGGCCGCTGAGTCGCTCGATCTCGCGGATGCTCGACGGCGGACGACGGAACATGCGCATCAGCAAGGCCAGGGTTGCCCGCTGCTCGATCGGGTCGGCCCCGGGCTTCAGCCAGTCGCGCAAAGCCGCCAGGCCAAGGACGAAATCCCGCCCGCGGGCGAACTCGGCCCGCACCACCGCCAGCTCCAGTGGGTGCGCAGCCAGCTGGCGCTGGGCGAAACGCACGGTCATCACCGCCTGGGCCTGCCATTCGTGCGGACTCAAACCGCTGGGCAGGTGTTCGATGAAGCTGCGATCGAAGCGCTCGCGCAGGCCATCGATCACCATCGCCGTCGACGACTTCGGTCCCGGCTGGTGCTCGAACATCCAGTAGGCCACGGCCAGCGCCTGCTCGGTACTTTGAAACATGGTATTCCCTCCTTGGCCGGCCCACCTGGCTAGCCGCTCGCATTAGCCACCCGCAGTGGCTGTGTTGGGCCGCCGTCCTACCCGAGGCGAGTAGGAAAGCGCTGAAATTATGGTAATACCCATATACGGACGCTTGCAATGCCACAGGCACACCCTTAGTCTTGCCCCCTATGGAACTCAAAGATCGCATCAAGGCGGCGCGCAAGCACGCCCATCTCAGCCAGGTCCAGCTTGCCCAGGCGGTAGGCATGACCCAGACCTCCATTTCCGATCTGGAGCGCGGCAAGTCCCGCGCCACCAGCTTCGTCGCGCAGATCGCCGGCGCCTGCGGCGTCAACCCCCTGTGGCTGGCGGAAGGTCGCGGCGAGATGCTCGCCGAGCGCGGCCAGGCGAACGCAGGACCCAATGCCAGTTGGCTTGGCGCAGTAGAGTCATGGGACGACGAAACGCCCCTGGATGCCGACGAGATCGAACTGCCCTTCTACAAGGAGATCGAGCTGTCCGGCGGCAAGGGCAGCACGGTGATCCTGCAGACCGGCGGGCGCAAGCTGCGCTTCGGCAAGTACACCCTGCGCAAGAAGAACATCGATCCGGCCAGTGCCGCCTGCGTCACGGTCAGCGGCAACAGCATGGAGCCGGTGCTGCCGGACGGCAGCACGGTAGGCGTGGACACTAGCGCGCGGACGATCAAGGACGGCGACATGTACGCCTTCGACCACGACGGCCAACTGCGCGTGAAACTGCTCTACCGCCTTCCGGGCGGCGGCCTGCGCATTCGCAGCTTCAACAGCGACGAGCACCCGGACGAGCGCTACGAGCCCCAGGAAGCCGCCGAGCACATCAACGTGATCGGCCGGGTGTTCTGGTACTCGGTGCTGGTCTGACCCCTTCCCGCCCCGCCTGACGACGGGGCCGCGTTCCGGCGGAAGAAAAATCCCGGGCAAAGAAAAAGGGCCTGCATTGCTGCAGGCCCTTTCGGTATGGCGCACTCAGGAGGATTCGAACCTCCGACCGCTCGGTTCGTAGCCGAGTACTCTATCCAGCTGAGCTATGAGTGCGTGTCGGTGCTTTTTCCGGCCACCTGCCGGTAACGCTTGTTTTACCGTGAAAGACCGCAACTGTCGATCCTTCGTCCGTCGAGCCCCTGACTAGAGGAACCCTTCGAAATATGGCGCACTCAGGAGGATTCGAACCTCCGACCGCTCGGTTCGTAGCCGAGTACTCTATCCAGCTGAGCTATGAGTGCGTCGTGGGGGCGCATTATAGATTGTGGATTTTATCCGTCAAGCGATTTTTTCAATCAAATCAGTAACTTAGTTACCAAGATGGCTTTCGCCGCCTGAATCAACCTCTAACACTTGAATGGCGGAGAGGGGGGGATTCGAACCCCCGACACCCTTTTGAGGTGTACTCCCTTAGCAGGGGAGCGCCTTCGGCCACTCGGCCACCTCTCCGCAACACGGGGCGCATGATACCCATCTTTACCCCGTTTGCAAAGGGAAAATTAGATAAAAATTAATGGTTTGGCTCTTGATCTTTCTCTTTCTGGATGCGCTGGTAAATTTCCTCCCGGTGCACGGCGACTTCCTTCGGCGCGTTGACGCCGATGCGCACCTGGTTCCCTTTGACACCCAGTACCGTCACGGTGACGTCGTCACCTACCATCAGGGTCTCTCCGACCCGACGAGTCAGAATCAGCATTCCTTTCTCCTCACGCGAATATTTCAGGACAACAGTCTGCAAAAAAGAAATGGCGGCGGATCCGCAGAAATCAAGAGCGCGATCCTTCACCCAGTATTGACCAGTCCCGCCGGAATGAAAGTTCCTGCCGAACGGTCAAAAACGACAAAAGGCGCGGGGTTGCCGCGCCTTTCGCCTGCCAGCGTCACTCACCCTGTCGCGCCGGCGCGTCGAGCTCGAACGCCGTGTGCAGGGCACGTACCGCCAGTTCCAGGTACTTCTCTTCGATCACCACGGAAACCTTGATTTCCGAGGTGGAGATCATCTGGATGTTGATGCTTTCCTTGGCCAGCGCCTCGAACATGCGGCTGGCCACGCCGGCGTGCGAACGCATGCCGACGCCGACGATGGAAACCTTGGCGATGTTGGTGTCACCGATGGCTTCGCGCGCGCCGATGTTGGCGGCGGTCTGCTTGAGAATTTCCAGGGCATTCAGGTAATCGTTGCGATGCACCGTGAAGGTGAAGTCGGTGGTGTTATCGTGCGCCACGTTCTGCACGATCATGTCGACTTCCACATTGGCGGCACTGATCGGCCCGAGGATCTTGAAGGCCACGCCGGGGGTATCGGGTACGCCACGGATGGTCAGCTTGGCTTCGTCGCGGTTGAAGGCGATGCCGGAGATGATCGGCTGTTCCATGGATTCCTCTTCATCATCGATAGTAATGAGGGTGCCCGGACCCTCCTGGAAGCTGTGCAGCACGCGCAGCGGAACGTTGTACTTGCCGGCGAACTCGACCGCCCGGATCTGCAGCACCTTGGAACCGAGGCTGGCCATTTCCAGCATTTCCTCGAAGGTGATCTTGTCCAGCCGGCGGGCCTGCGGCACTACGCGCGGATCGGTGGTGTAGACGCCGTCGACGTCGGTGTAGATCTGGCATTCGTCGGCCTTCAACGCCGCCGCCAGGGCCACCCCGGTGGTATCGGAACCGCCGCGGCCCAGCGTGGTGATGTTGCCGTTGCCGTCGACGCCCTGGAAACCGGCGACCACCACGACCCTGCCGGCCTTGAGGTCGGCGCGGATATGGGTGTCGTCGATGTGCAGGATGCGCGCCTTGGTGTGCGCGCTGTCGGTGAGGATACGCACCTGGTTGCCGGTATAGGAGACCGCCGGCACGCCGCGCTTGATCAGGGCCATGCTGAGCAGGGCGATGGTCACCTGCTCTCCGGTCGAGACCATGACGTCCAGTTCGCGCGGAACCGGCTGCTCCATGATCTGGTTGGCCAGGCCGATCAGACGGTTGGTCTCGCCGCTCATGGCGGATACCACCACGACGACGTCATCGCCCGCTTCGCGGAATTTCTTCACCTTCTCGGCCACCTGCTCGATACGCTCGACGGTGCCGACGGAGGTCCCTCCAAACTTCTGTACGATCAAAGCCATTTCAAACCGCCTGATTCCGTGAAGGGCGCCCTTTTGAACCTGCCACATTCTTTCGCTACCCGGACTGGCGGGGCGCACCGCCGGCCGGGCATCAAGGGGCGCTGGCCGCCCGGCCCCGCGTCGCTCTGGCGCGGGGCCGGCATGGCATCAGAGCCCTTGCTCGACGAAGCGCTGGGCCAGGGCCAGGGCCTCGTCCAATTTCGCTGCATCGGTGCCGCCGCCCTGGGCCATATCCGGGCGTCCGCCACCTTTGCCACCAACTGCCGCCGCGGCTTGCTTCATAAGCTCGCCGGCCTTCAGTTGGCCGGTCAGGTCCTGGGTCACGCCTGCGACCAGTACAACCTTCCCGTCCAGCTCGCCGCCGAGCAGGATCACTGCGCGACCGAGCTTGTTCTTCAACTGGTCGACCAGCGCCAGCAGCGCCTTGCCGTCCAGACCATCGAGGCGCGCGGCGAGTACCTTCGCGCCCTTGATTTCCACCGCAGCCGCCGAAAGGTCGTCGCCGGCCGCGCTGGCAGCCTTGGCCTTGAGCTGTTCCAGCTCCTTCTCCAGCGAGCGGTTGCGCTCCAGCAGTGCGCCGAGCTTGTCCAGCAGGTTATCGCGGCTGCCCTTGACCAGGCTGGCGGCTTCCTTGAGCTGCTCCTCGGCACCGTTCAGGTAGGCCAGCGCCGCCGCGCCGGTGACCGCCTCGATACGGCGTACGCCGGCAGCCACGCCACCCTCGCTGGTGATCTTGAACAGGCCGATGTCGCCGGTGCGGGATACGTGGGTGCCACCGCACAGCTCGACGGAGAAATCGCCGCCCATGCTCAGTACGCGCACCTGGTCGCCGTACTTCTCGCCGAACAGCGCCATGGCGCCCTTGGCCTTGGCGGTGTCGATATCGGTTTCCTCGGTCTCGACCTCGGTGTTGCGACGGATTTCGGCGTTGACGATATCCTCCAGGGCCTTCAGTTGTTCCGCCTTGATCGCCTCGAAGTGGCTAAAGTCGAAACGCAGGCGCTGGCTGTCCACCAGCGAGCCCTTCTGTTGTACGTGGTCGCCCAGTACCTGGCGCAGCGCGGCATGCAGCAGGTGGGTCGCGGAGTGGTTGAGCGCGGTGGCCTGGCGTACCGAAGCGTCGACCTCGGCCTTGACCGCGCCGCCAACGCTCAGGTTGCCCCGGGCGACCACGCCGTGGTGCAGGTGCGCGCCGCCGGCCTTGGTGGTATCGCGCACGTCGAAGCGCACGCCAGCCGCCTCGAGGTAGCCACTGTCGCCGACCTGGCCGCCGGACTCGGCGTAGAACGGCGTCTGGTCGAGGACCACGACGCCCTCCTCGCCCTCCTCCAGGCGCTCGACGGCCTGGCCGTCCCTGAACAGCGCGACGATCTGTCCAGCGCCGGAGACACCCTGGTAGCCGAGGAAGCGGGTCTCGCCGTCGACCTTGACCAGGCTGTTGTAGTCCATGCCAAAGGCGCTGGAAGCGCGGGCGCGCTCGCGCTGGGCCTCCATCTCGCGCTCGAAGCCGTCCTCGTCGATGGTCAGCTCGCGCTCGCGGGCGATGTCATTGGTCAGGTCGACCGGGAAGCCATAGGTGTCGTACAGCTTGAACACCACGTTGCCGGGAATCACGCTGCCCTGCAGTTCGGCAAGGTCCTGTTCGAGGATCTTCAGGCCTTGCTCCAGGGTCTTGGCGAACTGCTCTTCCTCGGTCTTCAGCACGCGCTCGATGTGTGCCTGCTGTTGCTTCAGCTCGGGGAAGGCATCGCCCATCTCGGCGACCAGCGCTGCGACGATCTTGTGGAAGAAGGTGCCCCTGGCGCCCAGCTTGTTGCCGTGGCGGCAGGCGCGGCGGATGATCCGCCGCAAGACGTAGCCGCGACCTTCGTTGGACGGCAGCACGCCGTCGGCGATCAGGAAGCTGCAGGAACGGATGTGGTCGGCTACCACCTTCAGCGACGGCGCGTCGTCGTTGGCGCAGCCGATGGCCTCGGCGGAGGCTTTCAGCAGGTTCTGGAACAGGTCGATCTCATAGTTCGAGTGCACGTGCTGGAGTACCGCGCTGACGCGCTCCAGGCCCATGCCGGTGTCCACGCTCGGCGCCGGCAGCGGGTGCATGACGCCGTCCGCGGTGCGGTTGAACTGCATGAACACGTTGTTCCAGATCTCGATGTAGCGGTCGCCGTCCTCTTCCGGCGAACCGGGCGGGCCGCCCCAGATCTCCGGCCCATGGTCGAAGAAGATCTCGGTGCAGGGACCGCAGGGTCCGGTATCGCCCATCGCCCAGAAGTTGTCGGACGCATAGGGCGCGCCCTTGTTGTCGCCGATCCGCACCATACGCTCGGCGGGCACGCCGACTTCCTTGGTCCAGATGTCGTAGGCCTCGTCGTCGGTGGCGTAGACGGTGACCCAGAGCTTTTCCTTGGGCAGGTTCAGCCATTTCTCGCCGGTGAGGAACTCCCAGGCGTAATGAATGGCGTCGCGCTTGAAATAGTCGCCGAAGCTGAAGTTGCCCAGCATTTCGAAGAAGGTGTGGTGCCGCGCGGTGTAGCCGACGTTTTCCAGGTCGTTGTGCTTGCCGCCGGCGCGCACGCATTTCTGGCTGGTGGTCGCACGGGTGTAGGCGCGCTTTTCCAGGCCGAGGAAGCAGTCCTTGAACTGGTTCATGCCCGCGTTGGTGAACAGCAGGGTCGGATCGTTCGCCGGGATCAGCGAACTGGAAGCGACACGGGTGTGTCCCTTCTCTTCGAAGAAGCGGAGGAAGGCTTCACGGATTTCAGCGCTTTTCATAGGTTCTTCCACGGAAAATTGGCGGCCACGAATCGCCGGCAAAGGGCCGCATTATATCGGCCCTTGGGCAAGGTTGTAGTGTATTTGCGCGATAGTTATTGCCTATTGCCGACCTTTTCGCTTATGAGCGACGAAAGGCCGCGAAGGCATCCAGTACTTGTCCTATGGACTCGGCGGAAACGTCCAGGTGGGTGACCAGGCGCAAACGCGCCGCCGCGCTGATCCGCACCTCGCGCTCGGCGAGGAAGTCGCGCAGCGCGACCGCCCGCTCGCCGACATCGACGTAGACCATGTTGGTCTGCACCGGCTCCACCGCATAGCCCAGTTCGCGCAGCCCGTCGCCCAGGCGCGCGGCGTTGGCGTGGTCGTCGGCCAGGCGTGCCACCTGGTGATCGAGGGCGTACAGGCCGGCAGCCGCCAGCAGACCGGCCTGGCGCATCCCGCCGCCGACCATCTTGCGCCAGCGACGGGCCTTGCCGATCAGTTCGACGCTGCCGCAAAGCACCGAGCCCACCGGCGCACCGAGGCCCTTGGACAGGCACACCGACACCGAGTCGAAGTGCCGGGTGATTTCGCTGGCGTCTACGCCCAGCTTCACCGCCGCGTTGTACAGGCGCGCGCCATCCAGGTGCAGGGCCAGGCCACGCGCGCGAGTGAAAGCGCGCGCCGCGGCCAGGTAGTCGAGCGGCAGCACCTTGCCCTGCATGGTGTTTTCCAGGGCCAGCAGGCGGGTCTTGGCAAAATGGAAGTCGTCGGCCTTGATCGCCGCCGCGACCTTGTCCAGGTCGAGCGATCCGTCGGCCTCGCCGTCGATCGGCTGCGGCTGGATCGAGCCCAGCACCGCGGCACCGCCGCCCTCGTATTTGTAGGTATGCGCCTGCTGGCCGACGATGTATTCGTCGCCGCGCTCGCAGTGGGCCATCAATCCGAGCAGGTTGCTCATGGTCCCGGTCGGTACGAAGAGCGCCGCGGCGAAGCCCAGGCGCGCCGCCAGTTCGGCCTCCAGGCGGTTGACCGTAGGGTCCTCGCCATAGACGTCGTCGCCCAGTTCGGCCGCGGCCATGGCTTCGCGCATGCCGGCGGTGGGCTGGGTGACGGTGTCGCTGCGCAGGTCGATGACAGGCACGGAGGGCTCCTCGGTTCGGCGGAAAAGCCCGATCCTACGGCGCTCTACCGACAGCCACAAGGGAAGTCGGGAAATCTTCCCGGCCGCAACGGAAACGGAGCGCCGAAGCGCTCCGTCATGATCGAGAGGGAAGGCCGATACGCCTCAGAGCTTGGCCGGCACCACCAGGATTCCGGCACGCAGGCCGTTCTTCACCCGTGGATTGGGGAAGATGATGCGCGCGCCGACCTCGTCCACCACCCAGCGCGTGCCGCCGATATCCTCGGCCAGCAGGTAGCCCGGCGAGAGTTCGGTGAAGTTGGCCACGTCGTCGTCGAGGTGCAGGCGGAAGTGGTCGCTGTGCTTGATCACCTCGCGCGACACGCTGAACAGCTTGAGGCCATCGAGTCGGGAGCCGTCCGGCTGTTCCTCGCTGCCGTCGATCAGCAGCTCCAGGCTCCGCTCCAGGCGCTCCAGGTTGACCTCCTGGTTCTCTCCGAACGGACGTGCCTTGCCCAGTTCCAGGGTAAAGGCCTCGGCGCCGAGCTGGCCGTAAGTGTAGGCGCTGAAGGTGATGCCCGGCTTGTTCTGCAACAGCACCGCCTCGATGCCGGCGTCGCGCAGGCGGGCCAGTTCGCTGCGGGAATGCTCGCGGCCCTCGGCCCAGGGGTAGAGGGCGAACTGCTCGATCTTCGAGCCGCGGATCGCGGTATGCAGGTCGTAGTGCAGGTGGACTCGCTCGGTCTTGCTGAAGAACACCTGGGCCAGGCGCTCCAGCTCGGCGGCACGGAAGGCCTCGTTGCCGCTGCCCTCCTCGTGGCGACCGTTGAACAGGCGGTTCATGTCCTGTTCGACGTAGCGCTCGCCGCGGCGGATGGCTTCTGGGTTGCCGAACAGGAAGAGGACCCTGGCGGCAGGCTTGAGGGTGCCCGCGGCGACCTTGCGGATCAGCCGTTCGAGCAGTTCGATGGGCGCGGTCTCGTTGCCGTGGATACCGGCCGAGAGCAACAGGTCGACGCCGTTGTCGCGGGCGCCGATCGGCGTGACTTCCAGCGCGCCCTCGGCCAGCCAGTGCAGGCGGGTGCCGTCGGCGGTGAGCTGGATCTTCTCGGTCGGCTCGCGGCCGGCCAGGGTCAAGTCGAGCAGTTTGCCGAGGGCGAGCATGGGATGTCCTCAGTCAGTGGGTGTGGTCGCAGCCGCAGTCGGGGCCGTGCTCGTGGTCGTCGCCCTCTTCGATCGGCTCCATCTCCAGTTGCAGGCTGACCAGGTTGGTCGCCATCGGCCGCAGCAGCAGGTTGGTGTATTCGGTATCGCCGTCTTCGACGTCGACGCCGATCAGCAACTGGCCGTTGCCGGCTTGCTGGACCCACACTTCCTTGCCCTGCCAGACCACGGCGAAACGGGTGCAGGAAGTTTCCAGCTGGGTGCCGTCGGTATCTTCGAGGATCAGTTGCAGGCTATCGGACATGGTGGCGAGGCTCTCAATCGAGTTGGAAGGAATAAACCGAACCCAGTTTAAGGATCTGCGTCAGTTCATCCAATGCCGTCCGGCACTCCAGCAGCAGTTGCGGGTCGGCCAGGTCGGTTTCGCTCAGGCGGTCGCGGTAGTGCCGGTCGACCCAGGCTACCAGCGTGTCGTACAGGCCGGCGCTCATGATCACCCCCGGATTCACCGCCGCCAGCTCCCGCTCCTGCAGCGCCACGCGCAAGCGCAGGCAGGCCGGGCCGCCGCCGTTCTGCATGCTCTGCTTGAGGTCGAAGACCTTCACTTCGCGGATCGGGCCGTCGTCACCGGTGAGCTGGTCCAGGTAGTTCCAGACCCGCGGGTTGTTCCGGCACTCCTCCGGTACCACCAGCAGCATCGAACCGTCGGCCTTCGACAGCAGTTGGCTGTTGAACAGATAGGACTTCACCGCGTCCTCCACCGCGACCTGGTCGCGCGGCACGCAGATGGCGCGGAAGCGGCCGCCGCGGCGGCCAAGCTTGTCGTGCAGTTCGGCAAGGACCTTCTCGGTATCGAGGAAGGCGTCCTCGTGATGGAACAGCACCTCGCCATTGCCCACCGAGATCACATCGTTGTGGAACACGCCCTGGTCGATCACCGCCGGGTTCTGTTGAGCGTAGACCACTCCGGCCTCGCTCAGCCCGTGCAGGCGCGCGACGGCCTGGCAGGCTTCCAGGGTCTGGCGCGCCGGATAGCGTTGCGGCGCCGGGAAGCGACTGTCGAAGGCGCTGCGGCCGAAAACGAAGAACTCCACGCCGGCATCGCCATAGTCCTTGCAGAAGCGCGTGTGGTTGGCCGCGCCTTCGTCGCCGAACTGGCTCACCGCCGGCAGCGCCGCGTGATGGGCGAAATGCCGCTCGTCGTTGAACATCGCCGCCAGCACGCGGCTGGTGGTGGGATGCTCGATGGATCGGTGGAACTTGCAGTTCAGGTTGGCCGCGGTGAAATGCACGCGGCCGTCGGCGGTGTCGGCGCTCGGGCTGACCGTGGCGGCATTGGCGGTCCACATGCTCGACGCCGAACTGCAGGCGGCGAGGAGAGGCATCGCTTCCTTCGCCGCGCGGCGGATCACCTCCTCGTCGCTGCCGGAGAAGCCCAGGCTACGTAGCGCAGCGGTATCCGGGCGGGCTTGCGGGGCGAGCACCCCCTGCTTGAAACCCATCTCCATCAGCGCCTTCATCTTCGCCAGGCCCTGCTTCGCCGCTTCCTTCGGGTTGGACACCGCCTGGCTGTTGCTTTGCGAAGCGACATTGCCGTAGGACAGGCCGCCGTAGTTGTGGGTCGGGCCGACCAGGCCGTCGAAATTCACTTCATGGGCATTCATAGGCTGATCCCGGGAGTCAGGGTGGCAGGAAGGGACACGCTGGGGCTTTCCAGCGAGGCGACCGGATAGGCGCAGTAATCGGCGGCGTAGTAGGCGCTCGGCCGGTGGTTGCCGGACGCGCCGATACCGCCGAACGGCGCGCTGCTGGCGGCGCCGGTGAGCTGCTTGTTCCAGTTGACGATGCCGGCGCGGCTTTCCACGAGGAACTGCTCGAAACGCTCGCGGGAATCCGACAGCAGCCCGGCGGCCAGGCCGTACTGGGTGGCGTTGGCTTCACGGATCGCCGCAGCGAAATCGGAGTAGCGGATCACTTGCAACAACGGCCCGAAGAACTCTTCGTCCGGTCGCTCGGCCACCGCGCTGACGTCGAGGATGCCCGGGGTCAGCAGGGCGGCGCCGTCGATCGGCTGGGTCATCGCCAGCAGCGGCTGTGCGCCCTTGCCGATCAAATGCTCCTGGGCCTTGAGCAGGTGCTCGGCGGCGCTCAGCGAAATCACCGCGCCCATGAACGGCGCCGGCTGTTCGTCGAAGCGGCCGACCCGCAGGGTAGCGCTGACCGCCACCAGGCGCGCCAGCAGTGCGTCGCCCCAGGCGCCCTGCGGCACCAGCAGGCGGCGGGCGCAGGTGCAGCGCTGGCCGGCGGAGATGAAGGCGGACTGGATGATGGTGTAGACGGCGGCGTCGAGGTCGGCGACCTCCTCCACCACCAGCGGGTTGTTGCCGCCCATCTCCAGCGCCAGGATTTTCTGCGGCTGGCCACCGAATTGGCTGTGCAGCAGGTTGCCGGTGCGACTGGAACCGGTGAAGAACAGACCGTCGAGCCCACGGTGGGCGGCCAGCGCGACGCCGGTTTCGCGACCGCCCTGGACCAGGTTGAGCACGCCGGCCGGCAGGCCGGCCTCGATCCAGGCCTTGAGCGTCAGCTCGGCGACCTTCGGGGTCAGCTCGCTGGGCTTGAACACCACGCAGTTACCGGCCAGCAGCGCCGGGACGATATGCCCGTTGGGCAGGTGGCCGGGGAAATTGTAGGGACCGAATACCGCCACCACGCCATGCGGCTTGTGCCGCAGCACGGCGGTGGCGTCGGCCAGCGGACCGGACTTCTCGCCGGTGCGCTCGCGGAACGCCTGCACCGAGATCGCCACCTTGTTGACCATGCTGGTCACTTCGGTGGCCGACTCCCACAGCGGCTTGCCGGTTTCCTCGCCGATCGCCCGGGCCAGCTCGTCGGCGCGGGACTTGAGGGTCGCAGCGAAGCGCTCGAGCAACTCGATGCGCTGCTCCAGCGGGCGCCGCGCCCAGGCCGGGAAGGCCTCGCGGGCGGCACGCACGGCGGCATCGACCTGGGCGGCGTCAGCGCCGCGCCCGGACCAGACCACGCCCTGGCCAACCGGGTCGAGGGACTCCAGGGTCTCGCCCTGGCCCGCCAGCCACTGGCCGGCAATGTAATGGGTACTCATCATCGACTCCTCGGGCGCCCTCGCCGGGACGCCTCCATCAGGCTTTCAAGCGCGCTTCTGCGCCGACAGCGGCACCGCGCGTACCGAGGCGCCGGCCGACAGGCGCAGGCGCTTGGCGGTCAGCGGATCGACCACCAGGGTGCCGGCGGCGGCCCGCGCCGGCGCGGCGGTGATGCGACAGTCTTCGCGCTTGCGGTTGTGGATCAGGTAGGGCTCGGCGTCGTCGCCGGGAGTGCCCACCGCCAGCACCAGGTTCTGGCTCTCGGCGATGGCGCGGATCTTGTCGGTCTCGGCCTCGATCGCCGGGCCGGCGTCGAAGATGTCGACGTAGCCCTGGTAGCTGAAGCCCTCGGCCTTGAGCATGGCCAACGCCGGCTCGGTGTTCGGATGGACGCGGCCAATCACCCCGCGCGCCTCCTCGGAGAGGAAGCAGGTGTAGAGCGGGAACTTCGGCATCAGCTCGGCGATGAAGGCCTTGTTGCCGACCCCGGTGAGGTAGTCGGCCTGGGAGAATTCCATCTTGAAGAAGTGCCGGCCGAGGCTTTCCCAGAATGGCGAACGCCCCTCCTCGTCGGACATGCCGCGCATCTCGGCGATCAGCTTGTCGCCGAACAGGTGGCGGAATTCGGCGATGAACAGGAAGCGCGCGCGCGACAGCAGCTTGCCGTTGAGGCCGCTGCGGTGGTCGGCGTGGAGGAACAGCGAGCACAGCTCGGAATTGCCGGTCAGGTCGTTGGCCAGGAACAGCGTGGGGATCTCGCGATGGATGTTGAGTTCCTGCGAGGCGCTCACGGTGAGGCCGACCCGGTAGTTGTACCAGGGTTCGCGAAGCCCTACCGCTCCGGCGATGGCGGAGATGCCGACGACCTTGCCGGCGTCGTCCTCGAGGACGAACAGGTAGTCGGCGTCGCCGCGTTCGGCCTCGCCACGGAAGGCCTTCTCGGCCCAACTGACGCGATGCTGCAGGCGCTGCTCGTTGGCCGGCAGGGTGGTCAGGCCGGTGCCGGTGCTGCGCGCCAGCTCGATCAGGGCCGGCAGGTCGGCGCTGGTAACAGGACGTACGATCATGACTGGCTCCTTCAGACCGCTACCAGGCGCACGCTGGCGCCTTCGCCGACGCCCAGGGCCTCGGCGGCTTCAACACTCAGGGCCACCGGCTTGCCGGGCGCCCAGTCCAGGTCCAGCACAACCGCGCGGAAGTCCTGCAACTGGCCGTTGGTGACCAGGTATGGACGCCCGCTCTTCGGCGCCTCGCCGATCTTCACCGGAACCACCCGGCTCTGGGCGATCGAGCGAATCCCCGAGGTGCGCGCGTGCAGGGTCGGGCCGCCATCGAAGATGTCGATGTAGTTGTCGGTCTCGAAGCCTTCGCGCATCAGGATGTCGAAGGTGATCTGCGCTCGCGGGTGAACCTGGCCCATGGATTCCTGGGCGGCATCCGGCAACAGCGGCACGTAGATCGGATAGTGCGGCATCAGTTCGGCGAGGAAGGTGCGGCTCTTCAGCCCGGAGAGCTTTTCCGCCTCGATGTAGTTCAGGTCGAAGAAGTTGCGCCCGACCGCGTTCCAGAACGGCGATTCGCCCTGCTCGTCGCTGTAGCCGACGATCTCCACCACCACCGCGTCGGCGAAGCGCTCCGGATGGCTGGCCATGAACAGCAGGCGACCGCGCGAGTTGAGTTCGGCATAGACGCTCTGCACCAGGTCGCGCTGTACGTAGAAACTGGTCAGCAGGCTGTTGCCGGTAAGGTCGTGGCACAGCGAGAGGACATGGATCTTGTTGTGGATCGACAGCGAGCGCGAGGCGTGCACGAAGGTTTCGTTGCGGAAGCTGTAGAACGGTTCCGAGAACCCGGCCGAGGCGACGATCGCCGAGCAGCCGACCAGCTCGCCGCTGGCGCTGTCCTCGAGGACGAAGAAATAGCTTTCCTCGCCGTTGTAGCTTACCTCCGCGGCGAACGAGGCCTCGGAAGCGAGGATCTTGTCGCGCAGGCGTTCGGCGTCATCCGGCAAGGACGTGACGCCTACCGGGCTGTCCGCCGCCAGACGCTGCACCTGTGGCAGGTCGGCCGCTTGGGCGGGGCGCATCACCAACATGGCGTCACTCCTTTCTCAGACAACGATGATTGCCGCATCCATGCGCGGGACCGCGGCACCTTCCTGTGCCACGGTTTCGAACGTCCAGCAGGGAAGATCCCGCGCCACGCACGGCGGCACGGTTCCCGGCTCCGGCGCGGGCCGCTCCGGGATGTCGCATCGGGTACCCCGGCCTGCGCCGGGGCTCCGTGGGTTCGCTCAGCCGCGGACCAGCTTGGCCACGGCGCGCTCGAAGCGCTCCAGGCCTTCGTCGATCTCGGCGTCGTCGATCACCAGGCTCGGCGCGAAGCGCACCACGTCCGGGCTGGCCTGGAGCACCATGACCGCCTCTTTCTCGGCGGCGTTGAGCACATCCCTGGCCTTGCCCTTCCACTCGTCGGTCAGCGCCGCGCCGATCAGCAGGCCCATGCCGCGAATCTCGCCGAAGATGCCGTACTCCTGGCCGATCTTCTGCAGGCGGGACTTGAAGCGCTCATGCTTGGCCTTCACGCCATCCAGCACTTCCGGGGTATTGATCACGTCCAGCGCCGCCTCGGCCACCGCCGAGGCCAGCGGGTTGCCGCCGTAGGTGGTGCCGTGGGTGCCGACCGACAGGTGCTTGGCGATCTCGCCGGTGGTCAGCATCGCACCGATAGGGAAGCCGCCGCCCAGGCTCTTGGCACTGGAGAGGATGTCCGGGACCACGCCGTAGTGCATGTAGGCGAACAGCTCGCCGACCCGGCCCATGCCGCTCTGGACCTCGTCGAAGACCAGCAGCGCGTTGTGCTCGTCGCACAGCTTGCGCGCCCCTTCCAGGTAGGCCTGCTGCGCCGGCAGCACGCCGCCCTCGCCCTGGATCGGTTCCAGCACCACGGCGCAGGTCTTGTCGGAGATCGCCGCCTTCAGCGCTTCCAGGTCGTTGTAGGGAACGTGGGTGATACCCTCGAACTTGGGCCCGAAGCCATCGGAATACTTCGGCTGGCCGCCGACGTTGACGGTGAACAGGGTGCGCCCGTGGAAGCTGTTGCTGGCGGCGATGATCTCGTACTTCTGCGGGCCGTAGACATCGTTGGCGTAGCGGCGAGCCAGCTTGAAGGCCGCCTCGTTGGCCTCGGCGCCGGAGTTGGCGAGGAACACCCGCTCGGCGAAGGTGGCGTCCACCAGCTTGCGCGCCAGGCGCAGGGCCGGCTCGTTGGTGAAGACGTTGGAAACGTGCCAGATGCGCTGGGCCTGCTCGGTGAGCGCCTTGACCAGCGCCGGATGCGCGTGGCCCAGGGAGGTCACGGCGATGCCGCCGGCGAAATCGATCAGTTCGCGGCCGCTCTGGTCCCAGACGCGCGATCCCTCGCCTCGCACCGGGATGAAGGCGGCGGGGGCGTAGTTGGGGACCATATACCGGTCGAAATCGGCACGTTCTACCTGCGCATGGGGAGCGGACATCGGTGTTTCTCCTGCCTGAAGGCGGCTATCGATGAAAGGATTGTAGGGATTGGGACCGGGCCGGCATTGCCGCCATGCGACAACTTGTTATAGCGCCAACCCGGGAATTTCCGCGGCTTTCGGAAATGCGACAGAAAGCATCGGGAAGGCGCAGTGTAAACGCGCGATGCACTCGGGTGCATACTTCTTCTACGCCGCCCCACGGGCGGGAACAGCAGGGAAACAAGCCATGCCCATCGAGGGAATCGACTACCGTCTCGTCTTCGCCTCCGACGTCAATCCGCGCGACGGCCTCGGCCTGGAGTGCTGGCGCGGCGAACAGCCGCTGTTCGAGGTATTTCGCGACGACGCCGGCCGGCGTTTCGTGGTCAACCTGTTCGCCAGCGACGTTCCGCTGGAACTGCTGGAGGCGATCATTCCGACGGCCCGTCGCGAACTCGGCGACTTCCCGAGGCGATCCGCCTCCCGGGGCGTCGCAAAGCCCGGCTGAAACCGCCGCGCCGTTGGCGATCAGCCGCGTTCGACGGGAGTGAAGGTCGTCTCGAAGGCGCTGCCGCCGCGCCGCTGGTTGCGGTCCTCGCGCGGAGTGACGCCGAAGAAGTTGCGGTAGGCGCTGGAGAAATGCGGCCCGGAAGAGAAACCGCAGGACAGGCCGATCTGGATGATCGACTTGCTGGTCTGCATCAGCATCTGCCGCGCGCGGTTCAGGCGCAGCTCCAGGTAGTACTGGCTGGGTACGCGGTTCAGGTATTGCTTGAAGATCCGTTCCAACTGGCGCCGCGAAACGCACACATGCTGGGCGATCTCGTCGGTGGTCAGTGGCTCCTCGATATTGGCTTCCATCAGCAGTACCGCCTGGGTCAGCTTCGGATGGCTGGAGCCGAGGCGATTCTTCAGCGGGATGCGCTGGCGCTCGTTGCCTTCGCGGATGCGCTCCACCACCAGCTCTTCCGAGACCGCGCCGGCCAGTTCAGCGCCATGGTCGCGGGACAGCAGCGCCAGCAGCAGGTCGAGTACCGCCATGCCGCCGCAGGCGGTCATGCGGTCGCGATCCCACTCGAACAGGTGGTTGGTGGCGATGACCTTGGGGAAGCGCTCGGTGAAGTCATCGTGCCAACGCCAGTGCACCGCGGCGCGATAACCGTCGAGCAGGCCGAGCTGGGCCAGCGGGTAGATGCCGGCGGACAGCGCGCCGATCGCCGCTCCCGAACGCGCCAGTTGCTTGAGCGCCAGGCCCAGCGCTGGCGACACCGCCGCCGGCGCCTCGTCGGCGACCAGGAACAGCCGCGAGCATTGCTCCAGCCTGCCGTTCCAGGCCGTTCCCGGCAGGCGCCAGCCCTCCTCTTCGGCCGGCGCTTCGGCGAGCAGGAACAGCGGCTCGTAGAGCGCCTCGGGGTGCAACCGCCGGGCCGCCCGCAGGGCTTCCTCGGCAAGCGATAGCGTCAGCGCGCGGGTGGCGGGCCAGAGGAGGAAACCGATGCGTTGGGGTTGGGCAGTCATGGGAGCAGCTTAGCCGGCCTCTGCGATGAATGTTACTTGAGGCTGCCGGAGAGGAACTGCTTGAGGCGGTCCGACTGCGGGTTGGCGAGGACTTCCTTCGGGCAGCCGTGTTCCTCGACCAGGCCCTTGTGCAGGAACACCAACTGGTTCGACACCTCGCGGGCGAAACCCATCTCGTGGGTCACCACCACCATGGTGCGACCTTCCTGGGCCAGGTCCTGCATGACCTTCAGCACTTCGCCCACCAGTTCGGGGTCGAGCGCCGAGGTCGGCTCATCGAACAGCATCACTTCCGGCTCCACCGCCAGCGCCCGGGCGATCGCCACGCGCTGCTGCTCGCCGCCGCTCATGTGCGCCGGGTAGGCGTCCTTGCGGTGCGCCACGCCGACCTTGGCCAGGTAGTGCTCGGCCTTCTCGATGGCTTCCTTCTTCGACACGCCGAGCACATGCACGGGCGCCTCGATGACGTTCTCCAGGGCGCTCATGTGCGACCACAGGTTGAAATGCTGGAACACCATCGACAGGCGCGAGCGCATACGCTGCAACTGGCGAGAGTCGGCGGCCTTCAGCGCGCCGTCGCGGCCGGGCACCAGCTTCAGCTCCTCGCCGTTGAGCAGGATCTTGCCGGCGTGCGGCTGTTCCAGCAGGTTGATGCAGCGCAGGAAGGTGCTCTTGCCGGAACCGCTCGAGCCGATGATGCTGATCACGTCGCCCGCTTTCGCCGCCAGCGAGACGCCCTTGAGCACCTCGTGGCTACCGTAGCGCTTGTGCAGGTCTTGGACTTCCAGTTTGTACATGTGTGTGTTCTCGGCTAATCAGTCGCTGAGCAAGCGTCCCTGACGGATCGGTTGACGACCGGCCACCTTGGCCAGCCAGAGTCCCGGCTGCGCGTAGCGCATCCGTTCGATGGCGAAAAGCACGCCGGAGACCCCGGCGCACACGGTGCTGGCACGGTCGGCCAGGGGATCGATGACCTGGAACAGCGGTTCGCCCGCCTCCACCCATTCGCCCGGCCGGCGCAGGAAACTCACCACGCCGGTATGCGGCGCGTGGACGTATTCGGTGCCTTCGAAGGGCAAGCCTTCGCAGTAGGCTTCGGGCGCCGCCGGCCATTCGCCCTCGACGAAGCCCTGCTCGGCGAGGAAGGCCAGGATCGCCGCGGCGTTGGCCTCGGCCTGCTGCGCCGTGGTATCGGCCTGGCCGCCGAGTTCGACGGTGGTCGCCAGGCAGGCCAGCGGCAGCTCGGCGCGCGGATACAGGCGCGACAGGCGCAGCCACGGCACCGAGCAGGCCTCGTCGAAGGAACCGCCGCCGGACTCCTCGGCGAGCAGCCCGACAGCGGCGCCCAGGCGTGCGGCCAGGGAGGCGAAGGCGGGCCATTGCTGCGGCAGGGTATAGAGATGGATGGCGGCCTCGAAGTCGCAATGCAGGTCGAGCACCAGGTCGGCGTCGCAGGCGTGGCGATAGAGCAGGCGCTGCATGCCCTCCAGTTCCGAGGTCGCCGGCGGCAGGGCGTCCAGCGCCGCGCGCAGGCCCTGGCGGACCAGCGCGACATTGGCCGCCGGATCGCTGCCGAGACGCTCGCCGACACTGTCGATCACCGCGTCCAGCAGGTCGGGGAAATCGCGGTTGAAGTTGCGCCCGCTGCTCATTTCGAAGCGCCCCTGGTGCAGCGCCTGGATCATCTGCCCGAGACCGACCGGATTGGCCACCGGCACCAGCTCGACGGTACCGCGCAGGCGGCCTTCCGCCTCCAGCAGGCGCAACCGCTGCTTCAGCTCCCAGGCGGTGCGCATGCCCGGCAGCTCGTCGGCGTGCAGGCTGGACTGGATGTAGACCTTGCGCGCGCCGCAGCCGAAGCGGAACACGCTCAGGCGCTTCTCGCTTCCCAGGGTGCTCCACGGCAGCAGGTGGTCGATACGCTCCATGCGGTCCTCCGGATCAGGATTTGCGCGGCGCCAGGTAAGCCAGCCAGCGGCGCTCGGCAAGCTTGAACAGGCGCACCAGGATGAAGGTCAGGCACAGGTAGAACAGACCGGCGGTGATGAACGCTTCGAACGGCAGGTAGTACTGCGAATAGACGGTTCGCGCGGCGCCGGTGATGTCCACCAGGGTGACGATGGACGCCAGGCTGGTGGTCTGCAGCATCATGATCACTTCGTTGCTGTACTGCGGCAGCGCACGCCGCAGTGCCGATGGCAGGAGGATGCGGCGGTACATCTTCAGGCGCGACATGCCCATCGCCTTGGCCGCCTCGATCTCGCCATGGGGCGTGGCCTTCAGGCTGCCGGCGAGGATCTCGGCGGTGTAGGCGCTGGTGTTGATGGCGAACGCCAGGCAGGCGCAGAAGGACGCGTTCGACAGCCAGGGCCACAGCGCGCTCTCGCGCACCGCGTCGAACTGCGCCAGGCCGTAGTAGATCAGGAACAGCTGGACCAGCATCGGCGTGCCGCGGATCACGTAGGTGTAGAGCCAGGCCGGGAAGTTCACCAGCGGCTGCTTGGAGACCCGCATCAGCGCCAGCGGCACCGCCAGCAGCAGGCCGATCAGCAGGGAGATCGAGAGCAGCTTGAGGGTGACCAGCAGGCCGTCGAAATAGAGCGGAAGGCTGTCCCAGATGACGGAGAAATCGAAGATCACGATAGGGCCCCTTGACTCACAGTTCCGCGGTTTTCACGCCGACCGAATAGCGGCGTTCGAGCAGGCGCAGCAACAGCAGCGACACGCTGGTCACCAGCAGGTACAGGCCAGCCACGGCGAGGTAGTAGGTGAACGGCTCGCGGGTCGCATCGGAGGCCTGCTTGGCCTTGAACATCATGTCCTGCAGGCCGACCACGGAAATCAGCGCGGTGGCCTTGACCAGCACCAGCCAGTTGTTGGTGAAGCCGGGGATCGCCAGGCGGATCATCTGCGGCACCTGGATGCGGAAGAACACCTGGCGGTGGCTCATGCCGTAGGCGTAGCCGGCCTCGCCCTGGCCCTTGGGAATCGCCATGAAGGCGCCGCGGAAGGTCTCCGAGAGATAGGCGCCGAAGATGAAGCCGAGGGTGCCGACGCCGGACACGAAGGGATTCAGGTCGATGTAGTCGTCGTAGCCGAGTTGCGGGGCGACCCAGTTCAGCAGGCCCTGGCCGCCGTAGAAGATCAGCAGGATCAGCACCAGGTCGGGGATGCCGCGCACTACCGTGGCGTACAGGTCGCCGCACCAGGCCAGCCAGCGCACCGGTGACAGGCGGAAGGCCGCGCCCAGCAGGCCGAGGACGATGGCCAGGAGCATGGAAAGCAGGGCCAGCTGGAGAGTCAGCCAGGCGCCATCGACGATGGTCGCACCGTAGCCAGTGATCATCAAAACGGTACCTCTATGCAGCTAATGCAGCGCTAAAGCAGTGGCGTCCAGTCAATAAAAAAGTGGCACAAACAGCGCGAGGCGTCGCGGACGTTTGTGCCACCTCTGACGGATAGTGTCAGTTCGAACCGTAGACGTCGAAGCTGAAGTACTTGTCCTGGATCTGCTTGTACTTGCCGTTGGCGCGCAGCGCGTCGATGGCCGCGTTGAACTTGCCGGCCAGCTCGCTATCGCCCTTGCGCACGGCGATGCCGACGCCTTCGCCGAAGTACTTGGCATCGGTCAGTTGCGGACCGACGAAGGCGTAGCCCTTGCCGGCATCGGTCTTGAGGAAGCCATCTTCGAGGTTCACCGAATCGGCGACCACCGCGTCGAGGCGACCGGCCACCAGGTCCATGTTGGCTTCCTGCTGGGAGTTGTAGCGCACCACTTCGACGCCGGCCGGGGTCAGTTCGGCGGAGGCGTAGCGGTCGGCGGTACTGCCACGCAGCACGCCGGCCTTCTTGCCCTTCAGGTCGGCCTTGGGATCGTTGAGGCTGGCGCCTTCCTTCATCACGAAGCGCGCCGGGGTGTTGTAGTACTTGTTGGTGAAGTCGACCGAACGCTTGCGCTCGTCGGTGATGGTCATCGACGAGAGGATCGCATCGATCTTGCGCACCTTGAGTGCCGGGATCAGGCCGTCGAACTCCTGCTCGACCCACTTGCACTGCACCTTCATCTCTTCGCAGAGGGCATTGCCGATATCCACGTCGAAGCCTGCCAGCTGGCCGTCCGGGGTCTTCAGCGAGAACGGCGGATAGGCCGCCTCGATGCCGATGCGCACCGGCTTGTCGGCGGCGAAAGTGGGCAGGGAGAGCACGGACAGCGCCAGGGCGCCGAGAAGTGCGAGCTTCTTCATCTGGAACTCCTTCGAAGGGGATGGCATCGATTGGCAGGAGAAATAGAACCTTGCCCAGGCTGCCGACGGATATGCGTGATCACCGGCTCTTGCGCATGGCGCCTTCTCGTGGACAGGGCGCCAGCTGGGGTGAGCGGCATTCTAGCGACAGGCCGAAAGTGGTTATTTCTTCAATGCGACAACTAATTATAAAAGCACCGAAGAGGGCATTCGGCGATATTGACAGGCAGCGACATTTGTGCCCGGAAAGCGCGAAGTGTAATCAATGAGTAAAGCAAATCTCAAGCCATAAATTGCCAATTCCTTCTCCTTCAATGGCTTGGCCGCTACGACTCGCCTCGACTGCTACCCCGTGTCGCACCTTGGCTGTGCGTGGCGTTTCCTCTCGCCCCAATTATGCGCAGGCGCGCATCACCGAAGTGTTACCGCCGCCCCATTCCCGGCTCGAGCCCATTCGAAACGCCCTCCTCCTCGGCCCGCGCCAAATGAAAGACCCCGCGCGGCTCGCACCGCGCGGGGTCGTTTCGGATCAGGCGGAAGTCAGGCGGCCTGCATCGAGCGATGGGTCTCGATCAGGTGCTGAACCACGCCCGGGTCGGCAAGGGTGGAGATGTCGCCGAGGGTGTCGTACTCGGCCGCGGCGATCTTGCGCAGGATGCGCCGCATGATCTTGCCCGAACGGGTCTTCGGCAGTCCCGGCGCCCACTGGATCACATCCGGCGTGGCGATCGGACCGATCTCGCGGCGAACCCATTGCTTCAGCTCCTGGCGCAGCGCCTCGCTCGGCTCGACCCCGGAGTTGAGGGTGACGTAGACATAGATGCCCTGCCCCTTGATGTCGTGCTGCATGCCGACCACCGCCGCCTCGGCGACCTTCGGGTGGGCGACCATCGCGCTTTCCACCTCGGCGGTGCCCATGCGGTGGCCGGAGACGTTGAGCACGTCGTCGACCCGCCCGGTGATCCAGTAGTAGCCGTCCTCGTCGCGGCGCGCGCCGTCGCCGGTGAAGTACATGCCCTTGAAGGTCTTGAAGTAGGTGTCGACGAAGCGGTCATGGTCGCCGAACAGGGTCCGCGCCTGGCCCGGCCAGGAGTCGAGGATCACCAGGTTGCCCTCGGCGGCGCCCTCGATCAGGTTGCCGAGGTTGTCCACCAGTGCCGGGACCACGCCGAAGAACGGCTTGGCCGCGGAGCCCGGCTTCATCGCGTGGGCGCCCGGCAGCGGGGTCATCAGGCAGGCGCCGGTCTCGGTCTGCCACCAGGTGTCGACGATCGGGCAGCGCGACTGGCCGACGGTCTCGTAGTACCACTGCCAGGCTTCCGGGTTGATCGGCTCGCCCACCGAACCGAGCAGACGCAGGCTGGAACCGTCGGCACCGGCCACCGCCGCCTTGCCTTCGGCCATCATCGCGCGGATCGCGGTCGGCGCGGTGTAGAGGATGTTGACCTTGTGCTTGTCGATGATTTTCGCCACGCGGGTCACGTCGGGGTAGTTCGGCACGCCCTCGAACAGAATGGTGGTGGCGCCGTTGGCCAACGGGCCATAGACGATGTAGGTGTGGCCGGTGACCCAGCCGATGTCGGCGGTGCACCAGTAGACTTCGCCCGGACGGTAGTCGAAGACCCGCTCGTGGGTCAGCGAGGCGTACACCAGGTAGCCGCCGGTGGTATGCTGCACGCCCTTCGGCTTGCCGGTGGAGCCGGAGGTGTAGAGGATGAACAGCGGGTCCTCGGCGCCCATTTCCTTGGGTGCGCAAGTGCTGCCGGCAACCTTCATCAGGTCGTCGTACCAGACGTCGCGGTGCTGGTTCCACTTGATCTCCGCACCGGTACGCTTGCAGACGATGATCTTCTGCACGCTGGAGGTTTCCGGGTTGGTCAGGGCGTCGTCGACATTGGCCTTCAGCGGAGTGCGCTTGCCGCCGCGCACGCCTTCGTCGGCGGTGATCACCACCTTCGACTTGCAATCGATGATGCGCCCGGCCAGGGCCTCGGGGGAGAAGCCGCCGAAGACCACCGAGTGGATCGCGCCGATGCGGGTGCAGGCGAGCATGGCGACCACGGCCTCGGGGATCATCGGCATGTAGATGGTCACTACGTCGCCGCGGTGCACGTCCTGCCCGCGCAGGGCGTTGGCGAACTTGCAGACCTGCTCGTGGAGCTGGCGGTAGGTGATTTCCTGGTGGTCGGCGGGATCGTCGCCTTCCCAGATGATCGCCACCTGGTCGCCGCGTTCGGCGAGGTGACGGTCGAGGCAGTTGTGCGACACGTTGAGGGTGCCGTCGGCGAACCACTTGATGTCCACGTGATGGTCGTCGAAGGAGGTCTGCTTGACCTTCTCGAACGGCTTGATCCAGTCGATCCGCTGGGCCTGCTCGCGCCAGAAGCCGTCGGGGTTGACGACGGACTGCTGGTACATCGTCTTGTAGGTGGCTTCGTCGGTGAAGGTCCGTGCCACCGCTTCCGGGTGCACGGGGTACAGGGATGCCGCAGACATGGCTTTAACCTCGGTACGTGAGTGTTGTTTTTGTTGTGCCCAGTTGTAGCGAGCGCACACCCCACGAACCATACGACCATGGTCTTACCACTGCGCGACAGCGCCGATCGTAGCTATAAGCCGCGCCGATCGTAGCCTTGCGCCGGGCGGCGGAGCGCGTCTCGCGCCCCGCCGCCGCGACCTCAACTCATGCCCAGCAGGCCCGGCAGCCACAGCGAGATCAACGGCACGTAGGTCACCAGGATCAGGAACAGCAGCAGGATCATCAGCCACGGCAGCGCCGCGCGGATGGTCGCCCCCAGCGGCATGCCAGTGACCGCCGAGGTGACGAACAGGTTGAGGCCCACTGGCGGGGGTACCAGGCCGATCTCCATGTTCACCACCATGACGATACCCAGGTGGATCGGATCGATGCCCAGCTTCATGGCGATGGGGAAGAAGATCGGCGCCAGGATC
>NZ_KV812632.1:274064-285329 GCF_001813485.1 Pseudomonas sp. HMSC067G02
TGGCGATGGGGAAGAAGATCGGCGCCAGGATCAGCACGATCGCCGAGGGCTCCATGAAGCTGCCGGCGACCAGCAGCACCACGTTGACCATCAGCAGGAAGCCGATCGGGGTCAGGCCTTCCTGCACCACCCATTCGGTGATCTGCTGGGGGATCTGCTCGGTGGTCAACACATGGGCGAAGAGCATGGCGTTGGCGATGATGAACATCAGCATGATGCTCAGCCGCCCCGACTCCAGCAGCACCTTGGGACAGTCGCGCAGACGCATGTCCTTGTACACGAACAGCGCGACGAAGGCCGAGTACACCGCCGCCACCGCCGCCGCCTCGGTGGGGGTGAACAGCCCGGAATAGATGCCGCCGAGGATGATCACCAGCAGCAACAGGCCCCAGCCTGCACGGCGTGCGGCGGCCAGCCACTCGCGGAAGCTGGCGCGCGGCTGCGCCGGCAGCTTCTTGACCCGTGCGACGATGTAGATCACCACCATCAGGATCACCCCGAGCAACAACCCCGGAACCACCCCGGCGACGAACAGCTTGCCCACCGAGGTCTCGGTGGCGGCGGCGTAGACCACCATCACGATCGATGGCGGGATGAGGATGCCCAGGGTCCCGGCATTGCAGATGATCCCCGCGCCGAAGGCGCGCGGATAGCCGGAGCGGACCATGCCGGCCACGGCGATCGAGCCGACCGCCGCCACTGTCGCCGGCGACGAACCGGACAGCGCGGCGAACAGCATGCAGGCGAGCACCGCAGCGATCGCCAGGCCGCCGCGGATATGCCCGACGCAGGCATTGGCGAAGTCGATCAGGCGCCGCGCCACGCCACCGGTGGTCATGAACGCGCCGGAGAGCAGGAAGAACGGGATCGCCAGCAGGGTGTAGTGCTCGGAGGTCTCGAACAGCTTGATCGCCAGCGAGCGCACCGAATCCGGGCTGAACAGCAGGATCGTCAGGGCGCCGGACAGCCCCAGGGAGATGGCGATGGGCACGCCGATGAACATGAACAGGAACAGCAGCAGGAACAGGATCAGCACGGTCATGGACGGTTCTCCCCGGCCTCTTCGCCGGCCAGTTTGGAGGCCTCGGCGGCCTCGTCGGCGAGGCCCAGCCCGAGCTGGCGACCGCGCAACAGGTTGACGAGGATTTCCAGGTAGCGCAGCAGCACCAGGCCGAAGCCGACCGGCACCACCACCGCGATGTAGGCCTGGAGGATGCCGAAGTGGTCGAGGTCCTCGGCGCCGATGCCGGCGACCAACAGGGTCTTCACCCAGTCGTAGCTGGCGACCATGAACAGCCCGGCGTAGCCCAGGCAGCAGAGGCAGGCGAGTATCCCAATCAGGCGCTGCAAGGGACGCGGCGCCAGGCGCACCAGGGCATCCACCCCGAGGTGGCCGGCGGTGCGTACGCCGTAGGCGATGCCGAGGAAGATCAGCCAGCCGAACAGCGCCTTGGTCAGCGCGTTGCTCCAGGACATGTCCTGGGCTACCCCGAGGATCGCGTCGCCCACCGAGTACAGCGGAGCCCGCAGTGTCGGCAGGCGGTCGCCGAGGTCGTAGAACAGGGTGAAGACGTTGGTCATCACCACATAGAGGAAGGTCACCAGCGTCATCGCCGCCAGCAGGAAGGCGATAGCGCCCTCCTCGAAGCGGTTCCAGACGCGCACGAGTCGATTCATCGCAGCGTTCTCCACAATGCCCCGCCCGGCCGGGCGGGGCCGGACGGGTCAATCGGGACGGTTGGAGGCTTCGGCGGTCTGGAGCAGGTCAGCGCCGACATTGCCGCGGAATTTCTGCCATACCGGCTGCATCGCCTGGCGCCAGTCGGCGCGCTGCTGCGGGGTCAGGGTATGGATCTCGCTGACGCCACTGGCGAGGATGCGCTGGCGGGCGTCGCGGTTGAGGCGCTCGGCCTCGAGGTTCACCTGCACGGTGACCTCGTCCATGATCCGCTGCAGCGCTTCGCGGATGTCCGCCGGGAGGCCGTTCCAGAACTTCGCGTTGGTGATCACCATGTAGTCCACCAGGCCGTGGTTGGACTCGGTGAAATACTTCTGCACCTCGTTGACCTTCTGGCTCTCGTAGTTCGACCAGGTGTTCTCGGTGCCATTCACCACGCCGGTCTGCAAGCCCTGGTAGACCTCGGCGAAGGACATCTTCCGGGAGATCGCGCGGAGCTGGCGGAACTGCTCGTTGAGCACGTCGGACGCCTGCACGCGGAATTTCAGCCCGCGCGCGTCTTCCGGCTCCAGCAACGGGCGATTGGCGGAGAGCTGCTTCATCCCGTTGTGCCAGTAGGCCAGGCCGAGGATGCCCTTGCCCTGCATGCTGGTCAGCAGGGCGCGCCCCTGCGGGCTGCGCTGGAAGCGGTCGACCGCCTGGATGTCGTCGAAGAGGAACGGCAGGTCGAAGATCTGCACCTTGCGCGTGTACTGCTCGAACTTGGCCAGGGACGGCGCTAGCATCTGCACGTCGCCCAGCAGCAGCGCCTCCATTTCCTTGCCATCGCCGAACAGCGACGAGTTGGGATAGACGTCCACCTCGACCCGGCCGCCCAGGCGCTGTTCGACGAGCTTCTTGAACAGCAGCGCGCCCTGGCCCTTGGGCGTGTTTTCCGCGACCACGTGGGAAAACTTGATGACGATCGGCTGCGCGGCATTCGCCAGGCAGGAGCCACCGATCGCCAGGGCGCACAACAGCGCCCGTACCATCGTCTTGAACATTTCGTGACCTCAGATTGTTGTTGTGCTTTCGAGGTATCGACGAGCCTGACGCAGCCGGCGCGTTCGGAGAATTCGCCATTGCTCAAGCCCGCGTTCGCGTCTGTCGAACGCGTTCAGCCACCCTCCCCGGCCCGCTCCAGCAGGCGTCGCGCGCGTCCCAGCACCGGCGCGTCGACCATCTCGCCGTCGACCACGAAGACGCCGGCACCGGAGGCGCCGGCCTCTGCCACCCGACGCGCCCACTCCAGTTCCGCGAGACTCGGCATCAATGTCTGGTGAATCGGCTCGACCTGGCTCGGATGGATGCACAGCAACCCGCCGAAGCCCATGTCGCGAGCGAAGCGCACTGCCTCGACCAGTCCGACACGGTTCTGGATCGCCGGATAGACGCCGTCCAGCGGCGGCGCCAGGCCTGCCAGGCGCGATTGCAGGAGCAGCGCGTAACGGGCGTGACCGAGAATCTGTTCGGCTGCGTTGCTGCCGGTGTTGAGATCGAGATCCAGGGCCAGGTCGAGGCTGCCGAAGGACAGCCGCTCGACCCCCGCGGCGGCGGCGATCTCGCCCAGCGCGGCAAGGCCGCGGGCACTCTCGACGATGGGCCAGACCGGCTTGCCGCTGGCCACGGCGGCGTGGCGCACCTGGGCGGCGCTCTCCACTTTCGGCAGGAGCAGGCCGATCACTCCGGCGTGGTCGCGGCACAGCGCCAGGTCGTCGGCATGTCCGGGATGCTCCGCCGCGTTGATCCGCACCAGCACCCGGGCTTCCGGCGTATCGACGAGGAAACGCCGGAGATTGGCCCGCGCCTCGACCTTCAGCCCCTCCTCCACCGCATCCTCGAGGTCGACGATGACCCGGTCGGCGCCGCTGGCAAGGGCCTTGGGGATCCGCTCCGGGCGGGTCGCCGGGACGAACAGCGCGCTGCGCACGATCTGTCGGTTCATGTCCGTCTCCTCATACCGTTCCGGTCGCGCGCAGGCGCTGGATATCGGCCGCGGTACAGCCCAGTTCGGCAAGCAGCGCGTCGCTGTCGCCGCCCAGCGCCGGCACCGCATCCATGCGCGGAACGAAGGCGCTGCTGCTGGCCGGCGGCAACAACGCCGGCAGGCGCCCGGCCGGGCTGTCGATGGAGGTCCAGCGTTGCCGCGCCTGCAACTGCGGGTGCGCCCAGACCCCGGCCATGTCGTTGACGTGGGCGTTGGCGATCTGCGCCTGTTCCAGGCGCGCCACCACCTCGGCGGCCGGCAAGGCGGCGAAGGCTTCGACGATCAGCGCACGCAGCTCCTCGCGGTTGGCCGAGCGCTTGAAGTTCGCCGAGAAGCGTTCGTCGTCGGCCAGCTCCGGGCGGCGCAGGACCTTGTCGCAGAAGGCCCGCCACTCGCGCTCGTTCTGCAGGCCGAGCATCACCGTGCCGCCGTCGCCGGCGGGGAATGGCCCATAGGGGTAGATGGTCGAGTGCGAAGCGCCGGCGCGCGGCGGCGGCGGCGCGTCCTGGTAGGCGTAGTACATCGGGTAGCCCATCCACTCCACCAGGCTCTCCAGCATCGACACGTCGATGCGGCTGCCCTCGCCGGTGCGCTCGCGCAGCAGCAGGGCCGAGAGGATGCTGCTGTAGGCGTACATGCCGGCGGCGATATCGGCGATCGAACAGCCGGCCTTGGCCATCTCGTTCGGCCCGGCGCCGCCGGTCACCGAAAGGAAGCCGCCCTCGCTCTGGATCAGCAGGTCGTAGGCCTTCTTCTTCTCGTAGGGACCGCCTTCGCCGTAGCCGGAGATATCGCAGACGATCAGTCGCGGGAAGCGCTCGCGCAACGCCTCGTAGGACAGGCCCAGGCGCGCGGCGGCGCCCGGCGCGAGGTTCTGCACCAGCACGTCGGCGCCGGCCAGCAGCTTCTCCAGCAACGGCAGCGCCTCGGCCTGCTTGAGATCGAGGCTGAGGCTCTGCTTGGAACGATTGGTCCAGACGAAGTGCGACGACAGGCCGTTGACCCGCTCGTCGTAACCGCGGGCGAAATCGCCGACGCCGGGGCGTTCGATCTTGATCACCCGCGCGCCGAGATCGGCCAGTTGGCGGGTGCAGAAGGGCGCGGCGATGGCGTGCTCCAGGCTGACCACGGTGATGCCGTCGAGCGGGCGCGGCTGGTGGGATTGCGTCATGGGTCGGACTCCCTGCCCTCGTCCGTCGAAGACGAGGTGCGGCTGGTTCGGTTGATCAGATCAGGGGCGTTACGGAAGGCGCCTGACGCAGGCCCCAGGCCCGCTGGATAAGGATCTCCGCCTCGGCGCCGGTGGCCGCGCCGGAAAACGCCAGCAGGCGGCGGAACTTGTCGGCCAGCTCGTCGCGGCTGAGGGTATTGCCGGGATCGCCCTTGGGTTCGTCGATGGCGGCGGTATGGCGCCGCCCTTCGCCATCCAGTACTTCGACCCGCCCGAGCCAGCGCTGCGGATAGGCGGCGTCGACCTCCGGGTCCAGGCGCATCTCGACCCGCTCGCGGAACGCAGCGACCCGTGGGTCGCTCAGCGCATGCCGATGGAACTCGCCGAGGCCGGCCTTGCCGTACACGGCGATCAGGCCCAGCACGGTGCCCATGGAGAACTTCGCCTGGTGCACGGTCTGCGGCTCGACCACCCGGCCGAGCACGTCGATGGCGCCCTGGTGGACCCGCGCAGTGACCGCGGCGATCTGCGAGTGATCGAGCCCTTCGCGCAGCATCAGCGCCAGCAGCGCGTCGGCCGCGGGATGGGTATGGCGGCACGAGGCGTGGAACTTGAACGAGGTTTCCAGCAACGCCCAGCGGCTGCCGAGGCGATCCACCAGGCGCTCGGGGTCGGCGTCGCTGGACATCCCGGCGGCCATCCCTTGCTCGCCTTCGAGGATGTGTCGCGCGCCGCTCAGGCCGTCGGCGGTGAGATAGGCGGCGAGCAGCCCGTCGGCGGCGGCCTTGGCGGTATGCAACTGCTTGGAATCGGCGGCGTCGCGGAGGAACTCCCAGAGCCCGGCGGCCTGGGTTCCGGCGCTGCCGAGCAGGTCGACGAAGCGCTCGCGGTCGAAGTCCATCAGCTTGCCCACCGCCACTGCCGCGGCGAGGGTGCCGACCGTGGCAGTGGTATGGAACACCCGGTAGTGGGAACGACCGAGGAATTCGCCGATGCGGATGCCGGCCTCGTAGCCGGCCACCGCCGCGAGGATCAGCTCGGCGCCACTGCGGCCGAGGTCCTGGGCCGCGGCCAGGGCGGCAGGGAAGACCACTGCCGCGGGGTGCAGCACCGAGCTGTTGTGCAGGTCGTCCTGCTCCACCACGTGGGAAGCCGCGCCGTTCACCAGGGCGGCGAAATACGGCGAGCTGCGCCGCCGGCTGGGCAGGATCTGCGCGCTACCGTCGGCCGGGCCCATGCGTTCGGCGTAGCGCTCGAACAATGGGATCGGATGCTGGCCCTTGCCGGCCAGCGCCGAGCCGAGCCAGTCGAGGAACAATTCTTCCATCCGCGCCAGCACCGCCGGCGGCAGGTCCTGGTAGCGCAGGCCGGCGAGAAAGCCGGCGAGTTGCTGGGTGTAGTCGGTCATGACCAACGCTCTCTTGTAGTTGTCCCGAGGCACGCGGCCTACAGCGGGTTGCTCAGTTCGATCAGGTTCAGGTCGGGGTCGCGCAGGTACAGCGAGAGGATCGGCCCGCCGGCGCCGGTGCGCTGCACCGGGCCCTCGAGGATTTCCACGGCCTGCTGGCGCAGTTGCTCGGCCACCGCCTCGAGTGGCGTGGCGACGATGAAACAGAGGTCGGCGGACCCCGGCGTAGGTCGCTCGGCCTTGGGTTCGAATTCGCCCCCGGCCTGGTGCAGGTTGATCTTCTGCGCACCGAAGGCGAGGGCCTTGCGACCCGCGCCGAAGGTAACGGCGCGCATACCCAGTACGCGGGTGTAGAAATCGATGCTGGCGTCGATGTCGCGGACGGTGAGCACCAGGTGGTCGATACGGTCGATCTGCATGGGCGGCTCCCGCTTCAGAACGAGCGCGGCAGTTCGAGCAGGTGCTCGGCCACGTAGGACAGGATCAGGTTGGTGGAGATCGGCGCCACCTGGTACAGGCGGGTCTCGCGGAACTTGCGCTCGACGTCGTACTCGCAGGCGAAGCCGAAGCCGCCGTGGGTCTGCAGGCAGGCGTTGGCCGCCTCCCAGGAAGCTTTCGCCGCCAGGTACTTGGCCATGTTCGCGCTGGCCCCGGCGTTGAGCCCGGCGTCGTACTCCTGGCAGGCGCGCCAGCGCATCAGGTCGGCGGCCTCCACTTCGATGTGCGCCTCGGCGATGGGGAACTGCACGCCCTGGTTCTGCCCTATCGGCCGGCCGAAGACCACGCGGTCGCGGGCATAGTGGCTGGCCTTGTCGATGAACCAGCGGCCGTCGCCGATGCATTCGGCGGCGATCAGGGTGCGCTCGGCATTGAGGCCGTCGAGGATGTAGCGGAAGCCCTTGCCTTCCTCACCGATCAGGCTATCGGCGGGGATCTCCAGGTTGTCGAAGAACAGCTCGTTGGTCTCGTGGTTGACCATGTTGGCGATCGGCTGCACGGTCAGGCCCTTGCCGATGGCCTCGCGCAGGTCGACGAGGAAGATCGACATGCCTTCGGACTTGCGCTTCACCTCGGCCAGCGGCGTGGTGCGCGCCAGCAGGATCATCAGGTCGGAGTGCTGGATCCGCGAGATCCACACCTTCTGCCCGTTGATCACATAGCGGTCGCCCTTGCGCACGGCGGTGGTCTTGATCTTGGTGGTATCGGTGCCGGTGGTCGGCTCGGTCACCCCCATCGACTGCAGGCGCAGCTCGCCGCTGGCCAGCTTCGGCAGGTAGAAGCGCTTCTGCGCCTCGCTGCCGTTACGCAGCAGCGTGAACATGTTGTACATCTGCCCGTGCACGGTGCCGGAGTTGCCGCCGCAGCGGTTGACTTCCTCCAGGATCACCGAGGCCTCGGCCAGGCCCAGGCCGGAACCGCCGTACTCCTCCGGGATCATTGCCGAGAGCCAGCCGGCGTCGGTCAGGGCCTTGACGAAGGCCTCGGGAAAACCGCGCTGCTCATCGATGCGGCGCCAGTAGGCGGCGTCGAATTCGGCGCAGAGGGCACGTACGCCCTCGCGGATCGCGTTCAGCTCTTCGCTGTTCGGATTCATCGGTGACTCCTCGATTCTTGTCGTTGGATGGGCGCTGGCGCCCTTTCAGTCGAATTCCACGTCGCCGCGCTGGGCCAGGCCGGCGCCATTGCCGACCCATACCTCGGCCTTGCCGGCAGCGAGCAGGCGGCCACCGACCTCGAACGGCTCGGGACAGATCAGCGGGCGCAGGCCGCGATAGGCGAAGCGGCGCAGACGCGCCTGCGGATTGGCCCGGCAGAACGCGCGCAGGGCCAGGGTGGCGATCAGCGGACCGTGCACCACCAGGCCCGGATAGCCTTCGGCGTCGGTGACATAGGGCCAGTCGTAGTGAATGCGGTGGCCGTTGAAAGTCACCGCCGAGTAGCGGAACAGCAACACCGGATCGGGCTCCAGCGCCTCGCGCCAGTCGCCCTCGGGCAATGCCTCGGTACCGCCGAGCTTGGGCGGGGTCGGTTCGCGGTAGACGATGTCGTGCTCTTCGCTCAGCGCCAGCTGGCCGTCCTGGCGGTAGTCGTGGCGCAGGGTGACGAACAGCAGCGCGCCGCTGCGACCGTGCTTCTCCTCGACCCGGAGGATGGTCGAGGTGCGGCTGGCCTCGCCGCCGACCTGCAGCGGCTGGTGGAACTCCAGGCGCCCGCCGGCCCACATGCGGTTGCGATCGTCCGCCGGCGGCAGGAAACCGCCGCGCGCCGGGTGGCCGTCGACGCCGAGGCCGGCGGCCTCCACCGGGTCCTGGAAGAACGCCCAGTGCCAGAGCGGCGGCAGCGCTTCGCCGTGGGCCGGGGTCGGCTCGCCGAAGGTGGCGGCGATGCGCTTGACCAGGTTGCGGCTCAATTGATCGTGGGTTTCTTCCTGGCGACCGATCCAGGGGGCGAAAGCGGACTCACTCATGCGTGGCTTCCCATGACCTAGGGGGTGATGGGAGGAGAATGATAGGATGCTAGCGTTTTGAGAATTTGCAATTACGCAATGGCGCGTTCGGATTTGCCGAACGCCATGGAGTGCCCATGCATTTCGATCTCGCCGACCTGCGCCTGTTCATCCATATCGCCGAGTCGCCCAGCCTGACCCAGGGCGCGCGCCGCGCCTTCCTTTCCCCGGCCGCCGCCAGCGCACGGGTCAAGGCGCTCGAAGGCCAGCTCGGCAGCCGCCTGCTGTACCGCGACAGCCGCGGCGTCGAACTGACCCCGGCGGGCCAGCGCCTGCTACAGCACGCGCGGCTGATCATGCGCCAGGTGGAATACCTGAAGAGCGAGTTCACCGAGTACGGCAGCGACGCCGCCGGGCATATCCGCATCTTCGCCAATACCACCGCGGTCACCGAATTCCTCCCGGAAATCCTCGCCGGCTTCCTCGCCGCTCGTCCCGGGGTCACCGTCGACCTGCAGGAACGCCTCAGCCGCGACATTGTCCGCGGCGTACTGGACGGCTCCACCGACCTCGGCATCATCGCCGGGCCGGTGGCGGCCAGTGGCCTGCAGGTCCTGCATTTCAGCACCGACCGCCTGGTGATGGCGGTGCCCCAGGGCCATCCGCTGGCCGGACAGGCCAGGGTAAGCCTGCGCGACACCCTGCAGTTCCAGCATATCGGCCTGCCCGAGGGCACCACCCTGCACGCCTTCCTGTACGAACGGGTGGAGCAGATGGGCGAGCAGCTATCGCTGCGCATCCAGGTCTCCAGCTTCGAGGCGATCTGCCGGATGATCGAGGGCGGCGTCGGCATCGGCGTGATCCCGCAGTCCGCCGCGCGCCGCCACAGCCGGACGATGAAACTGGCGACCATCGAACTCGACGAGCCCTGGGCGATCCGCGAGCGCAGCCTGCTGGTACGCGACCTGGAAGCACTGCCGAGTTGCCTGCGGGCGTTGATCGAGGAGTTGCAGAGGGTGGGAGACAGCCTGTAGGGGGCCGCCCACCACTCCCGCTCAGTTCGCCAACCCACCGCTCTCCGCCAGGCTGCGCTCGTCCGCGGCGAGCATCGCCGGCATGTGCTCGCGGAGGAACTCGACCCAGGTGCGGATCTTTGCATCCAGGTACTGCCGCGAGGGGTAGAGGGCGTAGACGTTGAGATGGAACAGGCTATAGCGCGGCAACACCCGCACCAGGCTGCCGTCCTTCAGGCCGTTGACCGCCGCGTACACCGGCAGCGCGCCGATACCCATGCCGGAGACCACCGCCTCGGTCATGGCGTCGGCGGTGTTGACCTGGAAATGCGTCTGGTTGATGCAGGCCAGTTCCTGGCCGTCGGGACCGTCGAACAGCCAGCGGTCCAGCGACATCACCGAGTTCACCAGGCGCAGGCAACGGTGCGCGGACAGCTCCGCCGGCAGCTTGGGGAAGCCATGCGCGGCAATGTAGCCCGGCGAGGCGCAGAGGATGCTGTAGGTCTGGCCGATGCACTTGGAGACGAAACCGGAGTCCGGCAGTTCGGGGGCTATCACCACGGAAATGTCGTAGCCCTCGTCGAGAATGTCGGTGATCCGGTTGGCCAGGGTCAGGTCGAAGCCAACCTCCGGGTAGGTCTCGCAGTATTGCGAGATGGCCTTGATCAGGTAGTGCTGGCCGATGCCGGTCATCGCGTGGACCTTCAGCGTGCCCGACGGCCGCGCATGGGCGTCGCCCGCCTCGGCCTCCTCGATGTAGGCGAGTATCTGCTGGGCGCGCATCAGGTAGCGCTGCCCGGCTTCGGTCAGCGCGATGCGCCGGGTGGTGCGATGCAGCAGGCGGGTCTGCAGGTGGGCCTCCAGCTTGGCCACCGCACGGGAGACATAGGCGGTCGTCAGGTCCAGGCGCTGGGCGGCGGCAGTGAAACTGCCGGTCTCCGCGACGCTGACGAACGCGCGCATATTGAACAGGATATCCATCACGGCCCTCTAGGCTCTGACGCTTATGGCGCGTCTCTTTTCCACGCAACCCGGAGGACACCCCAAGGCGGCGCAGATTCTGTCACGAGTCAACCCACCTATTATTGCCTTTTGTGACAAAAATTTTTCACCTATCCGAGCTCTTATCCGCAAGCGCCGGCGCTCCTAGAATTCCCAGCCGTTTCGGCCTCCCCTCGCCGTCGTTCAGGATTCGCAGCAGTGCCCCGCGCCACCCGGAAAGGTCTCCCCCTGGTTCCACCGGCTCCCCTCGCGTTCTTTCCCAGCTCCGACGAATTGCGCCGCGCCCTGCTCGAATGGGCGCGTAGCGACGGCGTCGCCTGGGTCTTCGTATTCAAGGCCCTGCTCACCGCCAGCCTCGCCCTGTGGCTGGCCTATCGCCTGGAGCTGCCGCAGCCGAGTACGGTGCTGGTGACGGTCTTCATCGTCATGCAGACGCAGAGCGGGCAGGTCCTGGCCAAGAGCTTCTACCGCATCGTCGGAACCCTGATCGGCCTCAGCGTGATGGTCACCCTGATCGCCCT
>NZ_KV812632.1:285429-295928 GCF_001813485.1 Pseudomonas sp. HMSC067G02
TGGTCACCCTGATCGCCCTGTTCGCCCAGGAGCGCGTGCTGTTCCTCGCCTGCCTGGCGCTCTGGGTCGGCCTGTGCACCGCCGGCGCCGCGCGCTACCGCGATTTCCGCGGCTACGCCTGCGTACTCGCCGGCTACACCGCGACCATGATCGGGATTCCCGCCACCGCACACCCGGAAGGCGCCTTCATGGCGGCGCTGTGGCGGGTCCTGGAAATATCCCTGGGCATCCTCTGCACCGGTACCGTCAGCGCCATCTTCCTGCCGCAGACCAGCGGCGCCGCCCTGCGCAACACACTCTACGGGCGCTTCCGCGACTTCGCCGGATTCGCCGCCGAAGGCCTGCAGGGCAGCCTCGACGGCGAGCGCTTCGGCGAGCTCAGCGCGCGCTTCGTCGCCCAGTCCGTGGGCCTGGAAAACCTGCGCAGCGCCACTACTTTCGAAGATCCGCACATGCGCCTGCGCAGCGGCCGGCTGACTCGCCTGAACAACGAATTCATGGTCATGACCAGTCGCTTCCACGGCCTCCACCGCCTGCTCGAACGCCTGCGCGGGCGCGGGGCGCAGAATGTCCTGGAGGTCCTGGCGCCCTGCCTGGCGGAGCTTGCCGGGCTGCTCGCGCCGATTCGCGAACGGACGCCCACCGACGCCGACGCCGCGCGCCTGGCCGAACGCATCGAGGCCTACAAGCCGGAACTGATGCAGACCATCCGCCAGGCCCGCCAGCGCCTGGTGGAGCAGCGCCCCGGCGAGAACGACCTGCTGGATTTCAACACCGCCGCCGAACTGGCCTTCCGTTTCACCGACGACCTGCACAACTACGCCCTGACCCACGCTTCCCTGGCCGAACACCACCATGCCCGCGAGCAATGGAAGGAAAGCTTCGTCGCCCGCGCCAACCCGGTCGCCGCGCTGGTCGCCGGAGCGCGCAGCGCGCTGATGATCGGCCTGCTCGGCACGTTCTGGATCCAGACCTCCTGGCCCTACGGCGGCACCTTCGCCCTCACCGCGGTACTGATCTCGGCGCTCTCCTCGACCTCGCCGAATCCCGGCCGGTTGTCGCTGCAACTCACCCTCGGGACCCTCGCCGGGGCCTGCACCGGGCTGTTCGTGCTGCTCTACCTGCTACCCCACGTGGACGGTTTCCCGATGCTGCTCTGCTGCCTGCTGCCGGTCTTCGCGGTCGGCGCCCTGCTGCTCTGGCGGCCGCAGTGGAACGGCTACGGCGTCGGCCTGCTGGTGTGGTTCTGCTTCGCCTCGCTGCCGGCCAACATGGCGCGCTACGACGCCCTGGCCTTCTTCAACGAATACCTGGCACTACTCTTGTCGATGGTCCTCGCCACGGTCGCCGCCATGGTGATCCTGCCGCCGAACCGGCCGTGGATGTGGAAGCGCCTGGAGCACGACCTGCGCGAGCGGGTGGTGTTCGCCATCAGCGGCAAGAGCAAGGGCCTGGTCTCCGGTTTCGAAAGCGGCACCCGCGACCTGCTGAACCAGGCCTACACCTTCTCCGCCGGCCGCCCGGACGTGCAGCGCCGGTTGCTGGGCTGGATGTTCCTGGTGCTGGAGGTCGGCCAGGCGATCATCGAGCTGCGCCTCGAACAACAACGCCTGCCCCAGGAGCCCTGCTACGCCGAACGCACCGCCTGGCGCCGGGCGATCCGCCTGATGGGCCGGGCGCTGATCCGGCTGTTCCTGCAACCCGGGCCGAGCAACCGCCAGCGCGCCCTGCACGCGGTGAACCAGGCGATCATGGCGGTACGGGCGGCACCGGAGCCGCGCGCACCGCAGTTCGATACCTCGCCGCTGCGACGGGTGCTCAGCTACCTGCACTTCATTCGCAGCGCCCTGCTCGACCCGCAATCGCCCCTGGGCCAGGAAAGAAACCCGTGAGCCGGTCGCAAAGCCGCGGCACAGAGGGCCGCAAGGGTATTGTTACCGATCCGTACAAGGTTCTTGTCTTGACTGAGTCTATATGTCGCAGCCTATCCGAACTTACAATTAACCCAACAGCCGAAGTTAACTCCCGTTGCACTTCGACTCCGCAACTTGATTGCAGACTTACTTACCCAGCCTTGTTTATCGAGTTGCACCGGTGACCTGTCCGCCTGTCTTCCGACGGCAGATCGTACCCACTCAGAAACTACTCAGGTAAATAGTAATGAAGGCTTTCGCCCTGATGGCCCTGTTCGCCTGCTCGCCGCTGGTGATGGCGGCTGGCGCCCAGGATCAACCTGCCAGCCAGCAGGAAAACGCTGTTGAAGAATATGCCTATGGCATGCAACTGGATGTGGCTCGCGTTATATCTTCAACCGACACTTCCAATGCGTGCGGCATCGTTCCCGCACGCATGACCTACGAAGATTCGAACGGGCAGAAACATACCGTCGAATATCAGGTCTGGGGCAACGGCTGCACTGGCGGCTAAACTCTCCTCGACCTCCGGGTCGACCTCCGAAGGATCGCGCCACGAGGGGCAGCTCGCCCATCCGGCGCGATCATTGTGTACTCGGCGGCGAAAATCCCGCCCCTCGGCGAACATCCTGGCCGTCTTCCCCGCGCCTCACCGCGCTGCCGCCCTTCCACAGGGGCCGACGCCTCCGCCGTTTCTTTCCCAGCCTGCAACAAACCGGCAAGCATGCCGCTCAGCCCTCGCCTTGCCCCACGCCATGCTGGCGCAGCTTGTTCGCCGCCGTGGTATGCGAAACGCCGAGGCGCTTGCCCAACTGGCGGCTGCTCGGATGCTCGCGGAACAGGCGCTCCAGCACCGCCTTCTCGAAGCGCCCGACGATGGCGTCGAGGTCTCCTTCCAGGGAAAAATCCCCCAGCGGCTGCGGTGCGCCGTAGTCCGGCAGGCGGATGTGCTCGGCCTTGACCGTTCCCCCTTCGCACAGCGAAACCGCCTGGAACAGCACGTTTTCCAATTGCCGCACGTTGCCCGGCCAGTGGTAGCGTTCGAGACGTTCCAGCGCCTGCGCGGAAAGCTTCGGCAGGCCGCAGCCGATCTGCCGGCTGGCCTGGTCGAGGAAATGCTCGGCGAGCGGCGCCAGGCCATCCAGGCACTCGCGCAGCGGCGGGATGTGCAGCGAGAGCACATTGAGACGGTGATAGAGGTCCTGGCGGAATTCGCCCTTGGCGCAGAGTTCGGACAGGTCTACCTGGGTGGCGCAGATCACCCGCACGTCCAGGTACACCTCCTCGTCGCTGCCGACCCGGCGGAAACAGCCGTCCTGCAGGAAGCGCAACAGCTTGGCCTGCAGGCGCGGGCTCATCTCGCCGACGCCGTCGAGGAACAGCGTACCGCCGGCGGTAAGCTCCAGCAGGCCGAGCTTGCCTTCCGGACGGGCGCCCTCGAAGGCTCCCGGACCATAGCCGAACAGCTCGGTCTCGGCCATGGATTCCGGCAGGCCGGCGCAGTTCAACGCCATGAACGGCGACTGCCCGCGCGGGCTGGCCAGGTGGCAGGCGCGCGCCAGCAGCTCCTTGCCGGTGCCGGTCTCGCCCTCGATCAGCAGCGGCGCGTCCAGCGGCGCCATGCGCCGCGCCTCGCGGACCACCGCGGCCATTACCCGCGAACTCTGGAAGATACTGTCGAAGCCACGCAGCTCCTGCTTGCGCACATGGTAGATGCGCTCGCCGACGCGATCCGCGCGATGCAGGGTCAGCACCGCTCCAGCCAGCGCCTCGCTCTCGTCGTGCTCGGATTGCAGCGGCGCGATGTCGGCGAGGAACACGTCGCCCTTCACCTTCACCCGCAGCCCGTTGATCCGCGCCTTGTTGGCGCGCACCAGTTCGGGCAGGTCGAGGTCCTCCACATAGCGCGACAGCGGAATCCCCGGCACCTCGTCGACGCGCACGCCGAGCAACTGCGCGGCGGCACGGTTGGCGGCGACGATCTGCCCGCCCATGTCCACCGAGAGCACCGGGAAGTCCAGGGCGGCGAGCAGCGCGTTGAGTTCCAGGTGCCGGCGCTCGCTGGGCATCAGGCCGACGCGCTTGACCCCGAAGACCCCCGGCACCGCCTCCAGCTTGGGCCGCAGCGACTGCAACTGGAGGTTGATCATGTTCGGACAGAGCAGGTAGATGGCGTTGCCCTGGTCGCCGCCGACTTCGCCGCGATTGACGTTGATGCCGTAGTCGACCAGCAGGTTGAGGATGTCGCGGAGGATGCCTACACGGTTCTGGCAGTGCACTTTGATACGCATGGCGTGGCCCGGTGTTGTCGTTCTGATGGGCTCGCGGCCGTTTTTTTAACTCCCGGCCGGAAATTTCCGTCAAGAATATGTGACAGTTAGACTCGCCAGCAACAATGCCTGGCCCAATGAACAGGCGACCCAGGCCAATTCGTAAGGAAAACTTTACGAAAACGCCGATTCCTCCCCGTTGCCCGGTCCCTATCCGGGGCTGCACGGACCGTCCCGACGCGGTATCGATAAGGCAACGACAACAACAAAGACCCCGCGGCCACAAGCCGCTCATGGAGTCCGTATGAAAACGACGCAGTACGTGGCCCGCCAGCCCGACGACAACGGTTTCATCCACTATCCGGAAACCGAGCACCAGGTCTGGAATACCCTGATCACCCGGCAACTGAAGGTGATCGAAGGCCGCGCCTGTCAGGAATACCTCGACGGCATCGAACAGCTCGGCCTGCCCCACGACCGGATCCCCCAGCTCGACGAGATCAACAGGGTTCTCCAGGCCACCACCGGCTGGCGCGTGGCGCGGGTTCCGGCGCTGATTCCGTTCCAGACCTTCTTCGAACTGCTGGCCAGCCAGCAATTCCCCGTCGCCACCTTCATCCGCACCCCGGAAGAACTGGACTACCTGCAGGAGCCGGACATCTTCCACGAGATCTTCGGCCACTGCCCACTGCTGACCAACCCCTGGTTCGCCGAGTTCACCCATACCTACGGCAAGCTCGGCCTCAAGGCGAGCAAGGAGGAACGCGTGTTCCTCGCCCGCCTGTACTGGATGACCATCGAGTTCGGCCTGGTCGAGACCGACCTGGGCAAGCGCATCTACGGCGGCGGCATCCTCTCCTCGCCGAAGGAGACCGTCTACTGCCTCTCCGACGAGCCGCTGCACCAGGCCTTCAATCCGCTGGAGGCGATGCGCACGCCCTACCGCATCGACATCCTGCAACCGCTCTATTTCGTCCTGCCCGACCTCAAGCGCCTGTTCCAACTGGCCCAGGAAGACATCATGGCGCTGGTCCACGAGGCCATGCGCCTGGGCCTGCACGCGCCGCTGTTCCCGCCCAAGCAGGCGGCCTGACGAGAATCGCCGCCACCGCGGCTGACCCCGCGGCGGCCTTGTACTATGGTGGACGGGTCCGGCCCGTCCGCCGCTCCCACATGCGACAACCAAGGACTCCCACCATGACCGCACTCACCCAAGCCCATTGCGAAGCCTGCCGCGCCGACGCCCCGCACGTCAGCGACGAAGAACTGCCCGTGCTGCTGCGGCAGATTCCGGATTGGAACATCGAAGTCCGCGACGGCATCATGCAACTGGAGAAGGTCTACCTGTTCAAGAACTTCAAGCACGCCCTGGCCTTTACCAATGCCGTCGGCGAGATATCCGAGGCCGAAGGCCACCATCCGGGCCTGCTGACCGAGTGGGGCAAAGTCACCGTGACCTGGTGGAGCCACTCGATCAAGGGCCTGCACCGCAACGACTTCATCATGGCGGCGCGCACCGACGAGGTAGCGAAAACCGCCGAGGGGCGCAAATGAGTCATTTCGCCAAGGTCGCCCGCGTACCGGGCGACCCGATCCTGGGCCTGCTCGACGCCTACCGCAACGATCCGCGCGCGGACAAGCTGGACCTCGGCGTCGGTGTCTACAAGGATGCCCAGGGCCTGACCCCGATCCTGCGCTCGGTGAAACTCGCCGAGCAGCGCCTGGTCGAGCAGGAAACCACCAAGAGCTACGTCGGCGGCCACGGCGATGCGCTGTTCGCCGCGCGCCTGGCGGAACTGGCGCTCGGCGCCGCCTCGCCGCTGTTGCTGGAGCAACGCGCCGACGCCACCCAGACGCCCGGCGGCACCGGCGCCTTGCGCCTGGCCGGCGACTTCATCGCCCATTGCCTGCCCGGCCGCGGCATCTGGCTGAGCGACCCGACCTGGCCGATCCACGAGACGCTGTTCGCCGCCGCCGGCCTGAAGGTTTCCCACTACCCCTACGTCAGCGCCGACAACCGCCTGGATGTCGAGGCGATGCTTGCTGGCCTGGAGCGCATTCCCCAGGGAGACGTGGTGCTGCTGCATGCCTGCTGCCACAACCCGACCGGTTTCGACCTGAGCCACGACGACTGGCACAGGGTGCTCGACGTGGTACGTCGCCGCGAGCTGCTGCCGCTGATCGACTTCGCCTACCAGGGCTTCGGCGACGGTCTCGAGGAAGACGCCTGGGCGGTACGCCTGTTCGCCGGCGAACTGCCGGAGGTGCTGGTCACCAGTTCCTGCTCGAAGAACTTCGGCCTGTACCGCGACCGCGTCGGCGCGCTGATCGTCTGCGCGCAGAACGCCGAGAAGCTCACCGACGTGCGTAGCCAACTGGCCTTCCTCGCCCGCAACCTCTGGTCGACCCCGCCGGCGCATGGCGCCGAGGTGGTCGCGGCGATCCTCGGCGACAGCGAGTTGAAGGGACTCTGGCAGGAAGAGGTCGAAGGTATGCGCTCGCGCATCGCCAGCCTGCGCATCGGCCTGGTCGAAGCCCTGGCGCCGCACGGCCTGGCCGAGCGCTTCGCCCATGTCGGCGCGCAACGCGGGATGTTTTCCTATACCGGACTGAGCCCGCAGCAGGTCGCTCGGCTGCGCGACGAGCACGCCGTTTACCTGGTCTCCAGCGGCCGGGCCAACGTCGCCGGTCTCGACGCGCGCCGCCTCGACCGCCTGGCGCAAGCCATCGCCCAGGTCTGCGCCGACTGAACCCTCACGGTTACCCTGAGCCGGCTGTGATGGCCGGCTTTTTTTCGCCCCAGCGAATGTCGCGCACTCCCGCCGAGGCGGCGGATAACCGCGTTGCGGTATTCGCCCTACCGCACCACGACCTTGTGGGCGTAGGGCGAATACCGCCACAGGCGTTATCCGCCGAACCTCTCCGAACCGGGCCAACCATAAGTCAGCACTTTCAAAGCCCTACGTGCTTTTCCTACAAAAGAGCATAAAATGCTCAATTATGGGCACCAGTTCACACTGTGCCCCACGGCCCCCACTTTCTCGTCTTAGTGAGCAACGCACGTGAGAAACCGTCTCCTGTCACTGGTCACCCTGTTCCTGTCCCTCAGCGTTGCCACCGCGGTATCCGCCTCCCCGCCGCCCAAGGCCGGGCTGCCGCTGCAACAGGAGCTGGCGTCGGGCAGCGCGCTGGTTACCGACCAGAACACCGGCAAGGTGCTCTACTCGCGCAACCCCGACCTGGTGGTGCCGATCGCCTCGATCACCAAGCTGATGACCGCCATGGTCGTGCTCGACTCGAAACTGCCGCTGGACGAGGTACTGCCGATCGCCATCAGCGAGACCAGCGAAATGCGCGGGGTGTTTTCCCGGGTGCGGGTCGGTAGCCAGATCAGCCGCCGGGACATGCTCCTGCTCGCCCTGATGTCCTCGGAGAACCGCGCCGCCGCCAGCCTCGCGCAGAACTATCCGGGCGGCAAGAACGCCTTCGTCAAGGCGATGAACGCCAAGGCCCACGCCCTCGGAATGAAGAACACCCGCTACGTCGAGCCGACCGGGCTGTCGCTGCACAACGTCTCCACCGCTCGCGACCTCACCCGCCTGCTGGTGGCCAGCCGGCAATACCCGCTGCTCAGCCAGTGGAGCACCACTCCGGAGAAGACCGTGGCCTTCCGCCACCCCAACTACACCCTGGGCTTCCGCAACACCAATCACCTGATCAACAACAAGACCTGGAACATCCAGTTGACCAAGACCGGCTTCACCAACGAAGCAGGTCACTGCCTGGTGATGCGCACCACGATCAACCGCAATCCGGTCAACCTGGTGGTGCTGGACGCCTTCGGCAAGTACACCCACTTCGCCGACGCCACCCGCCTGCGACGCTGGCTGGAAACCGGCCAGGTCACTGCGATCCCGGCCGCGGCCAAGGCCTATCGCCTGCAACGCGACCGCGAGCGCGGCCTCGGCCAGCCGGTGGCCCAGGCCGTACGCTGATCCGTCGCGAAGACCGGCCGGATCAGAAATCCACCTTGCCGCGCCCGGCCTTCACCGCGCCGCGCTTGGCCTTGCCGTCCAGCCGGCGCTTCTGCGAGCCGCGCGTAGGCTTGGTCGGGCGCCGCGCCTTCTGCACCTTGGCCACGCTGCGGATCAACTCCGCCAGGCGCTCCAGGGCATCCTCGCGGTTCTGCTCCTGGGTCCGGTACTGCTGGGCCTTGATCACCACCACGCCGTCGCCGCTGATGCGCTGGTCGTTCAGTGCCAGCAGACGCTCCTTGTAGAACGGCGGCAACGACGAGGCCTGGATGTCGAAGCGCAGGTGCACCGCGCTGGAGACCTTGTTGACGTTCTGCCCGCCGGCGCCCTGGGCGCGAATGGCATTCAGCTCGATCTCATGATCGGGCAGGTGGACGGCATTGGAGATGATCAGCATGGGGCGGCACGGTGGACCAACGGGCTGCCAGCATACCCCCTTTGCCGAGCGGAAAAGCAGGCCAAAAGAAACCCGGCCGCGGCCGGGTTCCTTCATTTCGGCTAAGGCGCCAGGTCGAACTCAACGCTCCTTGCAGGCGACCCCGTCGGTGGGCTCGCCGCCCTTCCAGTCGCCGTAGAGGGTGGCCTCCTCGCCCTTGGTCCACCAGATGTACTGGCCGGCGGCGTACTTGGCGCCGGAGGCGGAAATCACATTGCTGAAGACCAGCGTCGAGTTGTCGCTGACCGGCACCACGGCGAGGCTGTTGTCGCCCTTGTTCAGGTACTGCACGGTGAACTTGCGACCGTTCTCGCACTTGTAGTCGACGCTGCGGGTATCCAGCTTGGCATCCCCCGGCAGGGCCAGGTAATCGACCTGGGCGGTCTGCTTGTCGTCGTCGCTGCCGCCGCAGGCGACCAGGACCACGGGAACGGCAGCCAGAAGCAGCCAGAGCGCTTTTTTCATGGAAATCCCTCTAACGAGAAAAAATGGCGCTGCCACTGTAGGAATTCGGCACCTGCCGCGTCAACGACAGGCGCCCCTAGAAAAAGTCTTGTGGGCCGCCGGGACGCGCAAAGGAGCGCTCCCCTCTCCTCTGCGCGCCGGCGCCCCATCGATCACTCGGTGACCGGCTTCACTCGCAGGCCCGGCATCGGCCGCGGGGCTCCCTTGAGTCGGTAGCAGGCCCACATCACCAGCAGCCAGACCGGGATGGCATAGACCGAGACCTGGATGCCGGGGATCAGCAACATGACGCCGAGGATGAACACCACGAAGGCCATGCACAGGTAGTTGCCGTACGGATACCAGAACGCGCGGAAGTGCGTGCGGGTGCCCTGGCGGTCCATCTGCGCGCGGAACTTCAGGTGCGCCATGCTGATCATCGCCCAGTTGATCACCAGCGCCGCCACCACCAGCGACATCAGCAGCTCCAGCGCCTGGTGCGGGATCACATAGTTCACCACCACCGCGAGGAAGGTCACCAGCGCCGATACCACCAGGGCGCGTACCGGTACGCCGCGCTTGTCGACCCTGGCCAGCGCGCGCGGGGCATCGCCCTGCTCGGCCAGGCCGAGAAGCATGCGGCCGTTGCAATAGGTGCCGCTGTTGTACACCGACAGTGCGGCGGTGAGCACCACGAAGTTCAGCAGGTGCGCGGCAGTGCCGCTGCCGATCATCGAGAATATCTGCACGAACGGGCTGCCGCTGTAGGCATCGCCGGAAGCGTTGAGGGTCTGCAGCAGGCTGTCCCAGGGCGTCAGCGAGAGCAGCACGACCAGGGCGCCGATGTAGAAGATCAGGATGCGATAGATCACCTGGTTGATCGCCTTCGGGATCACCGTCCTCGGCTTGTCCGCCTCGGCCGCGGTGAAGCCGAGCATTTCCAGGCCACCGAAGGAGAACATGATGATCGCCATGGCCATCACCAGGCCGCTCACTCCGTTGGGGAAGAAACCGCCGTGTGCCCAGAGGTTGCTCACCGAAGCCTGCGGACCGCCGCTGCCGCTGAACAGCAGGTAGCAGCCGAGCAGGATCATGCCGATGATCGCCACCACCTTGATGATCGCGAACCAGAACTCGGCTTCGCCGAAGGCCTTGACGTTGGCCAGGTTGATCGCGTTGACGACGACGAAGAACAACGCCGCCGTGGCCCAGGTCGGCACCTCCGGCCACCAGTAGTGGATGTACTTGCCGACCGCGGTCAGTTCCGACATCCCGACCAGGATGTACAGCACCCAGCAGTTCCAGCCGGAGAGGAAGCCGGCGAAGCCGCCCCAGTACTTGTGCGCGAAGTGGCTGAAGGAGCCGGCGACCGGCTCCTCGACGATCATCTCGCCGAGCTGGC
>NZ_KV812632.1:296028-421020 GCF_001813485.1 Pseudomonas sp. HMSC067G02
TCGACGATCATCTCGCCGAGCTGGCGCATGATCATGAAAGCGATGAAGCCGGCGATGGCGTAGCCGAGGATCATCGACGGGCCCGCCGACTTGAGCACCCCGGCCGAGCCAAGGAACAGGCCGGTGCCGATGGCGCCGCCGAGGGCGATCAACTGGATGTGACGATTCTTCAGGCCGCGCTTGAGCTCGCCCGAATGCGGATGTTGGCCGTCCATTGAGTTATCTCACGCAAGTGGAAATTTATTGTTGTCGGAGGCGAAACGGGGCCGTGCGGCTCAGGCGGCAGGCGCACGGCGAGCGCCATGCGGGGCGCGTGGCGGCGGGCGGTCGGCTGGGCGAAGGAAGGACTCACGGATCATGCGTCACCTGTTTGTTGTTGTACGTGACGTGAATGGGCCGCCAGGCTCGTGGCTCGGCGGTGCGGGCAAGGCTGGCGCGATCGGCGCCGCTGGAACGGAAACGCGGAGCGCAAGGAAAACCGCCAGCCCCGGAACAGGCTGGCGGCAGCGGGATCAGATCACGCCGCGGCGAATCTGATCTTCCTCGATGGACTCGAACAGGGCCTTGAAATTGCCCTCGCCGAAGCCCTGGTTGCCCTTGCGCTGGATGATCTCGAAGAAGATCGGGCCGATCACCGTGTCGGTGAAGATCTGCAGCAGGATGCCGTCGTCGCCCGGGGCGCCGTCGATCAGCAGGTTCAGTTCGCGCAGTTGCTCGAGCGGCTCGCCATGCCCGGCGACGCGGGTGTCGACCTTCTCGTAGTAGGTGTCCGGGGTCGACATGAACTTCACGCCGTTGGCGCGCAGCTTGCGCACCGTGGCATAGATGTCGTCGGTGGTCAGGGCGATGTGCTGGATGCCTTCGCCATGGTATTCGCGGATGAATTCCTCGATCTGCGAGGTATCGTCGGCCGACTCGTTGATCGGGATGCGGATCTTCCCGCAAGGCGCAGTCATGGCGCGGGAGAACAGGCCGGTGAGCTTGCCTTCGATATCGAAGTAGCGAATCTCGCGGAAGTTGGCGATGCGCTCGTAGAAACCGGACCAGACGTCCATCTGGCCGCGCTTGACGTTGTGGGTCAGGTGGTCGATGTAGGTCAGGCCGACCGAGTTGTCGTTGGCGCTGCGGCCTTCGATGAACTCGAAGTCGACGTCATAGATGCTGCGGTCGCCGTAGCGGTCGACAAGATACAGCAGCGAACCGCCGATGCCTTCCAGGGAAGGGATGTTCAGCTCGCCGAAGTTGGCGTGGCTGCCCACCAGCTTGGCGCCCTGGGATTCGGCGTAGGCGGCGGCCTGGGAAGCGTTCTTCACCCGGAAGGCCATGGCGCAGGCGCTCGGGCCGTGCTTGAGGGCGAATTCGTGGACATGCCCGGTCGGGCTGCCGTTGAGCACGATGTTGATATCGTTCTGCTGGAACAGGAAGACTTCCTTGGAACGATGCTTGGCGGTTTCGGTGAAGCCCATCATGTTGAACAGCTGGCGCAGCTGCTCGATGCCCTTGGCGTCGGGGGCGGTGAACTCGACGAATTCGAATCCGTCGGTACCGATGGGATTGTGCTGTTCGATCTTGGCCACGGCGTTCATCCGGCCTCCTCGTTGTTCTTGTTGAATGGACCGCCGCCGGTCCAGGCGGCCGGCGACATGGGAGATGCCTTCATCTCACCCCGTGGCGACGCGGCGGACAAGCCGTCGGCAGGGCCCGGCGCAGGGCCTGGCGCAGGGTTTCTGGCAACTATTCCTTACGCGCCGGCGGCATGCATGGCGAACGCCCGGTCTTCGTAAAATTATCTTTACAGGGCGGAGCGAAAAACTGCCAGCAGCGCTGTCACGGCTGCGCTGAAAGCCGGCGCTGCATGATCGGCGTCAAGCGGTTAACCTGCGTCTTTACTCCGCGACGGCATTCCCATGGCACGACCCGCCCCACCCGACCTGAGCGACAGCCGCCGGCCCCTGCGCGGCGTCGCCCGCAGCTATCCTGCCGGGCACCGCGTCGATGCCCACGAGCACGCCTGGGGCCAGGTACTCTATGCGGTGTCCGGGATGATGTGGCTGGAGACGCCCGACGAGGCCCTGCCGGTCCCGCCGCAACGGGCGGTCTGGTTGCCGCCGGGCCTGCGCCATGCGGTGCGGATCGCGTCCGAGTTGCAGATGCGCAACATCTACCTGAGCCCGGAACTCTCCCGCGGCCTGGAGGACCGCACCCTGGTGCTGGTGGTCGGCCCGCTGCTGCGCGAGCTGATCGTCAGCCTGGTGGAGCAGGAACGACAGAGCGACCCCCACTACTATCGGGCGCTGGCCGATCTCGCCGTGCTCGAACTCGGTCGCGCGCGCCGTTCCAGCCTCCGCGTACCGCTGCCGGACGCCTCCGACAGGCGCCTGCTCGCGCTGTGCCAGGCGGTGATGGCCAATCCCTCCCTGGACATCGGCCTGGAGCGCCTGGCCGAAGACGCCGGGGCCAGCGTGCGGACCCTCTCGCGCCTGTTCCAGCGCAGCCTGGGCATGGGCTTCGCCGACTGGCGGCGGCAGGTGCAACTGGCGACCGCCGCCGCCGCACTGATCGATGGCCGTCCGGTGGCAGGCATCGCCCATGCCCTGGGATATACGCCGAGCGCCTTCAGCGACATGTTCCGCCGCGAGCTGGGCGTCTCTCCCACCGAGTACAGGGCCGAGCATCACCAGCCGTTCCAGCCTTGACCGGTATTCGATAGCGATTGGCCGATAGATGTTTTTTCGGCCAACTAGACTGGCACCATCGTTCACCGTCCCTGTCAGCCGCCATGAACTACCTGATCTCCCTCGGCATCGGCCTGCTGGTCGGCGTGCTCTACGCCGTACTCGACTTCCGCTCGCCGGCGCCACCCGCCATCGCCCTGGTCGGCCTGCTTGGCATGCAGCTCGGCGAACAGCTTTTCCCCCTTGGCCGCGACCTGCTGCAGCAGTGGCTGCACTGATCGCCGCGACGACACGGAGCCCCCGATGAAAGCACTGCAATTCGACCGTACCGGCGACCTCGCCGCCCTCAAGCTGGTGGACATGCCCGACCCGCTTCCCGCCGCCGATGAGGTGCGGGTGGAAATCCGCGCCGCCGGGCTGAATCCGAGCGACGTGAAGAACGTCCTCGGCCGCTTCCCCTATACCACCCTGCCCCGGGTACCGGGCCGCGACTTCGCCGGGGTGGTGGTGGAGGGACCGAAGGCCCTGCTCGGCCAGGCGGTCTGGGGCACCGGGCGGGAGCCGGGATTCTTCCGCGACGGTAGCCACGCGCAGTTCCTGACCCTGCCGGCCGCCGGCGTCGCGCTCAAGCCGGAAAGCCTGAGCTTCGCCCAGGCCGCCAGTTGCGGGGTGCCCTACAGCACCGCCTGGGACGCCCTGCAACGCAGCCAGGTCAAGGCCGGCACCCGGCTCCTGGTAATCGGCGCCAGCGGCGCGGTCGGCAAGGCCGCGCTGGCGCTGGCCAAGGCCCTGGGGGCCGAAGCGATCGGCGCGGTGCGGCGCGAGGAGCAACGCCAGGCGCTGGAAGCGCAGGGCATCGCCGCGCTGCTGCTGGGCGAGCCGGCCGAACTGGCGGCACAGGTGGAAGGGATCTTCCCCGGCGGGGCCGAGGTGATCTTCGATACGACCGGTTTCTGGCTCGAGGCGGCGGTCCCGGCGCTGGCCGCCTTCGGTCGCCTGGCGATCATCGCCGCACCAGCCGACGGCCATGTGCGCCTGCCGGCGTTGAACCTGTACCGTCGCGGTGGCTCGGTGGTGGGGATCAACTCGCTGCTCTATGGCGTGGAAACCTGCGCAGGCTTCCTCGACGCCTTCGGCAAACTGTTCGACCAAGGCCGCCTGCCGCTGCCGGACGGGCTGCGGGAAGTCCCGCTGGAGCAGGGCGTTGAGCAGTACCGGGCAGTGAACGAAGGCACCTGCGAGAAGATCATCCTGGTGCCTTGAGGACCAGCGGAATCCCGGCAGAACACGCCGGGATTCCGCTGCGCGCAAGACTACTCCGCGCCGACCGCGAGCTTGCGGGCGCTGCGCGCCTCCTCCAGCTGCATGCAGCGCTCGAGGAACAGGTACATGTAGTCGTAGCTCTTGCAGATCGCGTCGCGCAGTTGCCGGCGTAGCTCGGCGCTGGGATTGGTGCCGGCCAGGGTGCAGATGATCTCCAGCGCCTCCCAGGGGTGGGCATCGTCGTACTGGGCGTGGAGCTTGAGCCACTTCATGGCGCGCTTGCGGCCTTCCTTGGGGAAGGCGTTTTCGTAGACGCCGTTCGAACAGACCAGCGCCGACCACTCGCCAGTGACGCCTTCGATGGCGTAGTTGGTGGCGGCCATGGCCACCGGCAGTGAGTCGCTGGCGCAGGTGTGCCAGCACCAGTGGCTGAGCGCGTGCAGTTCGGCCGGCACGTCTTGCGCCTGGATCTCGGCCAGGCTCACACCGTGGGCCTCGGCCCAGTGCAGCCAGTAGTCGGCGTGGTTGAGTTCGACCCGAATATTGCGCATCAGCCAGCGGCGCGCCATGTCTTCGCCGGGATGGCGGGCGAAACGGGTCTTCAGCAGGTTCTGCGACATGTACAAGGGGAACTGCTCGACCACCGGCCAGCCGCCGATCAGGTACAGGCGCATCAGCGCCGGGCTCAGCTCGGCGTCGCGCATGCGCCGGTACAGCTCGTGGCCGGAAACCCGGTCCTTGCTCGCCTGGCAGTCGACGATCAGTTGCTGCGCCCACTGCGGATAGCTTCCCGCCTCCTGCAAGGGGCCCGTACGGTCAAAGAACTCGCTCACACCCGTCTCCCTTCTCTTCTTCTCGGCAACGGCCTCATAGCAGCGAAACTACTCTTTCTTCGCTCCGCGGTCACCTACCGGAGGTTCTGTCCGAGGCTCGGCCACAGGCCCTGGGCATCCAGCCCTGCGCCCGGAGGCTGGCGACTGAACGGCAGGGGCGCGCCGATGGCCAGGCCCTGGGCATAGTCGATGCCGATCTCGCGCAGCGCCTCCATCACTTCGACGGTCTCGACGAACTCGGCGATGGTACGTTTGCCCATCACGTGGCCAATATGGTTGATCACCTGGACCATGGCGCGATCGATGGGATCCTCGAGCATGTCCTTGACGAAGCTGCCATCGATCTTCAGGTAATCCACCGGCAGGTGCTTGAGGTAGATGAAGGACGACATGCCGGCGCAGAAATCGTCCAGGGAGAAACGACAACCGGTGTCCTTGAGCTCGTTGATGAAGCGGATGGCGCTGGCCAGGTTGGCAACCGCCACGGTTTCGGTGACCTCGAAGCAGATCGTCTGCGGCGGAATGCGGTAACGGGCGAACAGCTCGGTGAGGAACTGCAGGAACGACTCGTCGCCGATGGTCGCGCCGGAGAGGTTGATGGCGCAGGTGCCGATCGGCTCGGCGCGAGGGTCCTGGGCGCGCTCGACGAGGGTGCGGAAGGCATTCTCCACCACCCAGCGGTCGATCAGCGTCATCAGGCCATAGCGCTCGGCGGCGGGTATGAAGCTCAGCGGCGGCACCAGGCGCCCGCCCTCGTCGCGCAGGCGCAGCAGCAGTTCGACGTGCAAGCCCTCCTCCGCGCCTTCGCCCAGCGGCACGATAGGCTGGGCATAGAGGCTGAAGCGGTCTTCCTCCAGCGCCAGGTGGATGCGCTGGACCCAGGTCATCTCGCCGAAGCGCATCGACAGTTCGACGTCGTCCTGATGGAACACCTGGACCCGGTTGCGGCCCTTTTCCTTGGCCATGTAGCAGGCCATGTCGGCGGAGCGCAGTGCCTCCTCGAGGGTCGAGATACCCGGCAGCAGGTGCACCAGGCCGACGCTGACGGTGCAGTTGAACGGCTGCCCGCTCCAGGTGAAGTGCAGGTCCTGGACCGTCTTGCGCAGATGGTCGGCGATCTCCACGGCTTTTTCCGCCGGGCAGTTCTCCAGCAGGATGCCGAACTCGTCGCCGCCCAGCCGCGCCAGCGTGTCGCCCTCGCGCAAGCCTTGTTGCAGCAGGGTGCAGACCTGGCGCAGCAGTTCGTCGCCGGCGGCGTGGCCGCAGGTGTCGTTGACCAGCTTGAACTGGTCCAGGTCGAGGAACATCAGGGCGTGCCGCCCGCTGTTGCGCTCCAGGCGTTCCAGCGCTATCTGCAGGCGATACTCGAACTCGCGGCGGTTGGTCAGCCCGGTCAACGCATCGTGGGTCGCCTGCCAGGACAGGCGCGCCATGTACTGGCGCTCGCGGGTCATGTCGTGAAGCACCAGGACCACCCCGGTGATCTCGCCGCCGCGATGGATCGGTGCACCCACCAGGGTCACCGGCACGCTGCTGCCGTCGTGGCGCAGGACCAGCTTGGAATGCTCGCGGCCGCCGTCGATCTCGCCGCTGAGGATCTGCTCGATCAGCAGCATGCCCTCCTCCCGCGAGCTTTCGTCGACGATCCGGAACAGCGACGCCAGGGGCAGGCCGCGGGCCTTGTCCAGCGTCCAGTTGGTCATCTGCTCGGCGGCCGGGTTGAGGTAGGAAATGCCCCCCCTGGGTGTCGGCGGTGATCACTCCGTCGCCGATCGAGGCCAGAGTGATCTGGGCCCGTTCGCGCTCGGCATCGAGGGCGTTCTCCACTTCCTGGCGCTGCATCAGTTGCTGCCGGGTACGCAGGAACGCCAGGAGGATGAGCACGCTGGCGGTGGTCAGGTTGGCCACCAGCAGCAGCCTGAGCAAGGCCCGCGAGCCCTCGCCGAGGGCGTCGCTGAAGGCCTTGGCCGCCGGCGTGACCTTCTCGTTGATCGCGTGGATCTCGGTCTTCCACTGTTGCACCTGCTCGGCACTGGCCTGCCCGGTGCCGATGCCCGCGCGCATCTTGCCGGCGACGTCGATCAGTTCCATGACGTACTTGTCGCCCACCAGCCACAGCTCGATGGCGCGCTCGAAGTAACTGAAGTCGTGGAAGTTGCGGTACAGCCAGATGATCGCGGTAACGTCGTCGGCATGGTTGCCGCCCTTGAGGATGCCCTGGCGGGCCGCCTCGATGTCCGGGTCGGGCTGGTCCAGGGCAAGGCGCATCTCGCGGTCGCCGAGGGGGATCGCGATGGCCTCCTCGTAGCGGCGGAAGTCTTCGTCGGCGCGTGAGTCGGCATAGAGGGTGAGATAGTAGATGGCATCCTTCTGGCCCTTCGACCAGAGGCTTTCGCCGCCGACATAGCTGCGCACCGCGGAGAGGACGTAGAGACTGCCGCCCGCCAGCATGGCCTGCAACAGCACCACGACGATGAAGGGCCATACCAGGCCGAGCAGGCGGGGCTTGTCGAGAGTCCGGTTCTGCCTCATTCCATCTACCATTCAAACTGGCGCTAAGCGATCGGGTGCCGTCTCCGTCACCCCTGACTGCATCACCTGTCGGCCGCTCAAGATCCCGTCGCAGAACTCCCGAGGCCTTGCCTGCCGGCAGCCACGACGCTGGAGGAGGCGGACACCCGGCAAACAGTAGGAGTCTAGTGGCTGTTTGCCGAACCTGCCCTGCACCTGGCGGAACAGACAGCGTTTTTTATTGCCGCAGCCAATAAAAACCGGATGTCTTATATGGAATATACGAGAAAAACCGCCAGGCGACAGCCTGGCGCCTCACATCTGTTGCAGATGTCCATAGAGCCGGGCGTAGAGGCCGCCTTCGGCGATCAGTTGCTGGTGGTCGCCGTCTTCGGCGATATGCCCGCCATCGAAGACCAGGACCCGGTCGGCCTGCTTCACCGCCGACAGCCGATGAGCCACGATCAATGTGGTGCGGCCTTCGAGGAAGTCGCCGAGCGCCTGGTGCAGGGCGTACTCGGTAGCGGCGTCGAGGGCCGAGGTGGCCTCGTCGAGGATCACCACCTTGGGCTCGGCGAGGATCATCCGGGCGATCGCCAGGCGCTGCCGCTGACCGCCCGACAGGCGCACCCCGGAACGCCCGACCACGGTGTCCAGCCCCTGCGGCAGGCGCCGCACGCCGTCGGCCAACTGGGCGATCTCCAAAGCCCGCCAGCAGGCCTGGTCGCTGCGTTCGCGGCCCATGGTCAGGTTGGCCCGCACGCTGTCGTTGAACAGCGCCGGATGCTGGAGAACCACCGCGACATGTTCGCGCACGCAGTCCAGGCCGATTTCCTCCAGGGGCACCCCGCCGTAGCGGATGCTGCCGCGCTGCGCACTGTAGAGGCCGAGTAGCAGTTGCACCAGCGTGCTCTTGCCGCCGCCGCTGGCGCCGACCAGGGCAACCTTCTCGCCGGCGCCGATGTTCAGGTCCAACTGCTCCAGGACCTTGTCCTCGCCGTAGGCGAAATCCAGCCCGCGCACCTCGATGCCAACGGTCGTGCGGCCGGCGAACGGATCGCGCAGCGGCGGGTAGCGCGGCTCGTCGGCCCGCGCCAGCAACTCGTTGATCCGCTGCAACGCGCCGCCAGCGGCGTAGTAGGCGTATTGCAGGCCGAGCAGCTGTTCGACCGGACCGATCATGAACCAGAGGTAGCTGAATACCGCGAGCATCTGGCCGATCGACAGGTCCGAGAGCAGCACGGTAAGCATCGCCGCGGCGCGGAACACATCGATGCCGAACTGGAACAGCAGGCCGCTGGCGCGCCCGGCGGCGTCGCTTTTCCATTGCGAGGCCACGGCGTAGTCGCGGACTTCCTGGGCGCGGTGGCCGAGGCGGCCGAGGAAATAGCCCTGGCGATTGCCGGCGCGGACTTCCTGGATCGCCTCGAGGGTCTCGGTGAGCGCCTGGGTGAAGCGCGCGGTGCTGTCGTTCTCGAGCTTCTTGAGGTGCTTGACGCGCTTGCCCAGTTGTACCGTGGACCAGATCACCAGCGGGTTGAACAGCAGGATCAGCAAGGCCAGCTGCCAGTGCATCCAGACCAGGATCGCGGCGGTGCCGAGCAGGGTCAGCAAGGCGACCAGGAAGCGGCTGAGGGTTTCCCCGACGAACTTGTCCAGGGTGTCCAGGTCGGTCACCAGGTGGGCGCTGATCGAACCGCCGCCGAGGGTTTCGTATTCGCCCAGGGCGATATGCCGGAGGCGCTCGATCAGACGCAGGCGGATGCGGTAGACGATGTCCTTGGACAGCCGCGCGAACAGCTTCGCCTGGAGCACGTTGAACACCAGCGCCGCCCCCCGCAACAGGAGGGTCGCCGCCAGCATCAGGCCGATGTAGCCGAACGCCACCTGCCAGTCGGCGGGCAACAGGCGGTCCATGAAACGCAGCGCGCCGTCGCCCTTGCCGAGCAGCACTTCGTCCACCAGCAACGGCAGCAGCAAGGGGATCGGCACGGTGCAGAGGGTGGCCAGCACCGCCACCAGGTTGGCGAGCAACAGGGCTTTCTTGTGGCGCAGTGCGAGTCGACGAATCTCCGCCCAGCTCAGGCGGTCTCCGCGCTCACTCATGCCGGCCCCGTTCCAGCCAGCGGCCGAGCAAGGGTGAAAGTTCGGCAAGCGGCTGGTAGCCGTTGGTGAGCAACGCCAGTTGGCCGTTGCGCTCGGCCAGCAGGGTCGGGAACCCGGCGATGCCAAGGTCCTGGACCCAGGCGAAATCGGCGGCGGTGGCGTCACGCGCCTCGCCGCTGTCGAAGACCGCGGCGAACTCGATGCGTGGAATTCCCACCGCTTCCGCCAGGTCGGCGAGCACCGCCGCCTGGGTGACATCGCGCCCCTCGGCGTAGAACGCCCGCTGGATCGCCCTCACCAGCGGCCAGGCGCTTTCCTCGTCGAGGCTGCGCGCCGCCACCAGGGCCCGGCAGGCCGGCTCGGTGTCATAGACGAAGCCTTCGGGCAACGCGTCGTCGAAGCGGAACGGCTGGCCGGTGGTCTGCTGCACGGTCTGCCAGTGGCCGAGGATGTAGCCGCGGGTATTCGGGTCGAGCGCCGCGCCGTGGCCGGCGCGCAGGCCACCGGCTACCAGGTGGAAAGCGACGCCGTCGGCGGCCGCCTGCCGGGACAGCGCCTCGGCGACCGGGGCGAAGCCCCAGCACCAGGAACACATGGGGTCCATCACGTACAGCAGGCGGGCCTTGGCCAAGGTTCAGTTCTCCAGCGTGGACTGGCGCGGATCGCGACCGAGCGGGTGCGGCTGGTTGCGCTGCCGCGCCAGTTCGATCTGTTTCTGCCGCTCGCGAGCGCCGGCGCGGGTCTTCTCGCTCAGCGAGTCCCAGCAGTGCGGACAGCTGATGCCGGGCACGTAGTGCTCGGACTGGCGGTCTTCCAGCGAAACCGGGTTGCGGCAGGCGTGGCACTGATCGTACTCGCCCTCGCTAAGATCGTGGCGCACGGTCACGCGGTTGTCGAATACGAAGCAGTCGCCGCGCCACAGGCTCTGTTCCTGCGGCACCTCTTCGAGGTACTTGAGGATGCCGCCCTTGAGGTGGAAGACCTCCTCGAAACCGGCGCCGAGCATGTAGCTGGAAGCCTTCTCGCAGCGGATGCCGCCGGTGCAGAACATCGCCACCTTCTTGTGCCGCGCCGGGTCGTAGTGGGCCTTGATGTACTCGGGGAACTCGCGGAACGACCTGGTCTTCGGATCGACCGCGCCCTCGAAGGTGCCGATCGCCACCTCGTAGTCGTTGCGGGTATCGATCAGCAGGACTTCCGGATCGCTGATCAGGGCATTCCAGTCCTTCGCCTCGACATACTGGCCGACCTGCTTGTTCGGATCGACGCCAGGCACGCCGAGGGTGACGATTTCCTTCTTCAGCTTGACCTTGGTGCGGTAGAACGGCTGTTCGTCGCAGTAGGATTCCTTGTGCTCGATATCGGCCAGCCGGGGATCGCTGCGCAGCCAGGCGAGCAGCGCATCGATGCCTTCGCGGCTACCGGAGACGGTGCCGTTGATGCCTTCCTCGGCCAGCAGCAAGGTGCCTTTCACACCGTTGTCGAGCAGGGTTTGCAGCAGGGGTTCACGCAGCGCCACGTAATCGTCGAGAGTCACGAACTTGTACAGCGCCGCCACGACGATGCATGTCATGGGGATATAGCCTCCAGGTGGTCGCCCGCGTAAAGGGCGGACCGGAACGAAAAGCGCCAGCCGCTGGCGCCATGGAAACGACAACGCCGGCGGAAGGCCGGCGCTGGGTGCGTAGTCTAGCGCAGCAGGGGCAGGCTCTGCACCCCGCCGCGACGGACGCCGTCTCAGGGTATGTCGTGCTTGCTCCCGCCGCGGCAGGTCGGCGAGGACGGCACCGCAGCCTGGCTCCACTCCTCAGGGGTGAAGGTATGCAGCGCCAGGGCGTGGAACTCGCCCATCAACCCACCGAGGGTGGCATATACCTTCTGGTGCCGCTTCACCGCGTTCAACCCGGCGAACTGCGGGCTGACCAGCACCACCTTGAAGTGGGTCTCCAGCCCGCGGCTGTGCATGTGGCTCTCGTCGAGCACCTCGACGTGTTGCGGATCGAGGGGCTGCAGGGCGGTCTGGATACGGTCACGCATGCTCATCGCGAATCACGACTCACTTTTTCTTCTGGGCCGGCGCGGCGACGCCGAGTTCCTTGTCCATGTCGGCCATCAGCTTGTTCACCGGCTCGACGGCGCCTTGCAGCTTGGCCTGGGTCAGTTGGGCGGATTCGGCGGTCAGGCGCGGCATCTTCTCCAGCACCTTCTTGCCCAGCGGCGACTGGTAGAAGGCATTCAGGTCCTTCAGCTCGGACTCGGTGAAGTTGGTGGTGTAGAGCTTGATCAGCTCGGGCTTGATCTTGTCCCAGCCGATGGCGCGGTCCAGTTCGGCATTGGCCTTAGCCTGGTAACGCTCGAGAACCGCCTTCTTGCTCTCCGGCGCCTTGGCCTGGGCGAAGCGCTGGGCCAGCATCTGCTGCACCTGGGCATAGACCGGGACCGTCAGCTTGTCGGCATGGACCAGCTTGAGGAATTGCTCGGCCTGGCTGGCGGAATCGGCCATGGCCATGGAGCTGAGGCTGAGCAGCACGGCGCTGCCGATGAGGCGAAGACGGGTCATGGAAAATCCTTGAGGTTGGGTAGATGTGTCCGTGGGACCCGACATTCTGCGCCTAAGTTCGAAATCCGCTCAAGCGCGGCGCCGAATATCGGGAGAATCCTATCCGGCGCCCGCCCGCTCCATGCCGTCTACTATCAGTTCTGTAGTGGGTACTTGCCGCCTTCCTTCCGCAGCCGGCATGCTTGCGTCAGCCTGTCACATGGATGTGTTAGATGAACGGAACCGCCGCCGATACCCTCGCCGTATCGCCCCCGCCCCTGCGCAACCTCTGCGACAGCCACGGCCGGCTCGATCCCCGGGCGGTCGGCTGGTCCGCCCGGCCGCGGGTGCTCTGCCACATCCCCGGCCACTTCGGCCGGCGCAAGCGCTGGAACCACTGGTGCATCGTCAGCCCCGGCTGGATGCTCTCGCTGACCATCGCCGACCTCGACTACCTGACCTACGGCGCCGCCTATTTCCTCGACCTGGACAGCGGCCAGGCGGTAGCGCACACGCAGATCCGCTTCTTCGGCCTCGGCTGCCAGTTGCCCGACGAGCCGCAGGCCAGCCATGCCTTCGAGCATCCCCGCCTGCAATTGCGCTTCGACGAACAGCCCGGGCGCCTGCGCGTCACCGGCCAGGCCCCGGACCTCGGCGGCCTGCCGCTGGAGCTGGCGCTAGAAGTGCGACGACCGTCGCACCTGGAGTCGGTGAACCTGGTGGTGCCGATGGGCGAACACACCTTCCATGCCTGTAGCCGCCAGCTCGGCCTACCGATCAGCGGCTGCCTGCAACTCGGCCGCCGGCGCTACGACTGCCAGGCGGGCCAGAGCTTCGCCGCGCTGGACTTCGGCCGCGGCGTCTGGCCGCTGCATACCTACTGGACCCGCGCCGCCTTCGCCGCCCCCGGCGGCATCGCCGGCAACTTCGGCACCGGCTGGACCGAAGCCAGCGACCTGCGCGAGAACGCCCTGTGGTTCGGCGGCAAGCTCAGCCGCGTGCTCGACGACGTGCACATCCGCGAGCCTCGCGACCCGCTGGCCGAATGGCGCCTGGACAGCGCCTGCGGTCGCGTCGAGCTGCTCTTCCGTCCCGAACAGCTGCACCAGGCGCGGCCCAGCGTCGGCCTGTTCTATGCCAATACCCGCCAGTGGTTCGGCCGTTTCAACGGCACCCTGCGCCACGACGACGGCGACTGCGTGCCGGTGGACGGCGCCCTCGGCTGGATCGGCTCGACCCGCGCGCGCTGGTGACGCCGGCGGCGGGCAATCTATTTCCGACCCGCAGCGCGGCGAAAAATGCCCACGAGGAAGCGACGGCAGCGGAACCCAAGGCGGGAGCGAAGGCCTAAACTGCCGGATACGCACCCTGGAGAACACTCATGAGCCGGACCGAAACCGATAGCCTGGGCACCATAGAGGTGCCCGACGACGCCTACTGGGGCGCCCAGACCCAGCGCTCGCTGGAGAACTTCGCCATCGGCGGCCAGCGCATGCCGCTCGCCGTGATCCACGCCCTGGCGCTGATCAAGAAAGCCGCCGCGCGGGTCAACGACCACCTCGGCGAACTGCCGCCGGAAGTCGCCCGGCTGATCGAACAGGCCGCCGACGAGGTCCTCGCAGGCCGCCACGACGAACACTTCCCGCTGGTGGTCTGGCAGACCGGCAGCGGCACCCAGACCAACATGAACGTCAACGAGGTGATCGCCGGCCGCGCCAACGAACTGGCCGGCAATCCGCGCGGCGGCAAGTCGCCGGTGCATCCCAACGACCACGTCAACCGCGCGCAGAGTTCCAACGACAGCTTCCCCACCGCCATGCACATCGCCGCCGCCAAGGCCGTGCACGAACAATTGCTGCCGGCCATCGCCGAGCTTTCCGGCGGTCTCGCCGAACAGTCGGCGCGGCACGCCAGCCTGGTCAAGACCGGGCGCACCCACCTGATGGACGCCACGCCGATCACCTTCGGCCAGGAACTCTCGGCCTTCGTCGCCCAGCTCGACTATGCCGAGCGCGCCATCCGCGCGGCGCTGCCGGCGGTCTACCAGTTGGCCCAGGGCGGCACCGCGGTGGGCACCGGGCTCAACGCGCCGAAGGGCTTCGCCGACGCCATCGCCGCGGAAATCGCCGCCGAATCGGGCCTGCCCTTCGTCGCCGCGCCGAACAAGTTCGCCGCCCTGGCCGGCCACGAGCCGCTGGTCATCCTCTCCGGCGCCCTGAAGAGCCTGGCGGTGGCCCTGATGAAGATCGCCAACGACCTGCGCCTGCTCGGCTCAGGCCCACGCGCCGGCTTCGCCGAGGTGAAGCTGCCGGCCAACGAGCCGGGCAGCTCGATCATGCCCGGCAAGGTCAACCCGACCCAGTGCGAGGCGCTGTCGATGCTGGCCTGCCAGGTCATGGGCAACGACAGCACGATTTCCTTCGCCGCCAGCCAGGGCCATCTGCAACTCAACGTGTTCAAGCCGGTGATCGTCTACAACCTGCTGGAGTCCATCCGCCTGCTCGCCGACGGCTGCCGCAACTTCAACAAGCATTGCGTCGCCGGCCTGGAGCCGGACGCCCGGCGCATGGCCGACCTGCTGGAGCGCGGCCTGATGCTGGTCACCGCACTGAACCCGCACATCGGCTACGACAAGGCCGCCGAAATCGCCAAGAAGGCCTACGCCGAAGGCACCACCCTGCGCGCCGCGGCGCTGCAGCTGGGCTACCTGGACGAAGCGCAGTTCGACGAATGGGTACGGCCGGAGCAGATGCTGGAGGCCGGCCACCATGGTTGAAACCGCCAAGACCGGCGCCACCCCGCTGGAAGGCGACGGCAAGCGCATCCTGCTGATCGTCGGTTCGCCCAAGCGCAAGAGCTTCTGCCACCTGCTCGCCGAATGCTACGCCCAGGGCGCGCGCAGCAAGGATCACGTGGTGCGCGAACTGAAGCTGGGCGAACTGGCCTTCGACCCGATCCTCCACGAAGGCTACGAACAGAGCCAGGTGCTCGAACCCGACCTGCTGGAAGCGCAGCGGCAGATCCACTGGGCCGAGCACCTGGTGTTCGTCTACCCGGTCTGGTGGGGCGGCCTGCCGGCGCTGCTGCAGGGCTTCTTCGACCGCGCCCTGCAGCCGGGCTTCGCCTTCCGCTACCGCGGCACCCAGGACAAGGACTGGGAGCAACTGCTGGGCGGGCGCAGCGCCGACCTGCTGGTCTGCCACGACCAGCCGCTGTCGCGGCTGCGCTTCCTCAAGGGCCCACCGGCGCACCGGCAGATGGTGCGCAGCGTGCTCGGCGCCTGTGGCATCGCCACCCGCCGCCTGGAAGAGTTCGCGCCGATGCGCAGTTCCAGCGAGGAACAGCGCCAGGGCTGGCTGCGTCGCGCCGAACAGCTCGGCAGCCAGGTCTAGTTCCCTTCCCGCCCGGCTGCGGCCGGGCGCGGACACTGATCGTTCTGACAGGTCCGCCACCTTCCCGCCGGCTTCCCTTCCCCGCCCCCATGGCGGCCCTTTGCCTGCCTCTACCGGCTCACAGTGCGGGTGCCGACCGCTTTGCATTCCGCGACATCCATCAGGAATGGGTAGCGAATCTGACCGGCCCGTCACATTTGGTAGGGACCTCAAACCAGCACCGAGGGCTAGGATCAGCCCGCTTCGAAATGAATCCGGTTCTGGAAAAAAGGACTTGTCATGAAACACTACTCAGCCACCCTGGCACTCCTGCCACTCACCCTCGCCCTGTTCCTGCCCCAGGCAGCCCATGCCCACGGCTCGATGGAAACGCCGCCCAGTCGGGTCTACGGCTGCTTCCTCGAAGGTCCGGAGAATCCCAAGTCGGCCGCCTGCAAGGCCGCCGTCGCCGCCGGCGGCACCCAGGCGCTGTACGACTGGAATGGCGTCAACCAGGGCAACGCCAACGGCAACCACCAGGCGGTGGTCCCCGACGGCCAGCTCTGCGGCGCCGGCAAGGCACTGTTCAAGGGCCTGAACCTGGCTCGCAGCGACTGGCCCAGCACTGCCATCGCGCCGGACGCCAGCGGCAACTTCCAGTTCGTCTACAAGGCCAGCGCGCCGCACGCGACCCGCTACTTCGACTTCTACATCACCAAGGACGGCTACAACCCCGAGAAGCCGCTGGCCTGGAGCGACCTGGAACCCGCGCCGTTCTGCTCGATCACCAGCGTCAAGCTGGAGAACGGCACCTACCGGATGAACTGCCCGCTGCCCCAGGGCAAGACCGGCAAGCATGTGATCTACAACGTCTGGCAGCGCTCGGACAGCCCGGAAGCCTTCTACGCCTGCATCGACGTGAGCTTCAGCGGCGCCGTCGCCAACCCCTGGCAAGCGCTGGGCAACCTGCGCGCGCAGCAGGACCTGCCGGCCGGTGCCACCGTCACCCTGCGCCTGTTCGATGCCCAGGGCCGCGACGCCCAGCGTCACAGCCTGACCCTGGCCCAGGGCAACAACGGAGCCAAGCAATGGCCGCTGGCGCTGGCGCAGAAGGTCAACCAGGACTCCACCCTGGTCAACGTCGGCGTGCTGGATGCCTACGGGGCGGTCAGCCCGGTGGCCAGCTCGCAGGACAACCAGGTCTACGTGCGCCAGGCCGGCTACCGCTTCCAGGTCGACATCGAACTGCCGGTCGAGGGCGGCGGCGAGCAGCCGGGCGGCGACGGCAAGGTCGACTTCGACTATCCGCAAGGCCTGCAGCAATACGACGCCGGGACCGTAGTGCGCGGTGCCGATGGCAAGCGCTACCAGTGCAAGCCCTACCCGAACTCCGGCTGGTGCAAGGGCTGGGACCTCTACTACGCCCCGGGCAAGGGCATGGCCTGGCAGGACGCCTGGACCCTGCTGTAACGCCCTCGACTGCCGCCCGCTCCGGGCGGCAGTCGTTTTCGCCGCCAGGCACCCGCCGCGAGACGGCGAATCCGCGCAACGGTACAGTCCCCCGGCGAAACCCTGGCTACGTGTGCCTGTTCAATCTGCCGTGCGCTCCCTAGGCTGGTCCGACCACCAGCACGGGGAAACCACGCATGCCTTTTTCTCTCGCCTCCCTCCAACAGGCCGCCGCCATCGTCCACCAGAGCCTGCCGCCGACGCCGCAGATACGCTGGCCACTGCTATGCGAGGCACTGGGTTGCGAAGTGTGGATGAAGCACGAGAACCACCTGCCGGTGGGGGCCTTCAAGCTGCGCGGCGGCCTGGTGTATTTCCACCACCTGGCGCACCAGGGTGAGCGGCCGGCCGGCGTGATCAGCGCCACCCGCGGCAACCACGGCCAGTCGGTGGCCTTCTCGGCGAGCCGCTACGGCATCCAGCCGATCATCGTCGTGCCGCACGGCAACAGCCGCGAGAAGAACGCGGCGATGCGCAGCCTCGGCGCGGAGCTGATCGAGCATGGCGAGGACTTCCAGGCCTCCCGCGAATACGCCGCCGAGCGCGCCCGGCACGAAGGCCTGCACCTGATTCCGGCGTTCCATCCCTGGCTGGTGGCCGGGGTCGCCAGCTACAGCCTGGAGTTGTTCGCCGCGCTGGCCGACCTTGACGAAGTCTACGTGCCGATCGGTATGGGTTCGGGCATCTGCGGCCTGATCGCCGCGCGCGACGCGCTGGGCCTGAAGACCCGCATCGTCGGCGTGGTGTCCGCCCATGCGCCGGCCTACGCCCTGTCGTTCGAGGCCGGCACGGCGATCAGCCACCCGGTCGACACCCGCCTGGCCGACGGCATGGCGTGCAGTACGCCGGACCCGAGCGCGCTGGAAATGATCCTGGCCGGCGCCGATCGCCTGGTGCGGGTCAGCGACAGGGAGATCGGCGCGGCCATGCGCCTGTGCTTCACCAGCACCCACAACGTCGCCGAGGGCGCCGGGGTGGCGGCGCTGGCCGCCGCCTGGCAGGAGCGCGAGCGCCTGAAGGGGCTGAAGGTAGGCCTGATCCTCAGCGGAGCGAACGTCGACCGCGAGGTATTCGCCGAGCAACTGGCCGCCGGCGACTGAGCCGGCGCCGCTAGGCCAGCCCCGCGAGGAGCAGCAGCCACCAGGCGAGCACCAGCAACTGCACGAAGAAGCCGGCGAAACGCAGCCAGACGAACAGCGCGGAGGTGCTGACCAGGTGCATCAGCGACTGGAACAGCCGGGCGCCGAGCACCAGTGGCGCCAACGGGTCGGTCAGGCTGCTCTGCCCGCTGGCGATCGCGTAGAGCAGCGCGCCGGCCAGCAGCGGCAGGTTCTCCACGCAGTTGGCATGGACTCGCACCAGCCGCTGGCCGAAACCGCCAGGCGTGTTGCTGCCATCGGCGGCGAAGGCGTTCACCGCCATCCGCCCGCCGAGTACCAGCAGGCCGCGCTGGCTGACCAGCAGGAAGACCAGCAACAGGGTCCAGGCGATCAGGCCGAGCAGGCAGATCGCGCTAGGGCTGAGAAACATGGATGACGCTCCTTCTATTGTCTTGTCGTGGGAAGGATGAAGCGTCTGGATTCTAGGCCGGCTAGAGCAATTGCTCTATTCGCAGTCCGCCGTCCTTAAGTCGTGTTCTGCCGGTACGCCGCTCGGCCCCGATGTCCGCCGTCGGCGGATGCGTAACCGGACGACCCACTGCCCGCGGCTTTCCGAACGGACAAAGAAAAGCCCCGCCGAAGCGGGGCCTTCCTTGCACGCAGCACTCAGGGCTGTCTTCTCATCAGAGCGAATCGAGATAGCGCTCCACATCCAGCGCGGCCATGCAGCCGGCGCCGGCCGAGGTGATCGCCTGGCGGTAGACGTGGTCGGCCACGTCGCCGGCGGCGAACACACCCGGTACGTTGGTCGCGGTGGCGTTGCCTTCGCGCCCGCCGTTGACCACCAGGTAGCCGTCCTTCAGGGCCAGTTGCCCTTCGAACAGCGAGGTATTGGGAGTATGGCCGATGGCGACGAACATGCCATCCACGGCGATCTCCTCGCTGCCACCATCGCGGTTCTTCAGGCGCACTCCGGTGACGCCCATCGTGTCGCCAAGCACCTCATCGACCTCGGCGTTGAGCTTGAGCACTATCTTGCCTTCGGCGACCCGCGCCTGCAGCTTGTCCTGGAGGATCTTCTCGGCGCGGAAGGTCTCGCGACGATGCACCAGGGTCACCCGGCTGGCGATGTTGGCCAGGTACAGGGCCTCTTCGACAGCGGTATTGCCGCCGCCGATCACCGCCACTTCGCGGTTGCGGTAGAAGAAACCGTCGCAGGTGGCGCAGGCCGACACGCCCTTGCCCATGAACGCCTGCTCCGACGGCAACCCCAGGTAGCGCGCGCTGGCACCGGTGGCGACGATCAGTGCGTCGCAGGTGTAGGTGCCATTGTCGCCGCGCAGGGTGAACGGCTTGCCGGCCAGGTCCACGGCATGGATGTGGTCGAAGACGATCTCGGTCTCGAAGCGCTCGGCGTGCTCCTGCATCCGCTGCATCAGTGCCGGGCCGGTCAGGCCGTGGGGATCGCCCGGCCAGTTGTCGACCTCGGTGGTGGTGGTCAACTGGCCGCCGGCCTGCATGCCGGTGATCAGCAGCGGCTTGAGGTTGGCACGCGCGGCGTAGACAGCCGCGCTGTAACCGGCGGGACCGGAACCGAGGATGATCACTCGGGCGTGGCGGAGGGTATCGGGCATCTCGTCGGACTCCTGCCGACATCAGCGTCGGCGCGAATAAAAACGGGGCCACCAAAGCACATGGGGAAGGCTTGGAAGGAGCGGTCGCCCCGGAAAAAGGTCGGTCGGGCACACTTCGCGCCCGGCAGCGGGATCACAGTGCCTCGGCGTTCTCGGCCAGGTACGAGGCCACGCCCTCGGCGCTCGCCTTCATGCCCTTCTGGCCCTTGCGCCAGCCGGCCGGGCAGACCTCACCGTGTTCCTCGGTGAACTGCAGGGCCTCGACCAGGCGCACCATCTCGTCCACCTCGCGCCCCAGCGGCAGGTTGTTCACCACCTGGTGCTGGACCACCCCGGCGCGGTCGATCAGGAAGGAGGCACGCAGGGCCACGCCGTCTTCGTGCTCGATACCGTAGGCGCGGGTGATCTCGTGCTTGACGTCGGCGACCATGGTGAACTCGACCGCGCCGATGCCGCCCTTCTCCACCGGCGTGCTGCGCCAGGCGTGATGGGTGAACTGCGAGTCGATGGAGACACCGACCACCTCGACGCCCAGCTCGCGGAACTTATCCATGCGGTTGTTGTGGGCGATGATTTCCGAGGGGCAGACGAAAGTGAAGTCGAGCGGCCAGAAGAACAGTACGACGTACTTGCCGCGCAGGCTGGAAAGCTGGAAGGCATCGACGATGGAACCGTCGCCGAGGACCGCGGCGGCAGTGAAATCGGGGGCTTGCTTGTTGACCAGTACGCTCATCGCGAGGCTCCTAGAAGGTTGGGTTCCGCCCGGCGACGCCAGGCTCCCGGAAGAATATGCAGCGCAGGTTACCCAGCCACGACGATGCATTGAAATGTCGAATTTCAATTCGCACGATAGAGTCAGCCTATGCTCTCAACCTGCGGCTAGACTCATGCTGTCGCCCATTACCCGTCCTCACCGCATGCCCCTACGCACACGCCTGCTCTGGCTGTTCCTGCCGTTGCTGGCCGCCAGTCTCGGCGGTATCTGGCTCTTGTCGGAAAGCATCCTGCTGAGCCGTTTCGACCGAGAGGACCAGCAACGCCTGCAAGAGGGCGCCACCGTCCTGCACAACCGGCTGGACTTCGAGTTGAAGCGCCACCTGGACATCGTTCGCACCTACGCCTGGTGGGATGCCAGCTACGACTTCATCCAGCGCCCCAACGAGACCTTCGAACAGGAAAACCTCGACCACGAGATGCTCGACGACCTGGGATTCGACTTCGTCCTGTTCCTCGACGACCGGGGTCACCTGCAACTGAAGCAGTGGTCCCCGCCCGCGCCCGACCAGCGCGTGCTCTTCGGCGCCCCCTCGGCGAGCGACCAGGCCCTGCTCGAGGCACTGCAGCAACGCGCCATCCGCCTCGGCGCGCTGGACTTTCGCGGACGCACCGACCACAGCCTGAGCGAGCTGCTGCTGGTCGACAACCTGCCGACCCTGCTGGTCAGCGTGCCTATCAGCAACAACCAGGGTAGCGCGCCGGCGAAGGGCGCGATCCTCGCCGGCTACTTCCTTGACCGGGAACGCCTGGCCAACCTCCGCGAACAGATGCAGGCCGACCTGCAACCGATGCCCAACATCGCCACCGACGCCACCTGGAAGCCGCTGCGCAGCCGCAGCGGCAGTACCCACAACCAGGCCCTGCTCAGCCCACGGCGGTTCATCGGCGAACATGTCCAGCAGGTCTCGGTGCAGTACCTGAGTTCCAGCGGCGAGCCGCAGCTGCGCTTCGACATCACCAAGAAACGCCTGCTCTACATCCAGGGCGAGAAGGCCATCAACTTCTTCCTCGGCGCCTCCCTGCTGGTCGCGCTGGGCGCTTTCCTGGTCGGCTACCTGGCCCTGGAGCTGTGGGTCCTGCGCCGGGTCCAACGGCTCAACCGGGAGGTCGCCGAAGTCGGACGCAACGCCCACTCGATACGCCTGAGCGACTTCGGCAACGACGAGCTGGGACAACTGGCGGGCGAGATGAACCAGATGCTCGAGCGCCTGGAACACAGCGAGGCGCGCGACCGGGCGATCCTCCAGTCGATGCGCGACGGCTACTTCGAAATGGACGTCGACGGCGTGATCCTCACCGTCAACCCCGCGCTCTGCCAACTGCTCGGCCAGACGCGCGAAACGCTGATCGGCCATCCCTACTACGAACTGCTCGGCGAAGACGACCTGGCGCGTGCCCGCCAACCCTTCCAGCGCGCCATGCAGAGCGGCGCAGGCAAGACCTTCGCCATCCCCCTGCAGCGCGCCGACGGCAGCCTCGGCTACTTCGAGGCCACGGTTTCGCTGATCCACGACCTGCAGGGCGAACTACGGGGCTACCGCGGCATCGTCCGCGACGTCAGCGACCAGATCGCCTACCAGCAGCAATTGCTGGAAATGGCCTACCGCGACCCGCTGACCGGCCTGGGCAACCGCAAGGCCTTCGACGAACAGCTCGGCCAGGCGTTGCTTCGCGCCGGCTCCGGCGGAAGCGAACTGGCGCTGCTGTACCTGGACCTGGACCGCTTCAAGGAGGTCAACGACCGCTTCGGCCACGACATCGGCGATGCCCTCCTCAGGACCGTCGCCGAACGGGTACGCAGCACCCTGCGGCAGCCGGACAAGGCCTACCGCCTGGGCGGCGACGAATTCGCCGTGCTCCTCGAGGACAGCCAGGAAAACAATCCGCAGCGCCTCGCAGAACGCCTGCTGGCGGCGCTGGTCCAACCGATCGCGCTGAATGGCGAACGCATCGACTTCGTCACCCCGAGCATCGGCATCGCTCTCTACCCGCGGCATGCCGGCGATGCCGAAGGACTGGTCCGTGCCGCCGACAGCGCCATGTACCAGGCCAAGCGCCAGCGCAACCACTATTGCCTGTACCAGGCGCCAGCCTGAAATGCGCGGTCAAACAGGCTCTGTCGCGGGCTTTCGCCAGTCTGCTAAGGTTTCAGCCCGCATCCCATCGGAGAACCATTCCCTATGCCAGCCCTGAGCGGCCCGCAATACCTCGGCGAAGGCCTGAAGCTGATCATGCGTCCCGGCCTGCGCCTGTTCGTGCTGATCCCCCTGACCCTCAACCTGCTGGTGTTCGCCCTGCTGATCGGCTTCGCGATGCAGCAGTTCAGCCACTGGGTCGACCTGCTGATGCCCAGCCTGCCCGACTGGCTGAGCTTCCTGCAGTACATCGTCTGGCCGCTGTTCGTCCTGCTGGTGCTGGTGATCGTGTTCTTCACCTTCACCATGGTCGCCAATATCATCTCCGCGCCGTTCAACGGCTTCCTCTCGGAAAAGGTCGAGGTGGTGGTTCGCGGCCGCGACGACTTCCCGCCGTTCAGCTGGGCCGAACTGCTGGCGATGATCCCGCGCACCATGGGTCGCGAGATGCGCAAGCTCGCCTACTTCCTGCCGCGCGCGCTGGTGCTGCTGGTGCTGAGCTTCGTGCCCGGGGTCAACCTGATCGCCACGCCGCTGTGGATCCTCTTCGGCATCTGGATGATGGCGGTGCAGTACATCGACTATCCGGCGGACAACCACAAGCTCGGCTGGAACGAGATGCTCGCCTGGCTGCGCAGCAAGCGCTGGGCGTGCATGGGTTTCGGCGGGATGACCTACCTGGCGCTGCTGATCCCGCTGGTCAACCTGGTCATGATGCCCGCCGCCGTCGCCGGCGCCACCCTGTTCTGGGTCCGCGAGGAAGGCGAGAAGGCGCTGGTGAAATAAGCATGCGCCCGGTGTCCGCTGTCGGCATTGTCAGGCGAGCGTCAGCGCCCTGACAGCCGGCGTCGGGCACACTACGAATGCCCTCGGGAGCGTCGGCGCAGGCCGCAGCCGAGACCTGCGCCAGCCCTTGCAGACCGGCTCGACGCTGCCGAACCGACTGGCCGCCGGTGCTTCCCCACGCAGGCGGCCTTTTTTTACCCCCCTGCCTTGCCGTCCATGCAGGATGGCCGGCGCTCACCCCCTTCCTGTCCGCTACGCCCCCCCTCGACGCCGCCACCCTGGCACTACAGTGGCAACCAGGCGAGGCAGGCTCCGGCCCGCTTTCGATGACCACCGTCCCCAGCCCGCCCAGCGGCGGAAAACAAGAAGAGGGCCGCCATGTCACGTTCCGCATTCACCGCGCTCTTGCTGTCCTGCGTCCTGCTGGCGCTCTCCATGCCTGCCACGGCCGACGACCTGCCCTACCGCTTCGGCCTGGGCAAGGCGGACATCACCGGCGAAGCCGCCGAAGTCGGCATGATGGGTTACTCCTCCCTCGAACAGAAGACCGCCGGCATCCACATGCGCCAGTGGGCGCGTGCCTTCGTGATCGAGGAAGCGGCCAGCGGCCGTCGCCTGGTCTACGTCAACACCGACCTGGGGATGATCTTCCAGGCCGTGCACCTGAAGGTCCTGGCCCGGCTCAAGGCGAAGTACCCCGGTGTCTACGACGAGAACAACGTGATGCTCGCCGCCACCCACACCCACTCCGGTCCGGGCGGCTTCTCCCACTACGCGATGTACAACCTGTCGGTGCTCGGCTTCCAGGAAAAGACCTTCAACGCCATCGTCGACGGCATCGTCCGCTCCATCGAGCGGGCCCAGGCCAGGTTGCAGCCCGGCCGCCTGTTCTACGGCAGCGGCGAGCTGCGCAACGCCAGCCGCAACCGTTCGCTGCTGTCGCACCTGAAGAACCCGGACATCGCCGGCTACGAGGATGGCATCGACCCGCAGATGAGCGTGCTCAGCTTCGTCGACGCCAACGGCGAGCTGGCCGGCTCGATCAGTTGGTTCCCGGTGCACAGCACCTCGATGACCAACGCCAATCACCTGATCTCCCCGGACAACAAGGGCTACGCCTCCTATCACTGGGAGCACGACGTCAGCCGCAAGAGCGGTTTCGTCGCCGCCTTCGCCCAGACCAATGCCGGCAACCTGTCGCCCAACCTGAACCTGAAGCCCGGCTCCGGTCCCTTCGACAACGAGTTCGACAACACCCGCGAGATCGGTCTGCGCCAATTCGCCAAGGCCTACGAGATCGCCGGCCAGGCCCAGGAGGAAGTGCTCGGCGAACTGGATTCGCGCTTCCGTTTCGTCGACTTCACCCGCCTGCCGATCCGCCCGGAGTTCACCGACGGCCAGCCGCGCCAGTTGTGCACCGCGGCCATCGGCACCAGCCTGGCCGCCGGTAGCACCGAAGACGGTCCAGGCCCGCTGGGGCTGGATGAAGGCAACAATCCGTTCCTCTCGGCCCTTGGCGGGTTGCTCACCGGCGTGCCGCCGCAGGAACTGGTGCAATGCCAGGCGGAAAAGACCATCCTCGCCGACACCGGCAACAAGAAACCCTACCCCTGGACGCCGACGGTGCTGCCGATCCAGATGTTCCGCATCGGCCAGTTGGAACTGCTCGGCGCCCCCGCCGAGTTCACCGTGATGGCCGGGGTGCGGATCCGCCGCGCGGTGCAGGCGGCCAGCGAAGCGGCCGGTATCCGCCATGTGATCTTCAATGGCTACGCGAATGCCTATGCCAGCTACGTCACCACCCGCGAGGAATACGCCGCCCAGGAATACGAAGGCGGCTCGACCCTCTACGGCCCCTGGACCCAGGCCGCCTACCAGCAGTTGTTCGTCGACATGGCGGTGGCGCTGCGCGAACGCCTGCCGGTGGAAACCTCGGCGATAGCGCCGGACCTGTCCTGCTGCCAGATGAACTTCCAGACCGGAGTAGTGGCCGATGATCCCTATATCGGCAAGTCCTTCGGCGACGTGTTGCAACAACCCAGGGAAAGTTATCGCATCGGCGACAAGGTGACCGTCGCTTTCGTGACCGGACATCCGAAGAATGACTTGCGCACCGAGAAGACTTTCCTGGAAGTGGTGAATATCGGCAAGGATGGCAAACAGACGCCCGTGACCGTTGCCACCGATAATGACTGGGATACCCAATACCGCTGGGAGAGAGTGGGTATATCTGCCTCGAAAGCGACTATCAGCTGGTCCATTCCACCAGGGACCGAGCCCGGCCATTACTACATCAGGCACTATGGCAACGCGAAGAACTTCTGGACCCAGAAGATCAGCGAAATCGGCGGCTCGACCCGCTCCTTCGAGGTGCTCGGCACCACTCCCTAGCGGGCTCCAGCCAAGGTTTCGAGATTCGCCAGCCAACTTTATGACGCATGAAAGTCGTCAAATAAAATGTGATTTAAAACACATGAACAAGTGACCTTTCATTCAGCCGACAAGGGCATGGAACTCCATTTCCGTGCCCTTTGTTTTTATCCCGAAAAACTTCTCAAGTTGTCGCTCAAGGTCATATCGAAGTCGCTTTCGGGATCAACCGATAAATTATCGCCATGAAACCATCGGCTCGCTGTATTCCCTGCCGGAAAAACAGCGAAGACGATTAATCATCTCGAAACAAGAAGTACGCAGATTGATGGAAATCAAAAAACCACCCGGGAAATAAAACGATGACCGAAAACTGGAAATTCCGCCGTCGAACCTTTCTCAAGCACGGCGCCCAGGCCGCTACCCTGGCCGGCCTTTCCGGGCTGTTCCCGGAGACGCTCCGGCGCGCCCTGGCCGTCGAGCCGGACATCCGCACCGGAACCATCCAGGACGTCCAGCACGTGGTCATCCTGATGCAGGAGAACCGCAGCTTCGATCACTACTTCGGCCACCTCAACGGCGTCCGCGGCTTCAACGACCCTCGCGCGCTCAAGCGCCAGGACGGCAAGCCGGTCTGGTACCAGAACTACAAGTACGAGTTCTCCCCCTATCACTGGGATACCAAGGTCACCAGCGCCCAGTGGGTGAGTTCGCAGAACCATGAATGGTCGGCCTTCCACGCGATCTGGAACCAGGGCCGCAACGACAAGTGGATGGCGGTGCAGTACCCCGAAGCCATGGGCTACTTCAAGCGCGGCGACATTCCCTACTACTACGCCCTGGCCGACGCCTTCACCCTGTGCGAGGCCTACCACCAGTCGATGATGGGCCCGACCAATCCGAACCGCCTCTACCACATGAGCGGACGCGCCGCCCCCAGCGGCGACGGCAAGGACGTACACATCGGCAACGACATGGGCGACGGCACCATCGGCGCCAGCGGCACGGTGGACTGGACCACCTATCCCGAGCGGCTAAGCGCCGCTGGCGTGGACTGGCGGGTCTACCAGGAAGGCGGCTACCGCTCCTCGTCACTCTGGTACCTGTACGTCGACGCCTACTGGAAATACCGGCTCCAGGAGCAGAACAACTACGACTGCAACGCCCTCGCCTGGTTCAGGAACTTCAAGAACGCTCCGCGCGATTCGGACCTCTGGCAGCGCGCCATGCTCGCCCGCGGCGTCGACCAGTTGCGCAAGGATGTGCAAGAAAACACGCTGCCGCAGGTGTCCTGGATCGTCGCGCCCTACTGCTACTGCGAGCATCCCTGGTGGGGCCCCTCGTTCGGCGAGTACTACGTGACCCGGGTGCTCGACGCGCTGACCAGCAACCCCGAGGTCTGGGCCAGGACCGTGTTCATCCTCAACTACGACGAGGGCGACGGCTTCTATGACCACGCCAGCGCCCCGGTGCCGCCGTGGAAGGATGGCGTCGGCCTTTCCACGGTCAGCACCGCCGGCGAGATCGAGGCATCCAGCGGACTGCCCATCGGGCTCGGCCACCGCGTCCCGCTGATCGCCATCTCGCCCTGGTCGAAGGGCGGCAAGGTCAGCGCCGAAGTGTTCGACCATACCTCGGTGCTGCGCTTCCTCGAACGCCGCTTCGGCGTCGTCGAGGAAAACATCTCGCCCTGGCGGCGTGCCGTCTGCGGCGACCTGACTTCGCTGTTCGACTTCCAGGGCGCAGGCGATACCCAGGTCGCCCCCGACCTGACCAACGTCCCGCAGAGCGACGCGCGCAAGGAGGACGCCTACTGGCAGCAGTTCTACCGGCCCAGCCCCAAGTACTGGTCCTACGAGCCCAAGAGCCTGCCCGGCCAGGAAAAGGGCCAGCGCCCTACCCTCGCGGTGCCCTACCAGTTGCACTCCACGCTGGCCCTCGACATCGCCGCCGGCAAGCTGCGCCTGACCCTGGGCAACGACGGCATGAGCCTGCCGGGCAATCCGCAGGGACACTCCGCTGCGGTATTCCAGGTGCAGCCGCGGGAAGTCGGCAATCCGCGTTTCTATACCGTGACCAGCTATCCGGTGGTCCAGGAAAGCGGAGAGGAACTGGGCCGGACCCTCAACGACGAACTCGACGACCTGCTCGACGCCAACGGCCGCTACGCCTTCGAGGTGCACGGCCCCAACGGCTTCTTCCGCGAGTTCCACGGCAACCTGCATCTCGCCGCGCAGATGGCGCGGCCCGAGGTATCGGTCACCTATCAACGCAACGGCAACCTGCAGTTGAACATCCGCAATCTCGGCCGCCTGCCGTGCAGCGTGACGGTGACGCCGAACCCGGCCTATACCCAGGAGGGCAGCCGTCGCTATGAACTCGAACCGAACCAGGCGATCAGTGAAGTGTGGCTGTTACGCAGCAGCCAGGGCTGGTACGACCTCAGCGTGACCGCCAGCAATACGGAAGCCAACTATCTCCGCCGCCTGGCCGGACACGTCGAGACCGGCAAGCCGAGCAGGAGCGATCCATTGCTCGACATCGCAGCGACCTGAAGCGAGGAGTCCATCGCATGAGACCTACCCTGACCTGGACCTTGCTGGCCCTGCTGCTCTGCGGCACGGCCATCGGCGCCGTCCTGTTGTTTTACCCATCGGAGCCGGCGCCCGTCACGCCCTTCGCGTCTCCCCCGCAGGCCACACCGGCGGCAAAACCTTCCATTCCTTCCCGAGCCCCCGAGATGAATACAGCCACCGCTCCCGACAACCTGGAACAGCAACTCGGCGAGTTCGGCCGCAACGCCGGGCAGATGTCCGAGATCGAACGCAAGCAGGCCGCCGAAGGTCTGATCGAACAGCTCAAGCGCGAGGTGGCGGTCGGCGCCGATCCGCGCCAGACCTTCGAGGAGATCCAGCGTCTGACGCCCTATGTGGAGGCCGATGCCAGGCGCCGCGAGGCGCTCGACTTCGAGATCTGGATGGCGCTCAAGGACAACGCCTCCGTCCAGCAGCAAGCGCCGACGCCTGGCGAGGAAGAGCAACTGCGCGAATACGCGCAAGAGTCGGACAAGGTGATCGCCGAGGTGCTCGCCAGCGTCGACGACGAGGAGCAGCGTCACGCCGCCATCGACGAACGCCTCAAGGCCCTGCGCAAGCAGATCTTCGGCGAGGAGAACCCACGCCTGCTGCAACGCTGAAATCCACGGCGCCCCGACCGGGGCGCCGTCACGCAAGCGTCACCAAAACTTCACATCCGCTACACGGCGTCGGTCGACACTGACGTCATGAGCAGACCTCTAAGCATCGCCCTGATCAGCGAAACCTACCCCCCGGAAGTCAACGGCGTCGCCAATACCCTGGGTCGCCTGCATGCCGGTCTCCAGCAGCTTGGCCATCGGGTCCAGGTGGTGCGCCCGCGCCAGCCCGGCGACGACGGCCGGCGCAGCGACGCCGAGCTGGTGCTGACCCGCGGCTGGCCGTTGCCCGGCTACCCCGGCCTGCAATGGGGCATGTCGAGCCTGCACAAGCTGCTGCGCTGCTGGAAGCGCCAGCGCCCGGACGTGCTCTACATCGCCACCGAAGGCCCGCTCGGCTTCTCTGCCCTGCGCGCCGCGCGGCGCCTGGGCATCCCGGCGGTCAGCGGCTTCCACACCAACTTCCAGCAGTACAGCGAGCACTACGGCTTCGGTCCGCTGACCCGGCTGGTCACCGGCTACCTGCGCTGGTTCCACAACCGCACGCAGATGACCCTGGTGCCCAGCGGCAGCCAGCGCATGGAATTGCAACGGCGCGGTTTCGAACGCCTCAACCTGCTCTCCCGCGGGGTCGACAGCCAACTCTTCCATCCCTCCCGGCGCGATCCCGAACTACGCCGGCGCTGGGGCCTGGGCGAACAGGACATCGCCGTGCTGCACGTCGGCCGGCTGGCGGCGGAGAAGAACCTCGGCCTGCTCGGCGGCACCTTCCGCGCGCTCTGCGCCGCCCATCCGCAGCTGAAGCTGCGCCTGGTACTGGTGGGCGACGGGCCGGAGCGCAAGCACCTCGAACGGGACCTGCCCGAAGCGCTGTTCTGCGGCGTCCAGCGCGGCGAAACCCTGGCCGCCCACTACGCCTCGGGCGACCTGTTCCTCTTCCCAAGCCTGTCGGAGACCTTCGGCAACGTGGTCCTCGAAGCCCAGGCCGCCGGCCTCGCGGTGGTCGCCTTCGACCAGGCCGCCGCCGGCCAGCACATCCGCCATGGGCACAACGGCGTGCTCGCCGCGCCGGGCGACAAGAGCGGCTTCGTCGAAGTCGCCAGTTGGCTGCTGGACGACCAGGAACGCCTGCGCCGGGTCCGTCTCAACGCCCGCCAGCACGCCAGCCGGCAAGGTTGGGACAGCATCGTCGAGCACTTCCAGAACTACCTGGAGGACGCCTGCGCCAGTCCGCTGGTCCAGCCCGCTCGGTCGAAGCCCGAGCGGCCGCCGGCGGAGGATGGCGGGGCCTTGCCACGCAGCCGCGAGTAGGTCTCAGGCAAAGGCTTTCGGCGCGGCGATGAAGCCCAGGCTCATGGCCCCGGCGCCCAGGTTGATGCCGCCGGTGGGACTGAGCATGCCCAGGTGCAAGTGGATGTCGCGCTCGCGGCAGGCGTTCTCCAGCGCGGCGAAGCCCGGCAGGTCGCGCAGCGCGGTCGGATCGCCGGCATAGCTGAGACCCAGTTGCGGTGCCAGCAGCTCACCCGCCTGTACCCGCGCCAGGGCATAGCCGAACAGCTTCTCCGCCGACTTCTCGAAGCTCGGCGAGAGCGCCACCGGTTTGTCCTCGCCATCGGCCAGGCTGAACACCGGCTTGACGTCGAGCAGCGAGCCCAACCCCAGCGCCGCGCCCTTGACCCGGTCGACGAAACCGCTGCGATCACCCTTCTGGAAGCCGCGCCGGCGCAAGTGGCCCAGGTCGTCGGCGACCAGGTAGGTGCAGGTCTGCTGGCTGAGCTGTTCGAGGCGCGTACGCAGCGCGTTGGGGTGGCTGCCCTGCGCCAGCAGGCGCGTGCCCTCGGCCGCCAGGCAGGCGATGCCGGCGAACACCGAGTGGCTGTCGAGTACGCGCAGGGTGAAGGGACCGGCGATGCCGGCCGCGTGGCGGCGCTCGTGGTAGTGCTGGAGCAGGCCGAAGGAGGCCTGGGTGGCGTGCTCGAAGATCGGACTGCGCAGGCTGTCGACGGTGAGGCAGACCACGTAGTCGAAGTCGGTCACCAGTTCGTCGAGGAACCATTGTTGCAACTCGGCGGCGGAGAGCGGCTGGCTGCCGTCCTTGCTACCGACCTTGGGCAGGTGGTCGCGGTAGAAGCTCAGGGTGGTGTCGGGGTCGCGTCGATCGATGAGCCGCTGCTCGCCCAGGCGGATCCCGATCGGCATCACGCGGATGCCGTGGGCGGCGAGGAATTCGGGCGGCAGGTCGCAGGTCGCGTCGACCACCAGGCCGATACGCATGGATTCGCTCCTCTGGCCGTTTCTCGGCCTATTGTTGTGTTGGCGGTCATACAATGCCGGTTTCGGACTTTGAAGTCAGCCGGTCGCACGGCGGGTTTTCGGAAAAAATCACGGCCATGAAAAATCCCACCCCGAGGGGTGGGATCTGCTTGCCGGCGCGGCGCCGGGCCGGTGCGTCGCGGACGCGCCTTCAGACCAGGCTGGCCAGGGCCTCGCGGCTGAACGGCTTGATGTCGCCGATACGCCCCTCGCGGACCTTCACCGCCCACTCCGGATCCACCAGCAGCGCGCGGCCCACCGCGACCAGGTCGAACTCGCCCTTGTCCAGGCGCTCCACCAGGCCGTCGATGCTCGCCGGCTGCGCCACCTCGTCGGTTTTGCCGAAGAATTGCAGGAACTCGCTGCCGTCCAGGCCGACGTTACCCACGGTAATGGTCGGCTTGCCGGTCAGCTCGCGGGTCCAGCCGGCCAGGTTGAGTTCCGAGCCTTCGAACTCGGGAATCCAGAAGCGGCGGGTCGAGCAGTGGAAGATGTCGACGCCGGCCTCCACCAGCGGCGCGAGGAACTCGCGCAGGCCCTCCGGGGTTTCCACCAGGCGCGCGGAATAGTCCTGCTGCTTCCATTGGGAGAAGCGGAAGATGATCGGGAAATCCGCGCCGACCGCCGCGCGCACCGCCCGCACCAGCTCGACGGCGAAGCGCGAGCGATTGGCCAGGCTGCCGCCGTACTCGTCGTCCCGCTGGTTGCTGCCTTCCCAGAAGAACTGGTCGATCAGGTAGCCGTGGGCGCCGTGGATCTCCACCCCATCCATGCCGATCGCCTGGGCGTCGCGGGCGGCCTGGGCGAAGGCGGCGATGACCTCCTGGATGTCGGCCTTGCTCATGCCGTGGACCAGCACCTTGCCGTCCTTGGCCTTCTCCATCGGGCCGTAGCCGGGCACGCTGGCGTCCGGCTCCACGCCCAGGCGCCGAACGCTGCCGACGTGCCAGAGCTGCGGAACGATGCGCCCGCCCTCGGCATGCACTGCGTCGACCACCTGCTTCCAGCCGGCCAGGGCGTCCTCGCCATAGAAGCGCGGCACGTTCGGATAACCGTTGGCGGCCTTGTGGCCGACCGTGGTGCCTTCGCTGACGATCAGGCCGACGCCGGCGGCGGCGCGCCGGCGGTAGTACTCGACGACCTTGGCGTTGGGTACGCCGCCCGGGGAAAAGTTGCGGGTCATCGGCGCCATCACCACACGGGTGGGCAGCTCCAGGGCGCCGAGACGGAACGGTTGGAACAGGGCTTCTACGGGGGCACTCATGGACGGACTCCTGAGGGGGAATGGGAGGTTCGGGCAGGTATCAGGCGCGGAGCAGCAGCTCCAGGCGCGACATGAAAGCATTCAACGGAGCGAGGCCGGCGCCGACCTTGAAGCGCGCCAGGGCGCCCTGCCAGGCGAAGCCGATGAAGCCGGCCAGGCTCGCGCAGTCCTCGTCGGCGGCCAGTTCGCCGGCCTCGCGCGCCTGCTCCAGGCAGTCCTGGAGGATTTGCGCGGAAGCCTGCAGGATCGACTCGACCTTGGCCGCGATCGGCGGCGACAGCTCGGCCATCTCGAAGCTCAGGCTGCCGATGAAGCAGTGGTATTCGGGCTTTTCCTGGCGGGCGAAGTGCTCCAGCAGCTCGCCGTAGTAGCGCAGCACCCGCTCGCGCGGGCTGAAGCGGCTGTCGCCGAGGGCCTGGGCGTAGCGCGCCAGGCGCGGCGCGTAGACGTGCTCCAGGGCCTGCTGGGCGAAGGCTTCCTTGCTGTCGAAGTAGTGATAGAAGGAGCCCTTGGGGATGCGCGCGGCCTGGACGATCTCCAGCACCCCGGTGCCGTGGTAGCCACGCCGGGTCATGACCTCGGAGCCCTTGGCCAGGATCAGTTCGCGCTTGTCGAGTCGGTTGCTAGTCATGGAACGAGAGAATATGACCGGTCGTCTCGTCCGCCCAGCATTATCAACGGCGGTGATCAGGCGTTACAGGCAGGGACTTATCGCGTTGCGTCATGAAGCGGCGCAAGACAGGAAAGGAAGCGGCGGGACGCGAACGCGTCCCGCGGGGGAGATCAACCCAGGGCCTTCTCGATGGCTTGCACCAGGGCCGGGTCGTCCGGCGCCGTGCGCGGGCTGAAACGCGCCAGCACGCGACCGTCGGGACCGAGGAGGAATTTCTCGAAGTTCCAGGTGATATCGCCGGGAAACTCCGCGCCCTCGCCCGCCAGCAGGCGATAGAGCGGATGCCGCGCGCTGCCGTTGACCTCGACCTTGGCGCTCATCGGGAAGCTGACGCCATAGTTCAGGCTACAGAAGGACTGGATATCCGCCTCGCTGCCCGGCTCCTGGCCGGCGAACTGGTTGCAGGGCACGCCGAGCACCGCGAAACCGCGCTCGCGGTAGGTCTGGTAGAGATTCTCCAGGCCGGCGTACTGGGGTGTCAGGCCGCATTTGGAGGCGACATTGACCACCAGCAGCACCTTGCCCTTGAACGGGGAAAGCGGCAGGTCCTGTCCATCCAACCCCTGCAGGGTGAGATCGTGAAAGGCACTCATGACGTACTCCTTGCGCATTCAGCGACACAACGTGCCAAGCCCCGCACCGGGCAAGAACCCTGGCTGCGGCGCATCCCCAGGGACGGGGTAAAGAGCCCAGGCATGGCGCATGACGCGAAAGGCGCCCAAAGGCGCCTTTCGCTATACCAGCTTAGCAGTTCCGCCGGCGGACGGCCCAGGCCATCAATCGGCGAATGAACGCCGATCAGTGGTGGTGACCGCCTTCGCCATGGATGTGACCATGGGCGATTTCCTCGGCGTTGGCCTCGCGCACGTCGACTACCTTGACCTTGAAGTTCAGGCGCTGGCCGGCCAGCGGATGGTTGCCATCGACGGTCACGTCGTCGCCGTCGATGTCGCGGATGGTGACGATCTGCATGCCGCCGTCCGGAGCCGAGGCGTGGAACTGCATGCCGACTTCCAGTTCGTCGACGCCTTCGAACATCTCGCGGGTCAGGGTCGCGACCAGTTCGGCGCTGTATTCGCCATAGGCGTCTTCCGGCTCGATGGCGACGCTCAGTTCGTCACCGACGTTCTTGCCTTCCAGGGCCTTCTCCAGGCCGACGATGATATTGCCGGCACCGTGCAGGTAGACCAGCGGCGCGCCACCAGCGGAACTGTCGATGACATCCCCGGCGTCGTTGGTCAGGGTATAGTCGATGGAAACCGCCTTGTTGGCCGCGATCTGCATGGTTCGAAACCTTTTCGATAAAGAAGATGAATGCGTAAGTGTACGCATCAATAGCCCCGAAAGCGACCGCGCCCCTGATGAACGGGGCGCGCGGGCGCCGTCGCGGGTGATTGATTTTCATCAGGACGAGGAAGGCCATTGGGTGGCAGTCTTGTCCTGTGGCCATACTCAACACCTGCGCCACCAACCGCCCTGGCAATCGCGCGCCTGGGTCCTTGACGAAAACGAGCGGCACAGACAGCTCGGCCGCGAATTTCGCTGCGGCTGGTGTGCCCGGGAAGAAGAAGAGCAGACCAAGGAGCAGTGATGCCCTCACGCAACATACTGGTGATCAACTGCGGCAGTTCGTCGATCAAGTTCGCCCTGGTCAACGAGGCCCACTCCCTGTTTCCCCTGCACGGCCTCGCCGAGCGCCTGGGCAGCCGCGATGCGGTGCTGCGCTGGAAGCGCGGCGGCGACAGCGACAGCCTGATGATTCCCAACGCCGACCACCGCGCCGCCCTCGCCCAGTTGCTGCCGATGGTGCAGAACGCCGCGGGCGGCAAGCTCCACGGCATCGGCCACCGGGTGGTGCATGGCGGCGAGCTGTTCACCCATGCCACGCGCATCGACGACCGGGTGGTCGAGGCGATCCGGGCCACCGCGCCGCTGGCGCCGCTGCACAACCCGGCCAACCTGCAAGGCATCGAGGCAGCGATGACGCTGTTTCCCAAGCTGCCCCACGTCGCCGTGTTCGACACCGCCTTCCACCAGAGCCTGCCGGAGCACGCCTACCGCTACGCCCTGCCGGAGGCCCTCTACCGTGAGCATGGCGTGCGCCGCTACGGCTTCCACGGCACCAGCCACCGCTACGTCAGCCACCGCGCCGCGGAAATGGCCGGGTTGGCGGTCGGCGACAGCAGTTGGCTCAGCGCCCACCTCGGCAACGGCAGCTCGACCTGCGCCATCGTCAACGGCCAGAGCCTCGACACCAGCATGGGCCTGACCCCGCTGGAAGGCCTGGTGATGGGCACCCGCAGCGGCGACGTCGACCCCAACCTGCACAGCCACCTGGCGCGGACCCTGGGCTGGAGCCTGGAGCGCATCGACTCGATGCTGAACAACGAAAGCGGCCTGCTCGGCCTCTCCGACCTGTCCAACGACATGCGCACCCTGGAGCAGGAGCGCGAGCAGGGCCACCCCGGCGCGGCCCTGGCGATCGAGGTGTTCTGCTACCGCCTGGCCAAGTCCCTGGCGGCGATGAGCTGCGCCCTGCCGCAACTGGACGGGGTGATTTTCACCGGTGGCATCGGCGAGAACTCGCCGCTGGTGCGCGCCAAGACCGCCGCCCACCTGCGGCTGTTCGGCCTGCGCCTCGACCAGGAGGCCAACGCCCGCTGCGTGCGCGGCGTCGCCGGGCCGATCCAGGCCGCGGGGCATCCGCGGGTACTGGTGATCCCGACCAACGAAGAGCGGCAGATCGCCCTCGACACGCTGGCCCTGCTCGACTGAACTGGATCGACGCCCCCGCCCAACCAGGCGGCGTGGCCAAACGCACGGCTTAAGGAGCCCAGATGCATACCTTCTTCATCGCCCCGACCGGTTTCGGCGTCGGCCTCACCTCGATCAGCCTCGGCCTGCTTCGCGCCCTGGAACGCGCCGGGCTGAAGGTCGGCTTCTTCAAACCCATCGCCCAGCTGCATCCCGGCGACCTCGGCCCGGAGCGCTCCAGCGAACTGGTGGCGCGCACCCACGGCCTGGATACGCCGAAGCCGCTGCCGCTGGCCCAGGTCGAGCGGATGCTCGGCGACGGCCAACTGGACGAACTGCTCGAAGAGATCATCAGCCTCTACCAGCGCGCCGCCGCCGACAAGGACGTGGTGATCGTCGAAGGCATGGTACCGACCCGTCACGCCAGCTACGCCGCGCGGGTCAACTTCCACCTGGCGAAGAGTCTCGACGCCGAGGTGATCCTGGTCTCCGCGCCGGAAAACGAGACGCTCACCGAACTGACCGACCGTATCGAGATCCAGGCCCAACTGTTCGGCGGCCCGCGCGACCCGAAGGTGCTCGGGGTGATCCTCAACAAGGTCCGCGGCGAGGCCGACGCGGCCAACGCCGAGGACGGCGTGGCGGACTTCGCCCGGCGCCTCACCGAACACTCGCCGCTGCTGCGCGACGACTTCCGCCTGATCGGCTGCATTCCCTGGCAGGACGAACTCAACGCCGCGCGCACCCGCGACATCGCCGACCTGCTCAGCGCACGGGTGATCAACGCCGGCGACTACGAGCAGCGCCGGGTGCAGAAGATCGTGCTATGCGCCCGCGCCGTGCCCAACACCGTGCAACTGCTCAAGCCCGGCGTGCTGGTGGTGACCCCCGGCGACCGCGACGACATCATCCTCGCCGCCAGCCTGGCCGCGATGAACGGCGTACCCTTGGCCGGCCTGCTGCTGTGCAGCGACTTCCCGCCCGACCCGCGGATCATGGAACTCTGCCGCGGCGCCCTGCAGGGCGGCCTGCCAGTGCTGTCGGTGGCCACCGGCTCCTACGACACCGCGACCAACCTGAACCGGATGAACAAGGAAATCCCGGTGGACGACCGCGAGCGCGCCGAGCGGGTCACCGAGTTCGTCGCCGGGCACATCGATTTCGAATGGCTCAAGCAGCGCTGCGGTACGCCGCGCGAGCTGCGCCTGTCGCCGCCGGCGTTCCGCTACCAGGTGGTGCAACGCGCGCAGAAGGCCGGCAAGCGCATCGTCCTGCCCGAGGGCAGCGAGCCGCGCACCGTGCAGGCGGCGGCGATCTGCCAGGCGCGCGGCATCGCCCGCTGCGTGCTGCTGGCCAAGCCGGACGAGGTCCAGGCGGTGGCCCAGGCCCAGGGCATCGTGCTACCGGAAGGCCTGGAGATCATCGACCCGGACCTGGTGCGGCAGCGCTACGTCGAACCGATGGTCGAGCTGCGCAAGGGCAAGGGGCTGAACGCGCCGATGGCGGAGCAGCAACTGGAGGACAGCGTGGTCCTGGCGACCATGATGCTTGCCCTGGACGAGGTCGACGGCCTGGTCTCCGGCGCCATCCACACCACCGCCAGCACCATCCGCCCGGCGCTGCAACTGATCAAGACCGCGCCCGGCTACAACCTGGTGTCGTCAGTGTTTTTCATGTTGTTACCGGACCAGGTGCTGGTCTACGGCGATTGCGCGGTGAATCCCGATCCTTCGGCCAGTGACCTGGCCGAGATCGCCGTGCAGAGTGCCGCGTCGGCGCAGGCTTTCGGCATCCCTGCACGGGTCGCGATGATCAGCTACTCCACCGGCGACTCCGGTTCCGGGGTGGATGTCGACAAGGTTCGCGAGGCCACCCGCCTGGCGCGCGAGCAGCGCCCCGACCTGTTGATCGACGGACCCTTGCAGTATGATGCCGCCGCCATCGCCAGCGTCGGCCGCCAGAAGGCGCCGAACAGCCCGGTGGCCGGGCAGGCCACGGTGTTCATCTTCCCCGACCTGAACACCGGCAACACCACCTACAAGGCGGTGCAGCGCAGCGCCGATTGCGTCAGCGTCGGGCCGATGCTGCAAGGCCTGCGCAAACCGGTGAACGACCTGTCGCGCGGCGCGCTGGTGGAAGACATCGTCTACACCATCGCCCTCACCGCCATCCAGGCGGACGCCCAGGCCCCGGCCTGAAGGAACGCCGCCCAGTGGGCGGCACTGGCTTCGGCCAGGCACGAGGATGTGCCATGTGAACGGCGGGACCACGCCCCGCTCCACGCGCCCGGCCCTGGCCGGGCGCCTACGTACAAGGACTCCTTGATGCTGTCGTTTCTCCCCCATTTCCTGCGCGGCTCCCTGGCCGGCCTGCTGCTGGTGTCCAGCACCCTGTGCTGGGCCTGCCTGCTGTTCGGCATGACCCTGGTCAAGCTGCTCCTGCCGTTCGCCGCCGCCCAGCGCCTGTGCAGCAAGATCATGAGCCTGATCGCCGAAGGCTGGATCGCCTGCAACAAGGGCTGGATGAACCTGGTCCAGCGCACCCGCTGGAACGTCCAGGGCCTGGAGGGCCTGGAGTACCAACACTCCTACCTGGTCACCAGCAACCACCAGAGCTGGGTCGACATCCTCGTCCTGCAATACCAGTTGAACCGGCGCATCCCGCTGCTGCGCTTCTTCCTCAAGCAGGAACTGATCTGGGTCCCGATCATCGGCCTGTGCTGGTGGGCCCTCGATTTCCCCTTCATGAAGCGCTACAGCAAGGCCTACCTGGCCAGGCACCCGGAGAAGAAAGGCCAGGACCTGGCGACCACGCGCAAGGCCTGCGCCAAGTTCAGCCGCATCCCGGTAGCGGTGTTCAACTTCCTCGAAGGCACCCGTTTCACCCGCGCCAAGCACGACGAGCAGCAGTCGCCGTTCCGCCACCTGCTCAAGCCCAAGGCCGGCGGCATCGCCTTCGTCCTCGACGCCATGGGCGAGCAATTGAAGACCCTGGTCAACGTGACCATCCACTACCCGGACGGCAGCCCGACCTTCTGGTGCCTGCTTTCCGGACGCCTGAAGGACGTCGTGGTGCGCTTCGAGGAACTGGAGATTCCGCGCCAGTTCGTCGGCAAGAGCTACGACCAGGACGCCGGCTACCGCGCGGAATTCCAGCAATGGGTCAACCAGCTGTGGGAGCGCAAGGACCAGTTGCTCGACAGCCTGCACCGCGAGTTTCCCGGTAACGCCAAGGCGTAGGACGAAGAGCGCCGACCAGCGCCCATGAAAAAGCCCGCCGAATGGCGGGCTTTTTCGTCCAGGCCGCGATCAGTACTGCGGCTGGGTCTGCGCCGGGCCCTGGGCGCCCGGAACCGGTCGCAGGTTGACCTCGACGCGCCGGTTCTGCGCGCGACCGTCGGCGGTGGAGTTGCTCGCGATCGGCTGGTCCGGGCCCATGCCGCGGGTACTCAGGCGGGTGCCGTCGACGCCCTGGGCGGTCAGGTAGCCGGCCACGCTCTGCGCACGACGCTGGGACAGGTCCATGTTGTGCTGGCGGCTGCCGGTGCTGTCGGTGTAGCCGACGATCTCGATGGTGTTCTGGTTGTACTGCTTGAACGAGTTCGCCAGGTTGTTCAGCGGCGCGTAGAAGCTCGGAGCGATGTTCGCCGAATCGGTGGCGAAGGTGATGTTGCCCGGCATGATCAGCTTGATGTCGTCGCCCTGGCGCTGCACTTCCACGCCGGTGCCTTCCATCTGCCGACGCAGCTCGGCTTCCTGCTTGTCGGCGTAGTAGCCATAACCCGCGGCGGCCGCGCCGGCAACGGCAGCGCCGATCAACGCGCCCTTGCCACGGTTGTTGTGGTCGATCGCGGCGCCGGCGACGGCGCCGGCCAGCGCACCCAGTCCGCCGTACTTGGCCGTCTTGCTCATGCCACCCTGGCTTTGGCTTTGCGTGTCGTAGGGGTTGTTGTTGGCACAACCGGCGAGCAGCGCCAGTGCGGTGACGGCTGCGGCCAGAGGCAGGCAACGGGAGGTGAACATGGGAAAACTACTCCTCGAGGTACTGAAACGCCCCTGCGTGAGGGGCGGCCGACATCTTAGAGCATAGCCAGGTGGCAAAATTCCCGATGCTCGGAAAAATCCTTTTCAGCCCCTGACGAAGGGATTCTCGCGCATCTCCTCGCCCAGCGTGGTGTCCGGGCCGTGGCCGGCGACCACCGTGGCGTCCTCGTCGAGGCTGTACAGGCGCTGCCTGATCGAACGCTGGATCGCCGCCGAGTCGCCGCCCCACAGGTCGGTGCGGCCGATGCCACGGCGGAACAGGGTGTCGCCGGCGATCAGCAGCTTCGCCCGGGGGAACCAGAAACTCATCGAGCCCGGCGTATGCCCCGGCGTGTGCAGTGCCACTCCGCAACCGCAGGCCAGTTCCTCGTCGTCGGCCAGCCAGCGGTCCGGGGCCGGCACCGGCGTGTAGGGCACGCCGAACAGTTGGCACTGCATCTCCAGGTTGTCCCAGAGGAACTGGTCGTCCTTGTGCAGGTGCAGGCTGGCGCCGGTGCGCTTCTTCATCTCGCCGGAGGCGAGGAAGTGATCCAGGTGCGCGTGGGTATGGATGATGCTGACCACCTGCAGGCCGAGGCGGTCGAGGCGCTGCAGGATCAGTTCGTGGTCGCCGCCCGGATCGACGACGATGGCCTTCCTGGTCAGCGGATCGCCAATGATGGTGCAGTTGCACTGCAAAGGCCCGACGGGAAAGGTTTCGCGGATCAGCGCGGGGGATGTCGACATGCAAGACTCCGATCACGGTCGGCGCGGCAAGCGCGCCATGGATTTCTATGAAACGCCAAGCATGGCACATCCGCCTGGTGCCGAGGACCGTCGGCGTCGGCTCAGGGCGCTTCGCGGTAGTCGCTGGGCAGCTTGCCGGTCCACTTGCGGAACGCCCGGCGGAAGTTCGACGAGTCGTTGAAGCCGAGCAACAGGGCAATCTCGTACAGCGGTAGCTGGGTGGTGGTCAGGTATTGCAGGGCCAGGCGCTTGCGCACATCGTCGAGGACCTGCTGGTAGGTGGTGCCCAGCGACGACAGGTGCCGGCGCAGGCTGCGCCCGCTGGTGTGCAGTTCGCGGGCGGCCTGTTCGAGGTCGGGGAAGTCGCCGGGACGCGCCAGCAGCAGGCGGCGCACACGGGTCAGCAGGCCTTCCTGGACGTCCAGGGTGGCCAGCAGCGCCTCGCACTGCTGCTCGCACATCTGCACCGTGGCCGGGTTGGCCAGCGCCATCGGTCGTTCCAGGTACTCGCTGGGCATGCTCAGCCAGTGCCAGGGCTGCTCGAACTCCGCAGCCACCCCGAACACCTCGGCGTAGCGCCGGGCATGGGCCGGCGGCGGATAGGCGAAGCCGACCCGCACGTCCTGCAACGGCTCGCCGACCAGGAAGCAGGCGATGGAATACAGCGTCGCCATCAGGCCCTCGGCGGCGAACACCGAAGCGGCGCCCAGCGGCATCGACTCCACCGCGCGCAACTCGGCGCGGCCGTCATCGAGCACCAGTTCCAGTTCGTAGGCCAGGCCGAGCACCCGGTAGTACTTGAGGGCGAACTGGATGGCCTTGCCCAGGTTGGCGCTGGACAGCACCGCGTAGCCGAGGATGCCGTGGGCGGAGACGTTCAGGCGCTGGCCGAGCACCAGCCCCAGCGCCGGCTCGCCGCACAGGGCCTGGGCGCTGTAGGTGAGCTGGTTGAAGTCGAGGAAGGACAGGCGGCCGTTCGGGCTGTCCAGCACCTCGGGACGCACCCGCGCAGCGTCGAACAGCGCCTGGCGGGACACGCCGGACTCTGCGACGAGATCGAGGAGTGCCTCGGCATAGGCCACCGGCACCAGTTCGGCGGTGAAATTGAGCGGTTGTTTCATGGCTGTTTATTGTTCTGACCGCTGGCCGGATATGACCGGAAAGTTGGCAGAAGATAACCTTGTGAGGCTATCCCCCGCAAGCGATAGTCGATCCCATGGTCCTTCACCATCACAGGGAGCCGCTATGGCCAGCACCACCCCCGAAGGTCTGGAGATCCGCCCGCGTCATCTGGACTTCGACCTGCCCGATCCGATGCCGCGCCACTGGCACAGCGGCGACGCTTTCAAGACCCACATGTTCAACGCCATGTCGGTGCTGTTCCCCGATGGCGAGCGCTTCTTCATCGACTCCGTGCGCCACTACCGCGAGCGGGTCGAGGACCCGGCGCTGAAGCAGCAGATCCGTGGCTTCATCGGCCAGGAAGGCCACCACAGCCGCGAGCACCTGGTCTACAGCGACCGCCTGCGCGCCCTCGGCTACGACATCGACCGCCTGGAAGGCGGCGCCAAGCGGCGCATCCGCTTCGCCCAGCAGAAACTGCACCCGTCGCGGCAACTGGCAGCCACCGCGGCCCTGGAGCACCTCACCGCGATCATGGCCGACGGCCTGCTGAGCAACCCCAGGTGGCTGGAAGGCGCCGACCCGACCATGGCCCGCCTGTGGCGTTGGCACGCACTGGAGGAAACCGAGCACAAGGCAGTGGCCTACGACGTGTTCATGCTGGTCAACGGCAAGGCCAGGCTGCGCCGCCGGGCGATGATCCAGGGCACCTTCTTCTTCGCCCTCGACACCACCAAGGGCCTGGTCCACATGCTCAAGCGCGACGGCCTGCTGTGGAACTTCAAGGTCTGGCGCGACGGCATCAAGTGGCTGTGGGGCAAGGACGGCGTGTTCCGCTCGCTGGTGGGCGTGTACCTGGACTTCTACAAGAAGGACTTCCACCCCTGGCAGCACAATAACCTGCACCTCATCGAGCAGTACCGCGACCAGTTCGAACCGGAACCGAAGGCCGCCTGACCCTCCTCACCGCCCCTCCGCGCCGCGAGAGGGGCTTGCATCGCTTCCCTGCCCTGCCTGGTATTTCGGCCTTTCGTCCATGCATTAAAAAGCCCGCGACTGACCAGCGCGGGCTTCTTCATGACGGCCTGGGATCAGGCCATCAGGAAGCGCAGTGCATCCGCCGCGGTCTGCTCGGGAATCTCCTCCATGGGGATATGCCCGACGCCCGGATAGGTCTTCACCTGGATCCCCGGCAGGTCGCGTTGCCACAGCGGTACGTGCTTCGGCGAGATCCAGCGGTCGCGTTCGCCCCACATCAGCAGGGTCGGCGCGACGATCCGGGCGATGCGTTCGCCGGAGGTGCCGAGTTCCTCGCGGTTGACCTTCAGCAACACGCGGAAGATCTCCATCATGCCCTTGCGGTTGCCCGGGCGGCGGCTCAGGTCGTAGTAACGGTCGACCACCCCCGGCTTGATCCGCCCCGGCTCGCCATAGACTTCCTTGATGCCCTGGGCGATCAGCGCCCGCGGCATCCACAGCGGCATCGCCAGGGTCGAGCCGGGCAGCGCCGCCGAGGCGATCATCCACGGCACCTTGCGCATCTGGTAACCGGCCGGGTCGATCAGCACCAGCCGCTCCACTCGCTGCGGCTGCGCCAGGGCGAAGTTCCAGGCGATATAGCCGCCCAGGGAGTTGCCAGCGATCGAGGCCTTGTCGATCTTCAGGAAATCGAGCAACTGGCCGAGGATCGCCACCATGCGCTCGCCGGAGTAACGGCTGTCACGCCCCGGCCCGGTCAGGCCGAAGCCCGGCACGTCGAAGCGCACGATGCGGAAGTAGGGCGACATCGCCTTCACCCAGTCGTCCCAGGTGTGCAGCGAGGCGACCACGCCGTGGATCATCACCAGCACCGGCTTGTCGCGGCTGCCTTCGTCGCGGTAGTGCAGCGGGAAACCGTCCAGCTCGATGAAGCGCGAGCCGCTGGACGGTGCGGCGTAGCGCTCGCGCAACGACTCCAGCGAGAGGGAGCCGAAGCCCAGGCGGGCGAATCCGACCGCCAGCGGCGGTTGCAGCAGATAGGGTGTCGCGGACATGGACGCACGTCTCCCGTCTTGTTGTTATGACAGGGCATCAGAGCATGGCCACGGCGGGCTGCGAGCCCAACCTAGGTTCTGTAGGCGCGAGCGGCGACTGCCCGGCTGTTACCCTTGCAGTCTCGTCGGAGCCTGGGTGCTGGGACAGAGCGTACCCACCAGCAGGTCGCCGAGCACCCGCTTGACCCGCGGCAGCTCCAGCGGGTCGCTGGCATTGAGCAGCTCCAGCGAAGCCGCCTCCATCGCCCAGATCAGCACCCGGTAGGTCAGCGCATCGTGGGCCGCACCCTGGGCGCCCAGGCGCTCGGCCCACAGCTCGATAATCTTCAGGTGCGCGCGCTGCCGGTGCGCCGCCAGCGGCGAGCCGGCATGCAGGGCCTCCTCCTGCATCATGCGGATGATCGGACCGACCGCCAGGTGGTAGTCGAAGAACAGCGAGACCATCGCCCGCAGCCAGTCCTCGTCGCTGCCGGCCTCGCTGCGCAGCCCGCCGAAGCGCGCCAGCAGCAATTGCACGGCGCTGTGGTAGATGCTTTCCAGCACCTCCAGCTTGCCGGCGAAATACTTGTAGAAAGTCCGCCGCGAGACCCGCGCCGCCTCCAGCAGGTCGTTGACCGTGGTCTCGGCGACTCCCTTGCGGGTGAACACCGGGATCGCCGCGAGCTGGATGTTGGTCCGTTGCAGATGCCCCACCAGCGGCCCCTCGCCCTGCGCCGCCTGGCGCGCCAGCGCGCCGTAGCCGCCGAGATCCTCGAATACCGCCTGCAAGCCGTCCCACTGCGCCGTTGCCATCCCGTCCGCCCCAATCGAAGCGCGGGGTGACGGCGGCCCCGGCCATCGCTAACCTAGGCCGATCCACGCGCCCCGCAAGGAAAGTCCGTGCCGACCCTATCACGCCGCCTGCTCTGGCCGCTGGCCATCCTTTTACTGGTTCTCGGCCGCCCGCTCGCGGCCGCCGACCTCTACTACCTCGGCCAGCGCATCCCGGACATCCAGAAGCCCTGGGACAGCCACGACTACCAGGTGCTGATCGACGCCCTGAAGAAGATCGAGGAAACCCAGAAGAACGCCCTGCCGCGACGCAGCGGCGAATTCACCGGGCCGCTCTACCTGCGCATGGTCAGCGAGGAAAACTTCCGCCCGCAGCTGAACATCTACAGCCCCTTGGAGATCCGCCAGAACGAGGCCCGCGAAGTACTGTTCAAGCTCAAGGAGCTGATGCGCCTGTACTTCGACTTCCGCGCCGCCAAACAGCCCTACGGCGCCGAGGCGCTGGGCCTGATGAGCTACTCGCTGCGCGAGCAGTCGATCCTGTTCACCCTCACCGTCGAATTCTGGATGACCCTGTCCCAGGCCGAGCAGCGCAACCCCGCGCGCCTGCAGGGCATGCAGGAAACCAAGGCGGCCGCGGCGATGCTCACCGGCAGCGCCCTCGACTACCTCGGCCTCACCGCCCAGTTCGAGCGCCAGGACCTGGTGCTCTACTCCGCCGAACTGGCCAAGGAAATGCCCGAGCTGTTCATCCACCTGCCCTCCCCGGTGCGCGCCCAGTTGCTGGAACGCATCGCCGCTTTCGCCAAGGACCACCCTTACCCCGAGGTCCGCGACAACATGCGCGACCTGCAACCGGTGTTGCAGGCGATCCAGGCCGACGTGGAAAAACAGCTGGCGCCCGGGCGGAACGCCAAGGCACCGGACAAACCCCTGGACCTGAGCCCGCCTCCGGAGGGGAAACCCAGCGGCGTCAAAGGTTTATGAGCGGCGGATTGGACTCTCGCAGCCCTTTGCCGTAGACTGGTTGTCGACCTGTCAAGGTTTTGGGGCCGATTAGGATTCGACGCCGGTAACAAAACTTGAGGGGCATGCCGAGCTGGTAGCAGAACTCGTAAATTCGCTGCTGCAAACTTATAGTTGCCAACGACGACAACTACGCTCTAGCTGCTTAATGCGGCTAGCAGTCGCTAGGGGATGCCTGTAAACCCGAAACGACTGTCAGATAGAACAGGATCGCCGCCAAGTTCGCTGTAGACGTAACGGCTAAAACTCATACAGCTCGCTCCAAGCACCCTGCCACTCGGGCGGCGCGGAGTTAACTCAGTAGAGCTGGCTAAGCATGTAGAACCGATAGCGGAGAGCTGGCGGACGGGGGTTCAAATCCCCCCGGCTCCACCAAACGCAAACGATAAGCCCCTGATTTTCCTAGTGAATTTCAGGGGCTTTTTCTTTGCCCAGTTCCTTGCCTGCTCCTACAGCGCCGGGCCTTTCCTGTTGCCGGCTCGCCTTGCTGCTCCCTCCCCTACCGTGACCGGCACCCGGCGAGCTTCGCCAGCCCGCCCTTTTGGCTGCGGACGCGCGGAATGATATTTCCCGAATCTGTTAATGAGACCGTTCGATTCCGCCGCCAACAAGGCTCTGGAACGCTGGCAGGAAAACATTCATGGATTCAGGTTCGAAACTCCCCGTCCAAGAAAACGAGCCTCCGAGAAACCGACGCATACTTTTCGTCAAGCAAAGAAAAAGAATTTGAGCTAGACACTCACTACCAGGGTAAGCAGGCGTCTTATATCCCTGGAAAGCGAAACCTAAAACAGAGATTCCAAAACACGATAAACCGGCCTCCACAGACGCTCGAAGGACAAGAAAAATGAAAAAGGAACCGAAAGGAGCAAAAAACAGGATAGTCATCGCCAAAGATGAGAAGAACGTTCTGACCTGCACCAGCGAAGGGTTCGAATATACGCCAGACATCGTCAAGAACGTCTACGGAAAGAGCAGCCGACCCGCACTGGAAGACTGGTTCCTGACGGAACTTGATTTCTTTCGCAGGTATTACCCGGGATACGAGATTTTCACCCTCGGCTCCAGTTGTGTCTTCGGCGAAAAGTTCGTGAACTACCTGACCATCTGCGAATTCGACATAGACAGTACCTACGCCTTCGACTGTCTCAAGAAGGCCCTGAGGGAGTCCGACCAGGCCATTAGGCGGAAACTCTCCGCCATGTGGAAATGGGACATAGCCGCCAGGAAGGACTGGAGCATCGTCTTCATGGTTGGGCACATGGACTTCGCCTACTTCCTCCAGCACAGGAAGGAGTTCCAGGGGGATGCCCATAAGCGCTTCATGAGTACATTCACCACGGCGGAGACGAAAATCACCTCTCGCGACTACAAGGTCATGCATGACGGCGCGATCCTGCCCTTCGACGAAACGGCCCTGTCGCCGGAAGACAGGTTCATTTTCGAGAACTATCAAAAGATAAAGTTCGAAACCACGCCACTATGAAGTTAACGGACAAAAGCGAAAGGCGCCCGGCCGGACGCCTTTCGCCCATAAACTCCAGCCACTCGCCAGTTTGTTTTAAGCACTTCTACGAAGTCCAGGAGTTCCGACTCCTGGCCGACTCTTCCAGAGCCCCGCAATAAAACTACAAATCAAAAACATCCTCAGACTGGACGCTTGAAAAAACACCGTTGGCAACGTTTCAATTCCCACCATGTCTTCCGCATGGATCAGTGGGAAAACTCATGTCACTACAGTCTGAAATGCTCGTGGAGCAGAAAGTTTCCAACGCCCAGAAATCCACCGGCACCGCCTATCTTCTGTGGTTCTTCCTGGGCGGTTTCGGCGCACACCGCTTCTACCTGGGGAAAACCGGCACGGCGGTTACCCAACTGATCATCACGCTGATCGGTTGTTTCACCCTGTTCCCCCTGATCATTACCGGCATCTGGTGGATCGTCGATGCCTTCCTGATTCCCGGCATCATCCAGGGCCATACGGAGCAGACCCGCCGCGACGCCCGGCTGGAAGTTGCAGCGCTGCAGGTAGCCGGCGCTTCCGCGTCGCACCCTCAAGACTGACCGGCGCACCTCGCTACGGTCCTCGGCGGGCCGGAGAAGAAACCAATGCCGGGAGGTGGGACAAGGAGAAGTCCCCTTCTGCGTTTCTTCCGCTGGCGATAGGTGCCGACTCGTTCAATCCCGAATTGGCCGCCAGAACGGCCAGCACATCTCACTGATGCAAGGACCCGCACATGAGTGGAAAACCCGCCGCCCGCGTCACCGATCCAACGACCTGCCCAGTGCCAGGGCATGGCAGCAACCCCATCGTCCAGGGCTCTCCCGACGTCGTTTTCGACGGCCTGCCGGCAGCACGGCAAGGCGACACCTCAGCCTGCGGAAGCCCGATGATCTCAGCCGTTTCGTCGACGGTACTCATCAACGGCCTACCGGCGGTGACGCTGGGTAGTATCGGGGCGCACGGCAACGTGGTGATCGGCGGCTCGGGGACGGTACTCATCGGCGACGTCTTCACGCCCGCCCCGCGCGCTCCCGCCCTTCCCCTTAACCGCAACGGCGTGCCCTGTTCCGGGCGCTTCCAGCTCATCGACCACGAAACGGGCAAGCCCGTCGCCGGACGCCGGGTCAGGGTCTGGTCGAGTGGCGGCTGGAATGCCTTCGACACCACGGATGCCGACGGCATGACCTCCTGGATCGAGCGCCCCACCGCGGAGACCCTCTACATCGACCTGGTGCAGAGGGGCGACGCATGAGCGACCAGCCCAGCCTGTCCCGGGGAGGCATGAGCCCCGAAGGCAGGACCAACCCCGTCGGCACCCTGGAATCCAGGCTCGATCCGCAGGACAAGAAGGTGCTGTGCTCGGCGGTCTGCCATTGCAGCAGCACGCCCAACCTCAGCCAGGATGGCAAAAGCCTCAAGCAGGCGTGCGTGGCACAGCGGCTGGGAGAGTTGGACGAAGTTCTCCAGGGACACAGCCCCTACAAGCCCGAGGTCAGCTACGACATGACCAAGAACCCACCGCAGCCGATTCTCGATAGCCAGACCGGTAACAGTCCACATGGCTGGATACCGGGATGGATCAGCAAGTATTGGGATGAAGATCCGGAGCATCCGCCGTTCAAGCCAGGGAAAGGAATGATTCGCAGGCCCGACGTGATCATCGTTCAGAATCCCAACAGGCCGCCAACCCAGGACAATATCAAACAGGTGGTGGAGATGAAGTTTCCGCCTGACCCACATAATAGGGAACAACTTGAGGATTATGCAGCGATTGCCGGCAACAAGAACAAGATTGTTGAAATGAAACCCTCCGACTGCGACTGTGGCCAGGAAAATCAACGATCCAAGGTGCCAGTAGAGCAAGCAGGGTGGGCCGTCGCCATCGCAGGTGGAGTGATGTTCGTCTTGACCCGAGGCCGTTCCCCTCGCCCGATGATTCCCGCCTATTGATCAAGAGGAAAAGCCCATGGAACAGCCATTCGATCTGGCTGCAGAGTTAGCCAAGCAACCCCATCTACTGGAAATAGCCGGCAACCTGTTGATGAAGGGCGGCCCCGAAGACTATATCGGTGCCGTGCTTTGCCTACGCGGTACTCTCTACTTCAAAGATGCCCATACCCCACTGGTACGTGAGTCATTATGCCAATGCTTCGATGAGTTCAAGCGCCTGGCAGAGCCTCACCTCACCTGGCTCTGCCGTGAAGAGCCTGCACAAGGAAAGCCACTGACCGCATACCGTGACACCCAACCACTGCGCGAGATGATGGGGGCAATGGATGAAGACGATCATCTCAGCTTCTGCTACACCAGCGGCAAGAAATCCCGCGATGCAGGCGCCTGGCTGTTTGATATTTACGGCAAGCGGAGCTGGCAAGCCAAAATGGGGCATGATCTTAGTGTTCTGGAGTTCTCCGTACCTCTGCTATATCAAGAGCGGCAGCCATTGGATTTCCTACAGCTGTTTATTGACTTCGCACGGCGACTAGAGCCGGAGCAGGGGTATGCGGGGCATGCCTACAATCTCTCGCCGACCAGTTGGGACAATGACGAGCCCTCCGAAGCCTTTATGGCGGCGCGTATGCCGGGTTTGGATGTAGGGACGGCTTGTCTGCTGGCCAATACTCCCGAGTTCAAACCTACAAGAATCAAAACTGTCAGTTGGCTAACCCTCCTGAACAACGAGCGCCTGGCGCTGGCCGGCGGGCTCGATGCCCTGCGTGCGCAATTGCCCTCCAGCCACTTTGCCTTCTACCGCTACGGCGATGGCGTGGTAATCCAGGCCGGTGCCTATCCCTATATCGCGGGTGATGCGGAAGACTCCAGACCCGCTCCGTATGTGCTGCTGAACCACGCGCTCAAAGGCATTCGCTATGAAACCGTCGGCTCGCTACACGGCGGCTCCCACGACGGCGAATTGCGGCTGGTGGGCTGGGCGGCCGATCAATGGCTGAAACGGCTGGATGTGGAAGACAGCGAACTCCCCCGCTGGCGCGACAAATTGCTCAACACTGAGCCATGCTTGGACGCGACGAACTCACTGCCGGAGCGCCCGTAGGGGCTTACGTTTTCTGGGATCAAAAGTGCTCGCCAAGGCTACACTCCCTATGAGGCGAGCCTGACAGAAAAAATATCTGCCCCTCGCAAGAGTGCTTATAAGCAAGAATTCAACCTATCTAATCGTGCCTTCAATATCACCCAAACAGCATCTATTACTTATTATTCAACAACCATCCCTCTTTAATAGATTCGCGACTCGAAACCCAAACTCAAACTCAAAATCTGTCTTCTTTACACCTTACTAAAACTTCTTCAAACCCATAAGACCATCTCCATTGGCGTCATTTACTTCTTATCGGCGATATCTAAAATACCTTTAAATTGGAAACAGCTCTAAGGCTTTGAAGTCGAAGAACTGTCGTAACGAATAGCCTTAGGCGCCCGCCTCTTCGATATCCGCGAAGTTGCTGATTTTCACCGCGCCATCCGGGAAGCGTGCGATCACTTCCAGCTGGCCACCCATGGCTTCGATGTGGCTGCGCAAGGTGGAGATGTACATATCCGTACGCCGCTCCATTTTGGCAATTGCCGGCTGCTGCACCTGCAGCACTTCAGACAGCATCTTCTGCGACAAGCCTCTAGCCTGGCGCAACTCATTCAGGGGCATTTCAGCCAACAGTTCCTGGGCCTTGGCCTCGACGCGGGCCTGTGCCTCAGGCGACATTTGCGCCCGAAGGTCGGAGAATTTCTTAACCATCGATCAGTCCCTCCTCACGGAGCTGGTGCAAGTGTTCGTCATAGAGGCGGTCGGCAATGGGCACGTTCAATTCGTACCAACGATCATCGCCAGTCTTGTCGCCACCGATCAGCAGTATCGCGGAGCGTCTGGGGTCAAACGCGTAAAGCGTTCGGAAAGGTCGCCCGCCGTGTTGAGTCCGTAGCTCTCTCATATGGCCATGGCGGGAGCCATTGATGCCGCTGCTGTGGGGGTGCCCCAAGGATGGCCCCCGCTCCTCAAGCAAGCGAACCGTCACAGCTAGCGACTCCTGCTCATCCTCGGACAGAGAACCCCACCAATCACCGAACTCGTCGGTGTACTCGATATCCCACGCCACAAAATATAACCCCCAGGGAATATTCCATCAAAGGAATCCTACTTAAAGAGACCGCTTCCCGACAGCGGACAGAACGCACGGAGTCCTGAAGACGATCCGGCGCCAGACGGACGAACCAGGACCAGCGAGGCAGCCTCATTCCGTGTGTCGAAAAAGTGTCGAAATTACTCGCCCATACAGGCCGGCATAGCACAGAGCTTGGCCCGTCCCCTCCGATCCAGCCCCAGTCCTGCCCAGCCTTGGCTATTTATGACCATTAACGAGAACGGGCCGGGGGCACCGCCTCCGTCGGTTATCGGTGTCTGCGTGCGTATTCCGCCTCGAACAGCGACAGCAAGGAGCCGGTGATGCGGCAGGTGCTTTCACCGGGTTCTTCGGTTTCGTCGAGCAGGTCGAGGACGCTCAGCGTTCCGATCGCCGACTCCAGACGGGTGCGGGCGGTGTCGAACAGATCTTCGCTGGCTGCGCTGCAGTCCAGGTAGAGGGTGGCGCAGCCGGGATGCTGGTTGCATTGCGAGGTGCGTCGCAGGGGGATGAAGGTGGAAGGGGACTGTGCGGTGACGGTTTTGCCCGGACAAGGTGCCGCTCGGGCAAGGTGCGAAGCGCTTCACAAAATGCCAAACAGAGGGCGAGCGCATCCCATCGCCAACACGCAATCGCCTTGAATGGCCGCTTCGATTCCTCGTCATGCGGGGATGCCGTGCTCGGCTCCAGCGCATCGCCACCCACACCGGAAACCCTATGCCCTACCGCGTTCTCCTGCTCATCCTGGCCCTGACGCCCGCCCTCGCCTCCTCCGCCACCCTGGACGAACGCCTGGGCGACCTTGAACACGCCTTCAAGCCCGACCTCGACGGGACGACAAGCGCAAAGCCGGCCAGCCCGCCGCCGGAGCGGTTCAAGCTGGCGCCGCTGGGCAGCGTGGTGCGCAAGAAAGAGTGCGCGACATCGAGCCTACCGGACGAGCAGTCCAGCTGCGCGGCGCTGGAGTTCTGCACGGACTGCGCACAGTAAGGTGGAGCGCCGGCAATCTCACTTGGCGAACAACTGGCCCATGTCGCGGAAGCTCTTGAACTCCAGCGCGTTGCCGCAGGGGTCGAAGAGAAACAGCGTGGCCTGCTCGCCGACCTGGCCCTTGAAGCGGATGTAGGGCTCGATCACGAAGCGGGTGCCGCGCTGCTGCAGGCGTTCGGCCAGGGCGTGCCAGTCGTCCCATGCGAGGACCACGCCGAAGTGCGGCACCGGCACGTCGTGGCCGTCCACCGGGTTGCTGCCGGCGTGGCGCTGGGAATCGGTCTGCGGATGCTGGTGGATGACCAACTGGTGGCCGAAGAAGTCGAAGTCGACCCAGTGCTCGGCGGAGCGGCCTTCGCTCAGGCCGAAGACCTCGCCGTAAAAGCGCCGGGCGGCGGGCAGGTCGTGGACGGGGATGGCGAGGTGGAAGGGCATCAGGCTCATGGCGCGGTTCCTCTGTGGGTGTGCCGGGATTATTTGCCGTGCCGATTTCGATGGAAAGCGCATAATATTTCGCCTGAGCAACACTTTTTTCGAGGCTTGGATGATCCGCGAACTCCGCACCCTGGTCGCCGTGGCGCGCCGGGGCTCCTTCGCCGCGGCGGGGGAACAGGTGGGGCTGACGCAGTCGGCGGTGAGCGCGCAGATCCGCGCGCTGGAACGCAGCGTCGGCGTCGAGTTGTTCAAGCGCACGCCGCGCGCGGCACACCTGAACGAGGTCGGGAGGCAGGCGGTGCGTACGGCCGAGCAGATCCTCGCGCTGTTCGACGGCATCGGCCAGGGCGACAGCCCGCGCGGACGCCTGCGCATCGGTGCGGTGAACACGGCGCAGACCGGGCTGCTGCCGGAGGTGCTCAAGCGCCTCGCCGAACAGGCGCCACACATCGAGCCGCAGGTGATGCCGGGCGTCTCGCTGCACCTGCTGGACCAGGTGGACGCCGCCGAACTGGACCTGGCGATCCTCATCCGCCCGCCGTTCAACCTGCCGCGCGGGCTCTCCGCGCAACGGGTCGAGCGCCAGCCGTTCGTGCTGATCGCGCCGCCGCAATGCACTGCGACGGATGCGCTGGAATTGCTGCGCACGCAACCGTTCATCCGCTACGACCATGTGTCCTTCGGCGGTCGCCTGGTGGGCGATTTCCTCGAGGCGCAACAGCTCAGACCACGCCAGGTGATGGAGCTGGATGAGATCGACGCGATCGCGCGGATGGTGGAGAACGGTCTCGGCGTGGCGCTGCTGCCCCGGGCCGGGCTGTGGCTACGCGAGCCGGCGCGGGTACGGGTGATCGAACTGGGCGCGCTGGAATTCCAGCGCGAGCTGGTGATGGTCAGCCGCAGCGGTTCGGCGCAGGACGACCTGGTCGGTGAATTCCGCCGCGCCCTGCTGGCCGAGACGGCGGCTCAGGAGGCCGCGCCGACCACCGCGTAGCGCGGCGCCGGGCGCGCCAGCTCGCCGAGGAAGGTCCACAGGCGTTCGGCCTCGCCGGGTAGCGGCAGGCGGCGACGGATCAGGGTGTAGCGCAACGGCACGTCGAAGCGCTGGCCGCCGGCGCGCACCAGGCGACGGCTGGCGAGGTCCTCGCGGACCAGGGTATGCGGCAGCCAGGCGACGCCCAGGCGCGACTGGGCGAAGAAGCGCAGCCCCTCGGTCTGGCTGGAGCTGTGATGGCGCTGGAGGAACAGGCCGCTGTCGCGCAGCAGCGGTTCCAGGGCCCAGCCCAGGTGGCATTCCTCGGAGTAGCCGAGGAACGACAGCGCTTCGGTCTGCAGGCGGTCGAGGTTGAACAGCGGCTGGCCGGCGGCGTCCGGCGCGCAGACCGCCACCAGTTGTTCGTGACCAAGCTCCAGGCGCTGGAACTCGGCTTCGCTGTCGATGCCCAGGCGGCGCGACACCGCCTCGCCTTCGTCGAGCAACGCCACCACGTAGTCCACCGAGCCGTCGCGCAGGCGCGACAGGCATTGCGGCAGGTAATCGCAGTCGACGCTGAACTTGGCGCTGCGGAAGTCCGCCTGCAGACGCGGAATCCAGTGCGGGAAAAACACCGAGGAGAGGATGTGCGGGGCGCAGAAACGGATGCGCCGCTGGGCGTCTTCGTCGCGCTCGCGGATCGACTGGCGCAGGTTGTCCAGGGCGCGCACCGCGTCCTGCGCCACGCCTTGCAACTGGCGGCCGGCCTCGGTCAGTTCGAGGGCGTGCTTGTGGCGCTCGAACACCGGCGCGCCAAGCCACTGTTCCAGGGTCTGGATACGCCGGCTGAGCCCGGACACGGAGACATGGCACTCCTGCGCCGCACGGCTGAAGCTCTTGATCCGACAGAGGACGAGGAAGTCCTTGAGCATCACCAGGTCGATCATCGTTGCGCGTTCCTCAACGGTCGGGCGTTTTCAGTCTACTTCGCGCGGCGGTGCCTGTTGCAAGGCTAAAGTTCGGTTTGTTTTGCCGATTTGGCAAGCAGCTCGTCGACTCCCGCAAAACAGACCGGGAAAACCGGCCCACAGTAGTGAGGTCGCGCTTTTCCAGCCATCGACCCGCCCGAGCATCGTGGCCGGGCGGGTCCGCCACGAGGACAGGACCATGCAGACATCCCCCGCTCCGGCCATCGTCGCCGGCGGCGCCTACCAGCCGGTGGTGCTCCACGCCGGCATCGCCTACGTCAGCGGCCAGTTGCCGCGCCAGCACGGCGAGCTGCGCTGGACCGGCAAGGTCGGCAGCGAACTCGACCTGGAACAGGCCCGCCAGGCCGCCCGGCTCTGCGCGGCGTGCTGCCTGCTGGCGCTGGAGGAGGCGCTGGGCGGCCTGCAACGGGTCGAGCGGCTGCTCAAGGTGACCGGCTACGTCGCCAGCGCGGCGGGTTTCGTCCAGCAGCCGGCGGTGATCGATGCCGCCAGCGAGTATTTCGACGAGGTGCTCGGCGCGCGCGGCGGCCACGCCCGCGCCGCCGTCGGCGTGGCCGAGCTGCCGCGCGGCGCCGCGGTGGAGGTGGAACTGATCGCGGCGGTGCGGCCATGAGCGCGCTCTTCCCCGCCGGCCCCGACGCCTTCGGTGCCGACGAACTGCTGCGCCTGCGCCGCGAGACCCCGGCCTGGGGCAGCTACGCGCACTTCGCCCATGGCTCCGCCAGCCTGCCGCCGCAGGTGCTCTACGACGCCCTCGACAGCTGGCTGGAAGCCGAGCGGCGCTGGGGCGTGCAGCGCGCCGCCGAGCATTTCGCCGAGCCCTTGCTGGCGGTCCGCGACAGCGTCGCGCGAGTGCTCGGCACCCAGCCACGGCACATCGCCCTGCTCGACTGCGCCAGCCGCGCCTGGTCGGTGGCCTTTGCCGCGGCCCTGGCCGTCCATCCACGGATACGGGCGATCAGCAGCTTCGACGAATATGGTTCCAACAGCCTGTGCCTGCTCGCCGCGCGCCAGCAGCGCGGGCTGGAGCTGCGCCTGATCGACGCACGCGGCGACGCCGCACAGCTGTTGCAACGGCTCGACGAGCAGTTGCACGACCTCGCCCCCGGCCAGACGCCGCTGCTGTCGCTCAGCGCGGTGCCCACCGGGCATGGCGCGGCTACCGCGCTGGAGGGGGTGGCCGAGCGCATCCGCGCCCATGACGGGCTGTTCTTCCTCGATGCCAGCCATGCGGTCGGCCAGTTGCCGCTGGCGGTGGAGGCGACCGGCTGCGACGTGCTGGTGTTCCCGCCACGCAAGTGGCTGCGCGGGCCAAAGGGACTCGGCGTGCTCTATCTCGGCGAACGTGCCCTGGAGCGCCTAGCCCTGCCCGACGGGCTGGACGTCGGCGGCGCGCAATGGAGCGACGCCTTCGCCCTGCAGGCGCGGGATGACGCGCGGCGCTTCGAATGCTCGGAGTTCAACCCGGGGCTGCGCCTGGCGCTCAAGGCCAGTTGCGACTACCTGTTGCAGACCGATGTCCGGCGCATCGCCCGACGCAACCGCCAGTTGCGCGAACGCATCGCCCAGCAGCTCTACCGCCGGCTCGGCTGGACGCCGCTGGAACAAGGGCCGCACGCCAGCGCGTTGATGACCTACGCGGCCCCCGAACTGAGCGGCGAGCAATGGCTGAAGCGCCTCCACGCGCGCGGCGTGAACGCCTCCTACATCGGCCCGCAGTATGCCCGCTGGGCGCTGCGCGAGCAGGCGCTGCCGGGGGTACTGCGCCTGACTCCGCACTACCTGACCGACGACGGCGAGATCGAGCGCCTCGGCGAGGCCCTGGAGGATTGCCTGCGACAGCGCGCCGCCAGTTGAGCGACCTTGCGCGAATGGCAACGTTGCGCCGCCGTGCCGGCGGTTGGCGCAACGCCGGGCGATTTGCGCAAGGTCTTTGTGCCGGCGGCAACGAGCGTTGCCGAATGCGCCGCGCACGGCCGCCGCCATGCGGTTTAAATCCCTCTCGTAGAACAACGCATAACGATCCCGCCAGCGACATCTTTCACCTGCCTGAGACACCGACGACTTTCGACGCCCTGGGCAGCCTTTCGGTCCGCCGCGGACCGCTCCGCCCTCAATGGAATGATGAATGGAGGAAAGACGACCATGACCGGATCCCGGAAAACCCTGATTCTCGGATGCGCCTCCACCGGCGCCAAGTTCACCCCGCGCAACCACGCCGCCACCGGTGACCGCCTGCTCGACAGCATCTGCACCGGCGCCACCATCCGCACCGCCCCCGGCGAACTGCTGGACGAAGCGCGCCAGCTCTACGAGATGGGTTGCCGCTACTACCACTATCATGCGCGCAACCCGCTGACCCAGGAACAGACCACCGACAACGACATCTACCAGGCGGTCAGCCGCGCCCTGCAGAACCGCTTCCCCGACCTGATGCTGAGCTTCGGCGCCAGCCGCAACGGCAGCGAGGTGCAGGAGAACATCCGCCGCTTCGGCGAGTGGGAGCGGGTCAGCCACTGCGCCATCCCGCTGCACCTGGGCGGTGCGCACTTCGTGACGATCCAGGCGGCCATCGAACTGCAGGTGATCTGCGAGCTGGAGAAGCAAAGGCGCAAGCTCGACCTCGACTATGCCTCCAGCCCGGCTTTCCTCGCCGACCTGCGCGACTACCAGCCGTCGACGGCGCTGGAAAGGGCCGAGTTGCAGACCCACTCCACCAGCAAGGGCGCCGACTACGGGGTGACCTCGCCGATGACCCAGTTCCAGGTCTACCGCAACGCCATCCAGGCGCGCCAGAAGCTCGGCCTGTTCCACGAGGTGGAGTGGGTGCAGCATGTGCGCAGCTACGCCATGACCCGTTTCGCCGTGGAGCACCCGCGCCTGCGCCTGGGCGGTTCCGGCCAGTTGAACGTGATCCTGCTGTTCGGCTTCTCGCCACGCCTGCCGTTCCCGGAGACCTACCAGCAGTTCCGCGCGGTGATCGAGAGCGCCAAGAGCCTGGAGTACGACATCGGCGAACCCGGCGTGCGCAAGCGCAAGGTCAGCATCACGGTCGGCGCGGCGGTGATGCCGCAGCATGCCGCGCAGCACTTCCGGCCGCTCGACGTCGGTCCTCGCGCCGGCACCCCGCTCTGCGCGGTGCGCCGGCTGGCCGCCTATGCCGCGCAGGCGGACAGCCAGGTCGATGTGCTGCGGGTCGGCATGGAGGACACGCCCTACGCGGTGGACGATGACGGCCGGGTGACGCTCAGCGACAACTGCCAACTGCTGCGCCAGGCCCTCGACGAACTGCGCGCCAACGGCGCCGAGGCCGAGCTCGACGGCGAACGGATCTTCCAGCGCATGGGCATGGAACGCACCCTCGGCGAATACTTGTCGCTGCAGCGCCTGCATCCGCTCGGCGAAGCCAACTTCACCATCGCACGGGAGTTCGTCCAGTGACCGCCGCCCTCGCCGCGAACCCGACCCAGCGCTACCGCTGGGTCATCCTGCTGATCGCCACCTTCGCCCAGGCCTGCGCCTGCTTCTTCGTCCAGGGCATCGGCGCGATCGCCGTGTTCATCCAGAACGACCTGCAACTCTCGTCGCTGCAGATCGGCCTGCTGGTGTCGGCGGCGCAGCTGGTGCCGATCGTCGGCCTGCTGGTGGCCGGCGAGCTGCTCGACCGCTACTCCGAACGGCTGGTGGTCGGCCTCGGCACGCTGATCGTCGCGCTGGCCCTCTGCGCCTCGCTGTGGGCCACCGACTACCTGACCATCCTGCTGTTCCTGGTGGTCGTCGGCGCCGGCTACAGCACGGCGCAGCCGGGCGGCAGCAAATCGGTGTCGCGCTGGTTCGCCAAGACCCAGCTGGGCTTCGCCATGGGCATCCGCCAGGCCGGGCTGCCGCTGGGCGGCGCGCTGTCCGCCGCGCTGCTGCCGTACCTGGCGGGGATCTACGGCTGGCGCAGCGCATTCCTCGCCGGCGGCCTGGTGGCGTTCCTCGGCGCGCTGGCCTTCATGCTCTTCTACCGCACCCCGCCGGACGCCCCCGCGCCCGGCGCGAACCCCGCCGAACGCGACCTGGGCGCGGTGGTGAAGTCGCGGCTGGCGATGATCACCGACCCGGCGATGAAGAACATCGTCTGTTCCGGGGTGGCGCTGATCTCGGTGCAGTACGGCATCCTGGTGTTCACCGTGCTCTACCTGCACGAGACCCTGGAGATCGGCATCGGCATGGCCGCGACCCTGCTGTTCGTCGCCCAGGGCAGCGGCGTCGCCGGGCGCATCCTGCTGGCCGCCTGGAGCGACCGCTGCCGCGCCGGGCGCTACTTCCCGGTGATGGTCTGCCTCGGCGCGGTGATCCTCGGCCTGCTGGCGCTGGTCCTGCTGCCCCTGCAATCACCGTTGGGGATGGGCCTGGTAGTGGCCTGGCTGGGCTTCTTCGGCTTCGGCTGGTACGGTCCCTGGGTGGCCTATGTGGCGGATACCGCGCCGGTCGGCAAGACCGGCTTCGCCCTCGGCCTGGCGATGGCCATCAACCAGCTGGCGATCGTTCTCGCGCCGCCGGCGCTGGGGCTGCTCAAGGACTTCAGCCACAGCTTCGTCCCCGGCTGGCTGGCGCTCTGCCTGATGGCGGCGGTAGCCCTTGTGGTCACCGCCTGGAGCGGCCGCGGCCTGCCTACCGCGCTGCCACAGAAGCACTGAAGCGATGACGGCCACGGCCGAGGAGGCACGATGCGCGCGATCCTGTTCGATGTGTTCGGTACCCTGGTGGACTGGCGTTCCAGCCTGATCGAGCAGTTCCAGGCGTTGGAGCGCGAACTCGGCGGGACCCTGCCCTGCGTGGAACTGACCGACCGCTGGCGCCAGCAATACAAGCCGGCGATGGACCGGGTACGCAACGGCCAGGCGCCCTGGCAGCACCTCGACCAGTTGCACCGGCAGAGTCTCGAGGCCCTGGCCGGAGAGTTCGGCCTGGCGCTGGACGAGGCCCTGCTGCAACGCATCACTGGCTTCTGGCACCGCCTGCGGCCGTGGCCGGACACGCTCGCCGGGATGCACGCGCTGAAGGCCGACTACTGGCTCGCCGCGCTGAGCAACGGCAACACCGCGCTGATGCTCGACGTCGCGCGGCACGCCGGGCTGCCCTGGGACATGCTGCTGTGCGCCGACCTGTTCGGCCACTACAAGCCCGACCCGCAGGTCTACCTCGGCGCCTGCCGCCTGCTCGACCTGCCGCCGCAGGAGGTGATGCTCTGCGCGGCGCACAACTACGACCTCAAGGCCGCGCGCGCCCTCGGCCTGAAGACCGCGTTCATCGCCCGGCCGCTGGAATACGGCCCCGGCCAGACCCAGGACCTCGCCGCCGAGCAGGACTGGGACCTGATCGCCAGCGACCTGCCGGACCTGCACCGGCAACTGGCGGCCTCGGCCTGACCGAATTCCTACTTCCTGCCCCTGAACCGCTCGCCCAACCCGCGCGCTACGGCGCGCCGGGAAAGGCGCGCAGCGCCGGCACGCGTCCGGCAGGAGCTTCGTCATGTCCGCGAAGGATACCCCGGCCACCCAGGCCGCCGAGCCCGGTCGCGCACAACCGGTCGAAGTCCCCGGTGGCGGCCACTGGTGGCGCCGCCTGCTGGCCTTCGCCGGCCCCGGCTACCTGGTCGCGGTGGGCTACATGGACCCGGGCAACTGGGCCACCGACGTCGCCGGCGGCGCGCAACTGGGCTACCTGCTGCTCTCGGTGATCCTGCTCTCCAGCCTGATGGCGATGCTGCTGCAGGCGCTGTCCGCGCGCCTGGGCATCGCCAGCGGCCTGGACCTGGCCCAGGCCTGCCGCGAACGCTACTCGCCGAGCACCTGCCGCCTGCTGTGGCTGGCCTGCGAGACGGCGATCATCGCCTGCGACCTGGCCGAGGTGATCGGCACCGCCATCGCCCTGAAGCTGCTGTTCGGCCTGCCGCTGGCCTGGGGCGCGTTGCTCTGCGTGGGCGACGCGCTGCTGGTGCTGGTCCTGATCGGACGTGGCCAGCGGCCGCTGGAGGCCTTCGTGGTGGCGTTGCTGACACTGATCTTCGCCTGCTTCGCGGTACAGTTGCTGCTCTCGCGCCCCGAACTCGGCGAGGTGCTCCAAGGGTTCTTGCCGAGCCCGCGAGTGCTCAGCGACCCGGCTGCCCTGTACCTGGCGATTGGCATCGTCGGCGCGACCGTCATGCCGCACAACCTCTACCTGCATTCCTCGCTGGTGCAGAGCCGCGCCTACCCGCGCAGCCTCGCCGGCAAGCGCCAGGCGCTGCGCTGGGCGGTGGCCGACAGCAGCCTGGCGCTGACCCTTGCGCTGCTGGTCAACGCGGCGATCCTGATCGTCGCCGCCAGCGTGTTCCACCGCAACGGGCACACCGAAGTGGTCGATATCGAGCAGGCCCACGCGCTGCTCTCGCCATTGCTCGGCCTGGAACTCGCCTCGCTGCTGTTCGCCGTGGCGCTGCTCGCGTCCGGCCTCAACTCGACGGTCACCACCACCCTGGCCGGGCAGATCGTCATGGAGGGCTTCCTCCGCCTGCGCCTGGCGCCCTGGGCGCGGCGCCTGCTGACCCGGGGCGTCGCGGTGCTGCCGGTGCTGCTGGTGACCCTGCTCTACGGCGAGGACGGCACCGCGCGGCTGCTGATCTTCAGCCAGGTGATCCTGTCGATGCAGTTGCCGCTGGCGGTGATCCCGCTGCTACAGTTCGTTTCCGACCGGCGCCTGATGGGCCCGCTGGCGATCGGCGCCGGGACCCGGTGGCTGGCCTGGGCGGTAGCGCTGGCGATCGTCGGCCTGAACCTGCAACTGCTGGCCGATTTCGCGTTCGGCTGAGCATTGCCTGAGGGCACGCTGCGCGGTGCGGGACGCGCACTCAGGCAATGCTCAGCCATCGAGACCGCGGGGAAAACGGTCGGCCACCAGGTTCAAGGCGATGCCATGCTCCAGGCAGGCCTTGAGTCCGGCCAGCACCAGGGTGAAACCTTCGGTGGCGTCGACCACCCGCGGGATGACTTCTTCCGGGGTGCCAACGAAACCGCTGTTGCGGATGCTGACGAAGGTCCCGGCGCCGGGCAGTTCCTCGAACAGCCACTCCACCTGGGAAGGGTTGCTGTCGCCATTCGGCCATTCGATGAGGATGCGGCGGTTCGTTTGCAGGTCTTTCACTTCGATTTCCTGGGAAACCCCGTACATGTCCCAGTGCCAGCGCAGCCGTTTCCCGGCTTCGAGGCGGGCATCGCCGCGGCTGAACCAGAACCTGGCGGTGATGGCCGGATCGACGAAGGCTTCGAAGACCTCGGCGATGGGGCGGCGGATCAGCATTTCCGCCTTGGCGACGACCTGTGCGACGGCAGTCATGGCAAGTCCTCCATGGGGGTGGGCAAGGGAGCGGCCGCCGCATCGGGCGGCCGCTCGCGGTTAATGGCTCAGGCCGGGTATTTCTCGTTCAGAGCGTAGAGGATCGCCGCCGTCTCCACATCCAGCGCGCCGTCGTAGTTCTCCGGGCGGAAATGCATCTGGAAGGCGCGCAGCAGGCTGGCGAAGTAGGCGTCGTCGACCGTCGCCGGCAGCGCATAGCCGTACAGGCGGAACGCCTCCAGCAGGTCGGCGCGCGGCGGCAGGCCGTCGCGCTCGAAGCCTTCGCGATAGCGATCGCGGGTGGCGTCGTCGTACCAGGCGCCGATACCGGCCTCGTAGAGTTCCTTCCAGGGCAGCTTCGGACCCGGGTCGGACTTGCGCCCGACGGCGATGTCGGAGTGGCCGACCACGTTCTTCGGGGTCATGTCCGGGTAGCGCTGCAGGATGTTCTTCGCCAGTTGCTTGAGTGCGTTGATCTGCGAGCGCTCGTAGTCGGGGAAGGTGAACACGCCGTCGTCGTCGCGGGCGAGGTTGACGATCTCGATGCCGATGGAGGTGTCGTTGAGGTTGTCGCGGCGCGCCCAGCCGCTGACGCCGGCGTGCCAGGCGCGGTCTTCCTCGGCGACCAGGTTGAAGATGCGCTGGCCCTTGAAGCCGGCGGCCTTGTAGCTGGGGTCGTGCGGCGCCGGGATCAGGTAGTGGGCGCTGGCGGCGCCGGTGGTCAGCGCCTTGACCGAAGCGGCGAAGTCGAGCGCGGTGTAGTGCAGCACCAGGAAGCGCACGCGTTTGCCGTAGGGGGTAGTGGTGCGATAGCTGTTGTAGTCGATGGTCAGCATGGTTTTCACCTTTTTGCGGATGATGGAAAGCCCCCGGCCACAGGCTCGCCTGTAGCTAGGGACGTCGATGCAGCGATGAGGTTCAGGGGCCGGCCGAGGAAACGCGGGCCCCGGCTAAACCGGAAGGAAGAAGACCGGGCATAAAAAAGCCCGGCACGCGGCCGGGCAAAAGGGATACACCAAAGGCAAGCCCCAGCGAACTGGGGGTACGGGGGCTCACCGAGGCCACTGAACGATGGCGTTATGACAGCAGTCGGCACAACCGAACTTTAAGTTGGCCGGACGCCATGCGGGCGCACGCCAGAGCCTTTCGCACCGGTCGCCGCCCGCTGCGTCCGTTGCGCGGCGGGCGGAAACGACGAAGCCCGGCGCTGGGGCCGGGCTTCGAGGGCGACCACGGGAAACGTGATCATGGGAAAAAACTACCGCGAGCGTCCCGCCGCGTGCAACACCGTTCGTCCGTTGGCCGCTCTACTTTGCACTTCTTCACAAAGTCCACCAATAGCCATACAGACCCTCGACAGAGCGGCTACTACTCTATCCACGCCAGGTCCGATTGCTCCTCCATCTCCTGGCATTCCCGGCCACTGTCCACCCCCGCACAGTGGCTTTTTTTCGCCTGCGCCTAGCGTCGTGCCAGCGGCGCCTCGTCCCGCGCCAGCATCAGCGCCAGGATGCAGCCGAGGAGGAACGCCTGCAGCGCCAGGCGAGCGGCCAGCAGCGTCGGCGGGAAGGATGGGAACAGGTCGGGGTGCTGCCACATGTAGAGGTTGGCCGGGGTCACGCAGAGGGTCAGGATGAACAGCCCGCACGCCGCCAGCCGGCGCCATGCCGGCACCAGCAGGGCGGCGGCGCCGAGCAGTTCGAAGACCCCGCTGACCCACACCGCCGCCAGCGGCCAGGGCACGTAGGGCGGGACGATGCCGACGAAGAAATCGGTGAAGACGAAATGGCCCAGCCCACCCAGCAGGAACCAGGCGGACACGAAGGCCAGGAGCAGCGTGCGAGCGGGCGACGGCATGGATAACCTCGGCGCGGCGATGGAACGGCAATCCTGCCACGCGCCGCCGACGCCAGGCCCATAACCTTTGCCCGGTTGGCAGGCGTCCGCCGAAACAAATGCTCAAACATTCCCGCCGCCGGGGCGACATCTGCTCAAAAAATGTCCTGGCCTTTCTTCGTCGAAAGACATACAATCCGGGACTGCGTACCAAACTGAAAGTCAATCAGGCTTTACCCCACGACCGGGCCCACAGATGAAAAGGGCTCTACCATCAGGGTTACAGCCTTCCGATGGTTCTTCGGTCGCCACTCTTCTGAAGCAATCCCCTGCCACGCAGGGCCGATGGGAAGACCGGCGTCCCGCAATACCACCCGCAGATTGATCAGGATCCTGGCCTGGAAACTTTCCTGCCAATCGATCCTCTGATTAGTACCTGAACTGCCAGCTTGCTCTTTTCGAAAAAAGCCGGCATAACCAGTACGTTCCCCCGACACAAAGCTTTCTTGGCACTGTCACGGAGCGGGAACATTTGCAATATACGCTGCTCCATAAGCGTGAAAGTAAAGGAACATAAGAATATGTCTATTCAACATCGTACTCAGGATGCAATTCGCACCCTAACCGCCGCATTTGCGCCGTTCGACTGCCTGATCCAGGCAACTCGTAAAGGAAACTTCAGTTTCACCATCGTTGACCAGCATGGCGTGGCCTGCCACAGCGAGCGCCTGTATCCGGAGCAGTACGACGACTCCGGCAAAATGGAAGAAGTGATCAATCGAGTTCGCAAGAAAACACTGGCTGCCTGAATCATGCAAGCATCAGCGCGAATGCAAGGAAAAGCCCCGTCCCCGACGGGGCTTTTTTGTGGGACAGCGAAAAATACAGGTTAAGTTGAAGAAAGTTCCCACGCAGGAAATAAATATTTACTTATTCCTTTTTAAATATTTCCTCGCCAACTTCGTCATATTCCCGCGGCCAGGGGAAACAAGCGCAGGCCGTTTCTCCCGTACTCCACTCAGACGATCGCCAGGTTTCGCTTGCGGGTAGGCGACGGGAACGCCTGGTCGAGCGCCCGCAGGTCGTCGGCGCTCAGTTCCAGGTCGGCCGCCGCCGCATTCTGGCGGATGTGAGCGGACGTCACCGCCTTCGGGATCGCGATCACCCCCTGCTCCAGTAGCCAGGCCAGGGCGACCTGGGCGCTGCTGGCGTCGTGGCGCGCGGCGATCTCGCCGAGCGCCGGGTGCCGTAGCAGCCTGCCGCCCTGCCCCACCGGACAGTAGGCCATCACCGGCATGCCGCGCTCCTGGCACCAGGGCAGCAGGTCGTATTCGATACCGCGTTCCTCCAGGTTGTACATAACCTGGTTGGCGGCGCAGGCGCTGCCGTCCAGTTCGTACATGTCGCCCAGGTCGAAGTTGGACACGCCCCAGCGCAGGATCTTGCCCTGGTCGCGCAACCGCTCGAAGGCTTCGATGGTTTCCTCCAGCGGATACCGGCCCTGCCAGTGCAGCAGGTAGAGGTCGATGGTTTCGCAACCGAGCCGGCGCAGGCTGCGCTCGCAGGCTGCCGGCAGACCCTTGCGGCTGGCGTTGTGCGGGTAGACCTTGCTGACCAGGAAGACCTCTTCGCGGCGTCCCGCGATAGCCGCGCCGACCACGTCCTCGGCGCCGCCCTCGGCGTACATCTCGGCGGTATCGATCAGCGTCATCCCCAGCTCGATGCCTTCGCGCAGCGCCGCGACCTCGCGCTTGCGTTCGCCGGGCTGCTCGCCGATATGCCAGGTACCCTGGCCGATGGCGGCGACCTCCTGGCCATCGATCAGCGTGAGCGTTTTCATGCAGCGTCTCCTGTGGTGAATGGACGGGGCCTCATGCCCAGGGATCATAGCTGCCGAAGCTCCAGACGTGGCCCTCCGGATCGCGGCAAGTGAAGCCGCGACCGCCGTAGTCCTCGTCCTTGATGTCGATGACGATCTCGGCGCCGGCGGCCTGGGCGCTGCGGAACAGGGCGTCGGGATCGGCGACCACCAGGTAGAGGCTCTGGGTATTGCCGCCGGCTTCGTCGACGTGCCGCATCAGCCGACCGTAGGCGTTGTCGCGGACGCTCGAGCCGAGCATCAGCATGCCGTTGGCGCCGTTCGGGCTGGCGTAGGTCAACTCGGCGTGGAGCACCTGTCCGTCCTCGCCGGGCACCACCAGCTTGCGCTGGAAGCCGAAGGTCCGGCACAGCCAGTCGATGGCGGCCGGCGCATCGCGGTAACGCAGGCAGGGAATGACGCTGGCGACGGTGTTGCTGGCGGGCGTGTGCATGGCGCATACCTCCGGGGGAAAGCACGACCACCAGCATAGACGCTGGACCGGACCGCCCCCGAGGCACGGATGGGCGGCGCGCCCTTCAGCGCAGCAGCGCCAGCACTCCGCCGAGCAACGGCACTCCGGCGGCGCAAGGCAATGCCCAGCGTGGCCGCCAGGCGAGCAGCAGGACCAGCGTGCCGGCCGCCAGCATCAGCAAGCAGGACCAGAAGACGATGCCGATCTCCACGCCCTGCCGGTGGATCGAGAAGGCCAGCGCCAGGCCCAGGTCGAGCAGCGCCACGCCGCGTAGCAGAAGCACCCGGGAAGCCGACGGCTGGTGGCCGAGGAGGTTCTTGTGGTGGCGGTTCATGGCCAGGCAGAGAGCGGTGAAGGCCAGCAGGTTGAGGCCGAAGACCAGCAGCATCAGGCCACCTCCTGGACGTTCAGGCGTCGCCGGGCAGGCTTGCTCGACGCTTGCCGACGTCGCCAGCCGAGCCAGGCGCAGAGCAGGCCGAGGCCCAGCAGGCTGAGGTCGACGCCGGCCAGCACCCAGTCGCCGCGCTGCAGGCTGGCCAGCAGGTTGCCTTCCGGGCTACGCAGCAGGCCGAGCAGCGGCAGGCCCAGCGCCAGCACGGCGGCGAGGCGCAGTTGCGTGCGACCGAGGGTCCCGCTGTTGCGGCGGACGATGGCCCACAGCGCGACCAGCGCCCAACTGGCGCAAAACACGCGGATCTCCCAGGTGTCGCGGCCGGCCAGTTGCGTCGGCAGCAGGCGGTTGCCCCACAGCAGCGCCAGGCTGGCCAGCGGCAGGCCGCCGCAGACCGCCAGGTTCAGCGCCCGCACCAGACCAACGCCGCGACTGCCGCGGGCCTCGCGCTTGGCCAGCCAGACCTGCAACCCGCCGAAGATCATCATCGCCCCGGACAGCCCGAGCAACAGGTACATCCAGCGCACCAACTGGCCGCCCCACTGGATCATGTGCAGGCCGGTCAGCCAGCCGTAGGTGGCGTAGCCGGGCGCATAGGACGGCTGGGCATGCAGCAGTTCGCCGCTGGAGGCATCGAAGTTGACCGTGCGCTGGTCGTCGAGGATGCGCGAGGCGTCGCGCCGGCGGATGTCCACGGTGGCCGCCTCGTCATAGGGATGGTGGACGCTGATCCAGCCCGGCGCGCCGCCGTCGGCCCAGACCTTGCCGGCCTCGACGATCAGGCCGTCGATGGACGCCGGCGGCCCCGCCGGGCGGCCGACTTCCTCGCGTTCGTAGGAGCCCTGCACTTCATGGAAGAAGCGCTCGCTATCGTTCTGGTAGACCACCTGCAGGCCCGCCTGCATGTAGTAGACGATGAAGATCACCAGGCCGGTGTAGGCGATCATCAGGTGGAACGGCAGGCCGATCACCCCCAGCACGTTGTGCGCGTCGAGCCAGGCGCGCTGCCGCGCCGCCTGCGGGCGCAGGGTGAAGAAGTCCTTGAAGATCCGCCGGTGCACGATGGTCCCGCTGACCAGCGCCACCAGCATCAGCATCCCGGCGATGCCGACGATGTACAGGCCGACCATGCCGGCGTGCAGGTCGTAGTGCAGGGTGAAGAAGAACTCGCCGCCGACCGTCTTCGGCAGCGGCTGGCCACTCACCGCGTCCAGCTGGAAGGCCTTGAACTCGCTGCCGTCGCGCGGTTCCCAGCCGGCGTTCCAGTAAGGCGCCCGCGCGCTCGGCGGCAGCATCCACCAGGCATGGGCATCGGGAGCGCGCTGGCGCAACCAGTCGCGCACCTGGTCGGCGCCCAGCGACTGCGCGCCGGGCAGGTGCAGGTCCGGCTGCATCCAGCGGGTCAGCTCCTTGTCGAAGCTGGCCAGGCTGCCGGCGAAGACGATGACGAACAGCAGCCAGCTGACCAGCAGCCCCGACCAGGTATGCAGGCCGGACATCGATTGACGCAGGTTCATGGACGCGCTCCGTAGTCGAGGCCGAGCCAGGCCAGGCCGCCCAGCGCCAGGCTGGCCAGCGCCAGCACCCAGCAGGCGCGCCAGGCGCTGCGCGCGGCGAAGGCGTAGACGATGGCCGCGACCCACACGGCGAAGCAGCCGAGGCTGCCGAACGAGACCCGGTCGGGACGCGGCAGCGGCAGGTAGATGCTCAGGCAGACGGTGACCGCATAGGCCAGCGCGTAGCCAAGCAGGACCGCGACGAGGATGCGGCCGGTGACGGACAGTCCGCCGGCCAGGGCCTGGCTGGTCATGGGGCGGCGTCCCGGGTGGAAACAGGGCCTTGCATCGTCGCTACCTCGTCTGGCTGGCACGGCGACGCCGCGCTCGCGGGTGGCGAGGCGGTCGTCGATTCGGAAGGTTTGCGACTGTATCTCAATTACGTTCGCATTTGTACTTGCTCCGGACGACCGCCAGGTCGCGGCACGCCTGGGATTGCCGGGGTCCGACGAGAGCGGGTCGTATCCCGCCGTCCCCGCCCGCCTCGCCATACGTCCATCTCCGCTCTGCGCAAGCGCGTCGAGCTTGGTAATATCGGCTGTTTGCGGTTTCGGCTGGTTCCGCCGAAGGACATACCGGATGACTTCACCCTCCGCCCCAGACACCCAGCTCAGCCTGGCCATCGACCCGGCCCGGCCGTATGCGCGGCTGACCCTCGGCAGCCACGTGCACAGCGGCTACGACCTGCGCAGCGGACGCATGCAGAGCATTTCCCGGCACCGCGCGGCGCTGGCCTTCATCTATGCCGGCGAGGCGGTTTCCGGGCGTCCCGGCAGCGAGCCACGGGTGGCCCAGCGGCGTATAGAACGGCGTCCGGCGCACGAGCAGGAATACCGCGAGACCCTGCGCCGCCTCGGCTTCAAGCCGGCGACCCGGCGCAGCGACGCGCTCGAGGAAAGCGCCGGCGAGATGTTCGAACTGCCCGGCGACAACGCCTGGCTGCACTTCATGCAGGACGACCTGCCGCGCCTGCGCCAGCAGGGCTGGTTCATCGACATCCGCGCCGACTTCGCCTACGACCTGACGCCCATCGACGCCTGGTACGCCGAGGTCGAGGAAGCCGACGACCGCCAGTGGTTCGAGCTGGAACTGGGCATCCAGGTCGCCGGACAGCGGGTCAGCCTGCTGCCGGCTCTGACCGAGCTGATCCGCCGCAGCCCGGCCCTGCTCGATCCGCGCGCCCTCGCCCGGCACGCCGACGAAGAGCAACTGGTGCTGCGCCTGGAACTCAACCCGCCGCTGCGCGTGGCGCTGCCCTTCGGCCGCCTGAAGCCGGTGCTGGCGACGCTTTCCGACTTCTACCTGGGCGACCCCGAACCGCAGCGCAAGCTGCGCCTGGGCGCACCGGACGCGGCGCGCCTGGCCGATCTCGACGAGTTGCCGCTGGCCTGGGAAGGCGGCGACAACCTGCGCGACTTCGCCCGCCGCCTACGCAGTTTCCAGGCTCGTCCGGCGACCCCGCCGCAAGGCCTGCGCGCCGAACTGCGGCCCTACCAGCTCGAAGGCCTGAGCTGGATGCAGACCCTGCGCGAACTCGACAGCGGCGGCGTGCTGGCCGACGACATGGGGCTGGGCAAGACCTTGCAGTCGCTGGCCCACGTGCTCCTGGAAAAGCAGGCCGGGCGGCTCGACACGCCGGCGCTGGTGGTGATGCCCACCAGCCTGATCCCCAACTGGCTGGACGAGGCCGAGCGCTTCGCCCCCGATCTGCGCGTGCTGGCCCTGCACGGCGCCGGCCGGCGCCGCGACTTCGCCCGCATCGACGAGCACGACCTGGTGCTGACCACCTATGCCTTGCTGCCACGCGACGCCGCCGAGCTGGGCAAGCGGCGGTTCCACCTGCTGATCCTCGACGAGGCGCAGAACATCAAGAACGCCACCACCAAGGCCGCCGTCGCCGCCCGCGAGCTAGCGGCACGGCATCGCCTGTGCCTGACCGGCACGCCGCTGGAGAACCACCTCGGCGAACTCTGGTCGCTGTTTCATTTCCTGATGCCCGGCTGGCTCGGCGATGCCCGCCAGTTCGCCCAGGACTACCGCACGCCGATCGAGAAGCACGGCGACGAGGCACGCCTCAGCCACCTGGCCGCGCGCCTGCGGCCGTTCCTGCTGCGACGGACCAAGGAACAGGTGGCCTCGGAACTGCCGCCGAAGAGCGAGTTCACCCAGTTCGTCGAACTCAGCGAGGCGCAACGCGAACTCTACGAGACCGTGCGCCTGGCGCTGGACCGCAAGGTCCGCGAGGAGATCGCCCGGCGCGGCCTGGCGCGCAGCCGCATCGTGATCCTCGAGGCGCTGCTCAAGCTGCGCCAGGTCTGCTGCGATACGCGCCTGCTGCAACGCCAGGAAGACGGCGCGCGCAGCGGCCGGGCGCTCAGCTCGGGCAAGCTGGCCTACCTGCTCGACATGCTCGACGAACTGATCGCCGAGGGTCGCCGGGTCCTGCTGTTCTCGCAGTTCACCTCGATGCTCGCGCTGATCGAGGACGCCCTGCGCCAGCGCGGCGTCGACTACGTCCTGCTGACCGGCGAGACCCGCGACCGCCGAGCCCCGGTACAGCGCTTCCAGAGCGGCAAGGTGCCGGTGTTCCTGATCAGCCTGAAGGCAGGCGGGGTCGGCCTCAACCTGACCGCGGCGGACACCGTGATCCACTACGATCCCTGGTGGAACCCGGCGGTGGAGAACCAGGCCAGCGACCGCGCCTACCGCATCGGCCAGGACAAGCCGGTGTTCGTCTACCGGCTGATCGCCCGCGGCACGGTGGAAGAGAAGATCCAGCACCTGCAGCAGGAAAAGGCCGCCCTCGCCGACGGCCTGTTCAGCGAAGGCAACGGCGACGGCTGGAAGCTCGACGAGGCCGATATCGACGCGCTGTTCGCGCCCCTGCCCAAGGCGCTCTGAGCGCCGCCCGGATTCAGCGCGCGACGCCGCGGTAGACGTAGGTCATCGGCCGCGGCCCGGGCAGGTAGCCCTGTTCCAGCTCGTCGATGCGAAAGCCGGCCTCGCGCAGCAAGGCCGGCATGTCGCGGTCCAGGTGGCAACCGCCGGCCAGCGGTTTCCACCAGGGCGTCAGGCGCCGTTGCCAGGCCAGCACCGAGGCGTCCGGCGCGCGCCCGTGCTCGCAGAACAGCAATTCGCCGCCACGCTTCAGCACCCGACGCATCTCGCCCAGCGCCGGCAGCGGCGCGGCGATGGAGCAAAGGGTGAAAGTGCAGACGATGGTGTCGAAGCTTTCCGCCTCGGCGCGGATCTCGCCAAGCTCGAGGGCGACCATTTCCACCGGGATGCCGATTTGCGCCGCGCGCTCGCGGGCCAGCGCCTGCATTTGCGCGGCCGGGTCGACGCCGACGATCGCCGACACCTTCGCCGCATCGTAGAAGCCCAGGTTGAGCCCGGTGCCCAGACCGACCTCCAGCACCCGCCCATGGGCGCGCGGCACCAGCAGCGAACGCTGCTTCATCACGTCGCCCATGCCGCAGGCGAAGTCGATCAGGCGCGGCAACACGTAACGGTCATAGATGCCCACGAAACTCTCTCCTGGCACAGCGACTGGAGGGGAAAGCATAGACCAGCGATGCATTAGACGATTGTCGACAATCAAGCGACGAATGATTGACCCCACGCAATCCAGGCGGTAGCTTTCGCAAACATTGTCGACACATCGACCCGGACAGCCAGTACCATGACCCAGAACCCGCCCCCTCTCGAGATTGCCCATGACGACGGCGAGACCTTGTCGGAACACGTCTTCCGCAAGATCCAGAGCGCCATCGTCAGCGGCGAGATCGCGCCGGGCAGCAAGATCTCCGAGCCGGAGCTGGCGCGCACCTACGGCATCAGCCGCGGCCCGCTGCGCGAGGCGATCCACCGCCTGGAAGGCCTGCGCCTGCTGGTGCGGGTGCCGCATGTCGGGGCGCGGGTGGTGTCGCTGAGCCACGCCGAGCTGATCGAACTCTACGAGATCCGCGAGTCCCTGGAAGGCATGGCCTGCCGACTGGCCGCCGAGCGCATGAGCCAGGCCGAGATCGACGAGTTGCGCCGGGTGCTCGACACCCACGAGCGCGACGAGGCGTTCCAGGCCGGGCGCGGCTATTACCAGCAGGAAGGCGACTACGACTTCCACTACCGGATCATCCAGGGCAGCGGCAACGCCACCCTCACCCGCATGCTCTGCGGCGAGCTCTACCAACTGGTGCGGATGTACCGCATCCAGTACTCGACCACACCGAACCGGCCGCGCCAGGCCTTCGCCGAACACCACCGCATTCTCGACGCCATCGCCGACCGTGACGGCGAACTGGCCGAGCTGCTGATGCGCCGCCACATCAGTGCGTCGCGCCGCAATATCGAGCGCCAGCTGGAACCCCAGCCGGCGAAGCTCGCCTCCGCTTCCTCCACCGTCTAAGAGGTCCGTGATGAGCCAGACGTCCCTTACCCCCGGCCAGCGCTTCCGCGAAGCCGTGGCCACCGAGCACCCGCTGCAGGTGGTCGGCACCATCAACGCCAACCACGCCCTGCTGGCCAAGCGCGCCGGCTTCAAGGCCATCTACCTGTCCGGCGGCGGCGTCGCCGCCGGTTCCCTGGGCCTGCCGGACCTGGGCATCAGCGGCCTCGACGACGTGCTCACCGACGTGCGCCGGATCACCGACGTCTGCGACCTGCCGCTGCTGGTGGACGTCGACACCGGCTTCGGCTCCTCGGCGTTCAACGTCGCCCGCACGGTGAAGTCGATGATCAAGTTCGGCGCCGCCGCGATGCATATCGAGGACCAGGTCGGTGCCAAGCGCTGCGGCCATCGGCCGAACAAGGAGATCGTCTCGCAGCAGGAGATGGTCGACCGCATCAAGGCCGCCGTCGATGCCCGCAGCGACGACTCCTTCGTGATCATGGCGCGCACCGACGCGCTGGCCGTGGAAGGCCTGCAGGCCGCCATCGACCGCGCCTGCGCCTGCGTCGAGGCCGGCGCCGACATGATCTTCCCGGAAGCCATGACCGAACTGGCCATGTACAAGGAGTTCGCCGCCGCGGTGAAGGTGCCGGTGCTGGCCAACATCACCGAGTTCGGCGCCACCCCGCTGTTCACCACCGACGAACTGGCCTCCGCCGACGTGTCCCTGGTGCTCTACCCGCTGTCGGCCTTCCGCGCCATGAACAAGGCGGCGGAGAACGTCTACACCGCGATCCGTCGCGACGGCACCCAGAAGAACGTGATCGATACCATGCAGACCCGCATGGAGCTGTACGATCGCATCGATTACCACAGCTTCGAGCAGAAGCTCGACGCGCTCTTCGCGCAGAAGAAGAACGCCTGAGCATCGAGCCCGGCGTGCGCCTGAGCGCCGGTCCGCGAACCCCGTGAAACCGAGTTGCAGCATCCAGAAAAAATTCAAGAAAGGAGAGAGCAATGGCTGAAGCAAAAGTACTGAGTGGCGCCGGCCTGCGTGGCCAGGTGGCCGGCCAGACAGCCCTGTCCACCGTCGGCCAGGAAGGCGCCGGCCTGACCTACCGTGGCTACGACGTCCGCGACCTGGCGGCGGCGGCGATCTTCGAGGAAGTCGCCTACCTGCTGCTCTACGGCGAACTGCCGAACAAGCAACAGCTCGACGCCTACCTGAAGAAGCTCCAGGGCCAGCGCGACCTGCCGCAGGCGCTGAAGGAAGTTCTCGAACGGATTCCGAAGGACGCCCACCCGATGGACGTGATGCGCACCGGCGCCTCGGTCCTCGGCACCCTGGAACCGGAGCTGAGCTTCGACCAGCAGCGCGACGTCGCCGACCGCCTGCTCGCCGCCTTCCCGGCGATCATGACCTACTGGTACCGCTTCACCCACGAAGGCCAGCGCATCGACTGCAACAGCGACGAGCCGACCATCGGCGGGCACTTCCTCGCCCTGCTCCACGGCAGGAAGCCCAGCGAGCTGCACGTGAAGGTGATGAACGTCTCGCTGATCCTCTACGCCGAGCATGAGTTCAACGCATCCACCTTCACCGCGCGGGTTTGCGCCTCGACCCTGTCCGACCTCTACTCCTGCGTCACCGGCGCCATCGGCTCGCTGCGCGGCCCGCTGCACGGCGGCGCCAACGAGGCGGCGATGGAACTGATCGAACGCTTCTCTTCGCCGCAGGAAGCCACCGCCAAGCTGCTGAAGATGCTCGAGCGCAAGGACAAGATCATGGGCTTCGGGCATGCCATCTACAAGGATTCCGACCCGCGCAACGAAGTGATCAAGGGTTGGTCGAAGCAGCTCGCCGACGAGGTCGGCGACAAGGTCCTGTTCGCGGTTTCCGAAGCCATCGACAAGACCATGTGGGAGCAGAAGAAGCTGTTCCCCAACGCCGACTTCTACCACGCCTCGGCGTATCACTTCATGGGCATCCCGACCAAGCTGTTCACGCCGATCTTCGTCTGCTCGCGGACCAGCGGCTGGACCGCCCACGTCTTCGAACAGCGCGCCAACAACCGCATCATCCGCCCGAGCGCCGAGTACACCGGCGTCGAACAGCGCGCGTTCGTGCCGCTGGAGCAACGCTGATCCACGCCGTCCGGCGCGCCGAACGCGAGCGCGCCGGACGGTTGCCGCACCCAGAATTCGAAAGGCCGGCGTGGGCTGCGCCACGGCGCGAGCGACACGCTTCCGAACACCCCGTGATTGAGTCCGAGCCATGAACAGCGCACACCGCAAACCGCTCCCCGGCACCCGCCTGGACTACTTCGACGCCCGCGAGGCGGTCGAGGCGATCCAGCCCGGCGCCTACGCCAAGCTGCCCTATACCTCCCGCGTGCTCGCCGAGAACCTGGTGCGCCGCTGCGCCCCGGCGACCCTGGAGGCTTCGCTGCGCCAACTGGTCGAGCGCAAGCGCGACCTCGACTTCCCCTGGTACCCGGCGCGGGTGGTCTGCCATGACATCCTCGGGCAGACCGCTCTGGTCGACCTCGCCGGCCTGCGCGACGCCATCGCCGACAAGGGCGGCGACCCGGCCCAGGTCAACCCGGTGGTGCCGGTGCAACTGATCGTCGACCACTCGCTGGCGGTGGAATGCGGCGGCTACGACCCCGAGGCCTTCGCCAAGAACCGCGCCATCGAGGACCGCCGCAACGAGGACCGCTTCCACTTCATCGACTGGACCAAGCAGGCCTTCCGCAACGTCGACGTGATCCCGCCGGGCAACGGCATCATGCACCAGATCAACCTGGAGAAAATGTCGCCGGTGATCCAGGCGCGCGACGGCGTGGCCTTCCCCGATACCTGCGTGGGTACCGACAGCCATACCCCGCACGTCGACGCCCTGGGCGTGATCGCCATCGGCGTCGGCGGCCTGGAAGCGGAGAACGTGATGCTCGGCCGCGCCTCCTGGATGCGCCTGCCGGACATCGTCGGCGTCGAGCTGAGCGGCCGTCGCCAGCCGGGCATCACCGCCACCGACGTGGTGCTGGCCCTGACCGAGTTCCTGCGCAAGCAGAAGGTGGTCGGCGCCTACCTGGAGTTCTACGGCGAAGGCGCCTCCAGCCTGACCCTCGGCGACCGCGCGACCATCTCCAACATGGCTCCGGAATACGGCGCCACCGCGGCGATGTTCGCCATCGACCAGCAGACCATCGACTACCTGCGCCTCACCGGCCGCGACGACGAGCAGGTCGCCCTGGTGGAGGCCTATGCGCGCACCGCCGGGCTCTGGGCCGACAGCCTGGTCGACGCCGAGTACGAGCGGGTGCTGAAGTTCGACCTGTCCAGCGTGGTGCGCAACATGGCCGGCCCGTCCAATCCGCACGCCAGGGTCGCCACCAGCGAACTGGCGGCGAAAGGCATCGCCGGCAACCTCGAGCGGGCCCGCGCCGAGGAAGCCGAGGGCCTGATGCCGGACGGCGCGGTGATCATCGCCGCGATCACCAGTTGCACCAACACCAGCAACCCGCGCAACGTGATCGCCGCCGGCCTGCTGGCGCGCAACGCCGACCGCCTCGGCCTGGTCCGCAAGCCATGGGTGAAGACCTCGCTGGCACCCGGCTCCAAGGTGGTCACCGAATACCTGCGCGAAGCCGGCCTGCTGCCGCACCTGGAAGCCCTCGGCTTCGGCGTGGTGGCCTACGCCTGCACGTCTTGCAACGGCATGTCCGGCGCCCTCGACCCGGCGATCCAGCGGGAGATCGTCGAGCGCGACCTGTACGCCACCGCGGTGCTCTCCGGCAACCGCAACTTCGACGGGCGCATCCACCCCTACGCCAAGCAGGCCTTCCTCGCCTCGCCGCCGCTGGTGGTGGCCTACGCCATCGCCGGGACCATCCGCTTCGACATCGAGCGCGACGTGCTCGGCGTGGCGGACGGCAAGGAGATCCGCCTGAAGGACCTCTGGCCGAGCGACGAGGAGATCGACGCGGTGGTCAGGGCGGCGGTGAAGCCCGAGCAGTTCCGCCAGGTCTACATCCCGATGTTCGACATCACCCACGGCGAGCGCGAGAAGGTCGACCCGCTCTACGCCTGGCGCCCGACGAGCACCTACATCCGCCGCCCGCCGTACTGGGAAGGCGCCCTCGCCGGCGAACGCACCCTGCGCGGCATGCGCCCGCTGGCGGTGCTGCCGGACAACATCACCACCGACCACCTGTCGCCGTCCAACGCGATCCTCGCCGACAGCGCGGCAGGCGAATACCTGGCGAAAATGGGCCTGCCCGAGGAGGACTTCAACTCCTACGCCACCCACCGCGGCGACCACCTCACCGCGCAACGCGCGACCTTCGCCAACCCGAAGCTGTTCAACGAGATGGTGCGCAACGCCGACGGCAGCGTGAAGCAGGGTTCGCTGGCGCGGGTCGAGCCGGAAGGCAAGGTGATGCGCATGTGGGAAGCCATCGAGACCTACATGGAGCGCAAGCAGCCGCTGATCATCGTCGCCGGCGCCGACTACGGGCAGGGTTCTTCGCGCGACTGGGCGGCCAAGGGCGTGCGCCTGGCCGGGGTGGAGGCGATCGTCGCCGAGGGCTTCGAGCGCATCCACCGCACCAACCTGATCGGCATGGGCGTGCTGCCGCTGGAGTTCAAGCCGGGTACCACCCGCCTGACCCTGGGGATCGACGGCAGCGAGACCTTCGACGTGCTCGGCGCTCGCCGGCCACGCGCCGACCTGACCCTGGTCATCCACCGGCGCGACGGAGAGCGGCTCGAAGTGCCGGTGACCTGCCGCCTGGACAGCGACGAGGAAGTCTCCATCTACGAAGCCGGCGGCGTACTGCAACGCTTCGCCCAGGACTTCCTGGAGGCGGCCGGCGCCTGATGGCGCCGGCGAAACACCCTGGTAGGACGGACGACGCGTAGCGTCATCCGCCGACGACCGGCAGCGGCTGTCGAACGCAGCCGCTGCCCTTGAATTCGATTGCCGAGGACGACGACGCATGGCCCACCCACCCCAGATCCGCATCCCCGCCACCTACCTGCGCGGCGGCACCAGCAAGGGCGTGTTCTTCCGCCTGGAAGACCTGCCGGAATCCTGCCGGGTCCCCGGCGAGGCGCGCGACCGGCTGTTCATGCGGGTGATCGGCAGTCCCGACCCCTATGCCGCGCACATCGACGGGATGGGCGGCGCCACCTCCAGCACCAGCAAGTGCGTGATCCTCTCGAAGAGCAGCCAGCCGGGCCATGACGTCGACTACCTCTACGGCCAGGTCTCCATCGACAAGCCCTTCGTCGACTGGAGCGGCAACTGCGGCAACCTCTCCACCGGGGCCGGCGCCTTCGCCCTGCACGCCGGGCTGGTGGATCCGGCGCGGATACCGGAAGACGGCATCTGCGAGGTGCGCATCTGGCAGGCCAATATCGGCAAGACCATCATCGCCCACGTGCCGGTGAGCGGCGGCCAAGTCCAGGAAACCGGCGACTTCGAACTGGACGGAGTGACCTTCCCGGCGGCCGAGATCGTGCTGGAGTTCCTCGACCCGTCCGAGGACGGCGAGGACGGCGGCGCCATGTTCCCCACCGGCAACCTGGTGGACGACCTGGAGGTGCCGGGGGTCGGTACCTTCAAGGCGACCATGATCAACGCCGGGATTCCCACGGTGTTCGTCAATGCCGAGGACATCGGCTACCGCGGCACCGAGCTGCGCGAAGAGATCAACGGCGACCCGCAGCAACTGGCGCGCTTCGAACGGATCCGCGTCGCCGGCGCCCTGCGCATGGGCCTGATCAAGACCCCCGAGGAAGCCGCGACCCGCCAGCACACGCCGAAGATCGCCTTCGTCGCCCCGCCCCGCGACTACCGCACCGCCAGCGGCAAGCTGGTGGCGGCCGGCGATATCGACCTGCTGGTCCGCGCGCTGTCCATGGGCAAGCTGCACCACGCGATGATGGGTACCGCGGCGGTGGCCATCGGCACCGCCGCGGCCATTCCCGGCACCCTGGTGAACCTCGCCGCCGGCGGCGGCGAACGCAGCGCGGTACGCTTCGGCCATCCCTCCGGCACCCTGCGAGTGGGCGCCGAGGCCAGCCAGGCGAACGGCGAATGGACGGTGACCAAGGCGATCATGAGCCGCAGCGCGCGAATCCTCATGGAAGGCTGGGTGCGCGTACCCGGCGAGGCCTTCTGAACCGACCTATCCTTGCTCCGGCCTTCCGCCACCGCGAAAGGCCGGGGCGTCTTGCAGCCACGACAAGAAAAACCATCCCCGAACCAGCCTGACCCGAGAGGAAACCCACCACTTACGAACCACTGGAGTACGCGATGAGTGCCAACGTCGATCTCAACCAACGTCCCGACTACGACGCCGTCCTGCAGGACATCGCCGACTACGTGCTGGACTACCGCATCGATTCCGCGGAGGCCCTGGACACCGCCCGCAACTGCCTGATGGATACCCTCGGCTGCGGCCTGCTGGCGCTGCGCTTCCCGGAATGCACCAAGCACCTCGGCCCGCTGGTCGAGGGCACCCTGGTCCCGCACGGCGCGCGGGTGCCGGGCACCTCCTTCCGGCTCGACCCGGTCAAGGCCGCCTGGGACATCGGCTGCATCGTCCGCTGGCTGGACTACAACGACACCTGGCTGGCCGCCGAGTGGGGCCATCCCTCGGACAACCTCGGCGGCATCCTCGCCGTCGCCGACCACCTCTCGCAGAAACGCCTGGCCAACGGCGAAGCGCCGCTGAGCATGCGCCAGGTACTGGAAGCGATGATCATGGCCCACGAGATCCAGGGCGTGATCGCCCTGGAGAACTCGTTCAATCGCGTCGGCCTCGACCATGTGCTGCTGGTCAAGGTCGCGTCCACCGCCGTCTGCGCCAAGCTGATGGGGGCCGACCGCGAGCAACTGCTGGCCGCCCTCTCCCACGCCTTCGTCGACGGCCAGGCCCTGCGCACCTACCGTCACGCACCGAACGCCGGCTCGCGCAAGTCCTGGGCCGCTGGCGACGCGACGAGCCGCGGCGTACGCCTGGCGGACATCGCCTTGCGCGGCGAGATGGGCATCCCCGGCGTGCTCAGCGCGCCGCAGTGGGGTTTCTACGATGTCCTGTTCAGCCACACCAGCAAGGACCTGGCGACCAAGCCCGAGGACAAGCGGCGCTTCAGCTTCCCCCAGGGCTACGGCAGCTACGTGATGGAAAACGTGCTGTTCAAGATCAGCTTCCCCGCCGAATTCCACGCGCAGACCGCCGCCGAGGCCGCCGTGCGCCTGCATCCGCTGGTGAAGGACCGCCTGCAACGGATCAGCCGCATCGTCATCACCACCCACGAGTCGGCGATCCGCATCATTTCCAAGGTCGGCCCGCTGGCCAACCCCGCCGACCGCGACCATTGCCTGCAGTACATGACCGCCGTGCCGCTGATCTTCGGCGACCTGGTGGCCGAGCACTACGAGGACGCTTTCCACGCCGCCCACCCGCTGATCGACCGCTTGCGCGAGAAAATGGAGATCGTCGAGGAGCCGCGCTACAGCCGTGAATACCTGGAGGCGGACAAGCGCTCCATCGCCAACGCCGTGGAAGTGTTCTTCGACGACGGCAGCAGCACCGGCCAGGTCGCCGTGGAGTACCCGCTCGGCCATCGCCGCCGGCGCGCCGAGGGCATTCCGCTGCTGCAGGAGAAGTTCAAGGCCAACCTGGCCACGCGCTTCCCGCCGCAGCGCTGCCAGAGGATCTTCGACCTGTGCAGCCACCAGGCGTCACTGGAAGCCACGCCGGTGAACCGCTTCATGGACCTCCTGGCGATCTGAGCGCGCCCGCCTGGAAGGCGCTGGGCGGCTGGCCGAGGACCCGGCGGAACATGGTCGAGAAGGCTGCCGGGCTCTGGTAGCCGCAGTCCAGGGCGATGGCGGTGACCGTTTCGCCGCCGGCCAGCCGCGCCAGTGCCTGCACCACGCAGGCGCGCTGCTTCCAGGCCCCGAAGCTGAGGCCGGTGTAGCGACGGAAGGTGCGGTTGAAACTGCGCAGGCTGGTATGCAGCAGCCCGGCCCAGCGCTCGGCGCTGGCGCGGATGTCGGGCTCGACGAGGAACGCCTCGCAAAGCGCCAGCCAGCGCGGCTCGGGCGGCAAGGGCACGTGCAGCGGCAGCGTCTCGGCCGCCGCCAGCTCATGGAGCAACAGCGTCGCCAGCGCGCCGTCGCGACCTTCGGTGTCGTATTCCAGGGGCATGTCCACCGCCGCCAGCAACAGTTGCCGCAGCAACGGCGACACCGCCAGCACCTGGCAGTGCGCCGGCATCGCCGTGGCGCTGCCGGGCTCGATGTACAGGCTGCGGGTGCTCACCCCGAGCATTCGCACCTCATGCTCGACGCCCGGCGGAATCCACACTGCGCGCTGTGGCGGCACCACCCAGCCGGCGTCGCCGGTACGCACCTGCATCACCCCGCTGGCACCGTACAGCAATTGCGCGCGACGGTGCCGATGGCGCGGCAGCAGGTAGCCGTCGGGATAGTCGGTACCCATGGCCACCACGGCCCGGGGCGTGGCGTCGTACTGCTCGATGGAAGCGTTGCGCATGGTCGAAGTACCTGGCCGAAAGGCGAATAGTATTGGCCAACCTCGCAAAGCGGGCCAACCCCGGGACACCTAAGCTGGCCTTCCGCTCTCGCTCCGGAAACCCGCCATGTTCTATCTCCTGCTCTTTCTCTGCGGCTGCCTCACCGGGGTCAGCGCCGTGTTGTTCGGCTTTGGCGGCGGCTTCGTGGTGGTGCCGCTGCTCTATCACCTGCTGCAACTCGGTCGCGCCGCCGACGACCCGCTGGCCCAGGCGGCCATGCAGGTCGCGGTGGCCACCTCGACCTGCGTGATGATCGTCAACGCCGCCCTCGCCACCTATCGCCACCGGCGCGCCGGCAGCCTGCTGCGCGCCTATGTCTGGCCGCTGGGCGCGTACATCGGTGTCGGCGCGGTGCTCGGCGCGGCGCTGGTCGGCCTGGCCAGCGGCGACTTCATCCGCCTGGCCTTCGTCGCCTACCTCGCCATCACCATCCTCGACTGCCTGTTGCGCCGCGGCTTCCTCAGCCGCGCCGAGGAGCGCCAGGCGCGGCCGCTGGGTGTCGGCGAGACGCGCCTGGGCGGAATGCTGATCGGTGCGATCGCCACCTTCCTCGGCGTCGGAGGCAGCGTGATGACCGTACCGCTGCTGCGCCGCTGCGGGCTGAGCATGACCCAGGCGACCTCCATGGCCAACCCGCTGAGCCTGCCGGTGGCTCTTGGCGGCACCCTTACCTACCTGGTCCTGGCCGGCTACCAGGAGCAAGGCCTGGGCCGAGGCTTCGTCGGCTACATCGACCTGCTGGCCTTCGCCACCCTGGCCGGCGGCGGCTGGCTCGGCATCCGCCTGGCGACCCCGCTGATCGGGCGGATTCCCGATGCGCTGCATGCACGGGTGTACGTCGGCCTGCTGGCGGCGGTGATGCTGAGCATGCTGGCGGGCTGATGCCCCAGCCTGGGTAGGGCGAATAACGCCAACGGCGTTATCCGCCGCACCGGGCCGGATATCGGCGCAACGAAAAAAGGGCCTCGTCCGAGGCCCTTCTTCCTTTCCGGCGCTACACCGCTCAGGACGCCGCGCGGCTTACCGCGCCGGCGCCGGCAGGCTCCTTCGGCGCCAGGTTGAAGGCGTAGTACAGGACGGTCAGCAGCAGGATGAACGGCGGGCCGATGTAGAGGGCGATGCGGGTGTCCTCGAAGAAGGCCATCAGCACCACCACCATCACCAGGAACGCCAGCGCCAGGTAGGAACTGAGCGGGTACAGCCACATGCGGTATTGCAGCTTGTCGCACTCGGCCGGGCTGAGCGTCTTGCGGAAGCGCAACTGGGCCAGCAGGATCATCGCCCAGGTCCAGATCGCGCCGAAGGTGGCGATGGAGGTCACCCAGACGAACACCTTCTCCGGCACCAGGTAGTTCAGCAACACGCCCAGCAGCAGCGCCAGGATCGACAGGATCAGCGCCCGGCGCGGTACGCCGCTGCGCGAGGCCTTGCCGAAGAAGGCCGGGGCCTGGCGATGCTGGGCCAGGCTGTAGAGCATGCGCCCGGTACTGAAGATGCCGCCATTGCAGGACGACAGTGCGGCGGTGATCACCACGAAGTTGATGATCCCGGCGGCGGTCTTGATGCCCATGCGCTCGAAGGTCATCACGAAGGGGCTGCCCTGGGTGCCGATCTCGTTCCACGGATAGAGCGACATGATCACGAACAGCGAGCCGACATAGAACAGCAGGATGCGCCAGAACACCGAGTTGATCGCGCTGGGAATGGTCTTGGTCGGGTTACGCGCTTCGCCGGCGGTGAGGCCGATCATTTCCACCCCGAGGTAGGCGAACATCACCATCTGCAGCGACATCAGCACGCCCTGGATGCCATTGGGCATGAAGCCGCCGTGGGCCCAGAGGTTGGAGATGCCGGTGGCGATGCCGTCGTTGCCGAAGCCGAAGACGATCATGCCGATGCCGACCACCACCATCGCCAGGATGGTGACGATCTTGATCAGGGCGAACCAGAACTCGAACTCGCCGAAGGCACGCACCGCGATGAGGTTGATCGTGCCCATGCTCGCCAGGGCCGCCAGGGCCCAGATCCAGCGCGGCACGTCGGGGAACCAGATGCCCATGTAGACGGCGACGGCGGTGATCTCGGCGACACAGGTCACCAGCCAGAGGAACCAGTAGTTCCAGCCGGTGATGAAGCCCGCCAGCGGGCCCAGGTAATCCTTGGCGTACTGGCTGAAGGAACCGGCCACCGGATTGTGTACCGCCATCTCGCCGAGGGCGCGCATGATCACCAGGATCGCCAGGCCGCCGAGGATGTAGGAGATCATGATGGCCGGGCCGGCCATCTGGATGGCCTTCGCCGAGCCCAGGAACAGGCCGACGCCGATACAGGCGCCGAGCGCCATCAGGCGGATGTGTCGCTCACCGAGCTCGCGCTTCAGGGAGCCGTCTTGAACCTTCTGTTCGCCGACAGACGACATGGGAACAACCTCATTTTGTTATTGAGATAGATCAGTTGCGGACTCGCTCGTGCGGTCGGGGTAGGGAAGCGGATTTCACCAACGGCGCGGCCCCTGCGCGATACCGCACAGCGGGCGACGACGGGGCGTCATAGGTTCCAGGACTGCACACCGGAAGAGGCTGTCCGCTCTCGTGGAGCGAACGTGGGCATTGCGGGAGTCGACTACAACTGAGGTCGGGCCGGAGTTTTACACAAGATTTCGAGGCCGTCATGCCCCGCAACAGGGCAACTGGACCAAAGGCGTAAGCGCTCTGCAACGCCCATTGCGGGGCTGAAAGGTTTCACTCGGCGAGTCCCGCCCGCAGCAACAGGGACAGCGGCCTGCCGAGCCGGGGATGGACGGTTTCGCTCAGGCCCCGCAGGCGCCAGCCGCTGCCGTCGAGCAGCGCCAGCCAGGACTCCAGGGTGCGGAAATACCAGGGCATGCTGTCGCGGAAGCCTTCGCCGAAGCCGTCGAAGCGCTCCTCGCGCCAGCCGTCGCGGTAGTCCTCGTCGCCGGCGGCCCAGGGATGCAGGGTCTGGATCAGCAACTCGCCGCCGCTTTCCAGCAGCGCCGGCCAGGCCGCCAGGCAACCGGCAAGGTCTTCGTCGAGCAGGGAGAAATTGCACACCAGGGCGTCGAAACGACCGAGCCCCGAGGCCGCATCCAGCTCGCGGTAGGCCAGGCGCCGGAAGCTACCTCCGCCCGCAGCGCGGGCGAGTTCGATCAGTTCCGGCGAGGCGTCGATGCCGACGCATTCGCCGACCTCGCCGGCCAGCGCCCGGCACAGCCAGCCCTCGCCGCAGCCGATATCCAGCAGGCGCCGCGGCGCGCGCTGGCGCAGCGCCTGGAGAATCGCGTCGTCGGTGGCCTGGCGGCGGCTTTCCAGGCGTCCCTCGCGCACGGCGCGAGCCCAGGCCTCGGCATTGCCGCGCCAGCTGCGTTCGAGCCGTCGGCTGCGCTCCATGGGGTCAGCGCAGGGGTTCGCGGCAGCGGAGGTCGCGGTAGGGGCCGTCGAGCCTGACCCAGCCGTCTCCCGGCGAGGTCTGCATGCAGGCGACCTGGCCGTCGAGCTTACTCTGCCATTTGTAGAAGGGCGCCGGCGCGGCCTGCGCCGCGAGGCCGGAGAAACCCGCCAGGACGACACCGACGAGAAGGGGGAAAAGTGTGCGCATCGACATTCCGGACCCGAAACACAAGGAACTCAGACAGACACTCTAACCCCTGCGCCACGCCGCTCCAATCCTCGGTCGTCCGATTGCCGCCGGGGAGATTTTCCTTGCACGAATGACAGCAGGGTTGCAGCGGGACAACTAGACTTCCCCCCAGGTGCGGATGAATTGCGCAGCTACAGGCGGTGCGAGCATGGGTGCATCAGAACGATCCACGAACGACCCTTCCGAGCTGCAACCCTGCAGTCTCCCTGCCTCCGCTTCTCCTCGAAAAAGCCGTCTCCGCCAACGCCTGATGCTGATCGGCTTCGCCTTGCCGATCCTCGCCGCGGTGGGCATCGTGGTACTTCACGAAGCGCACACCTCGCGGCTGCAGGCACGCGAGCTGGCACGCTACGCCGCGACCCTGGACTACGAGGTGCGCCAGGGTCCCAGCGAGGCCATCCTGTTCCCGGCGGACGGCCCCTTCGACCGCCGCCTCGGCTACCAGTTGCTGCCTTCGTTCATGCAGCGCCTGTACGACCGCGACTACGCCATCACCCGCCAGGCGCACTTCTCCCCGGCGCTGATGCGCTACGCCGAACACCGGCTGTTCCCGCCCTACGCGGAAAAGGCCCAGGCCGGGCTGGACATCGCCGATTGCCGCGGCGTGCCGATCTACGACTTCCGCTATCCGCAACGGCGCTACGCGAACTTCGCCAGCCTGCCGCCGCTGGCGGTGCAGAGCCTGCTGTTCATCGAGAACCGCGACCTGCTCGATCACGAACGCCCCTACCTCAACCCGGCGGTGGACTGGGGTCGCTTCACCCAGGCGGCGCTGTCGCAGGTCGGCAAGATGCTCGGCTTCAGCGCGCACTCCTCCGGCGGCAGCACCCTGGCGACCCAGATCGAGAAATACCGCCACTCTGCCGAAGGGCGCACCGGCAGCATCGGCGACAAGCTGCGGCAGATGCTCTCGGCCAGCGTACGCAGCTATCGCGAAGGCCCGGCCAACTTCGCCGCGCGCCAGGACATCGTGCTCACCTACCTCAACTCGGTGCCGCTATCGGCGGCGCCGGGCTACGGCGAGGTCACCGGCCTGGCCGATGGCCTGTGGGTCTGGTACGGCGCCGACTACCGGCAGGTCGGCGAGGCCCTCGACGGCAAGGCCGGACTCGCCGCCCAGGGCCTGGCCCTGCGCCAGGTGCTGGCGCTGATGATCGCCCACCGCCGGCCTTCCTTCTATCTGGCGCCGCGCGGCCGCGACGAGCTGGACCGGATGACCGACAGCCACCTGCGGGTCCTGACCCAGGCCGGCGTCATCGAGGCGCCGTTACGCGATGCGGCGCTGGCGCAGAAGCTGGCGTTCCGCGACCCACGCAGCCAGCCGACGGTGCAACCGCTGCCGACCAACAAGGGCGTGACCCTGGCTCGCACCCGCCTGGCCGGGATGCTCGGCGTGCCACTGTACGACCTCGACCGTCTCGACCTGCGGGCCAATACCACCCTCCAGCACGAGTTGCAGGAAAGCGTCACCGCCTACTTGCAGAAACTCGCCGACCCGGACTACGCCGCCCAACTCGGGCTGATCGGCGAACGCCTGCTGACCCCGACCTCGACCCGCTCGGTACGCTACAGCTTCACCCTGTTCGAACGTACGCCGAGCGGCAACCAGGTGCGGGTGCAGACCGACAACACCGACCAGCCCTTCGACATCAACGAAGGCAGCAAGCTGGAGCTGGGCTCCACCGCCAAGCTACGGGTGCTGGCCAGCTACCTGGAGACCGTCGCGCAGATCCACCGCGACTATGGCGGCATGAGCGTCGCCGAGCTGCGCAAGGTGGAAGTGGAGCCGCTCGATTTCATCCTCCGCTGGGGCATCGACCACCTGGTCGCCAGCCGCGACCGCGATCTTTCCGCGATGCTCCAGGCGGCCATGGAACGGCGCTATTCGGCCAGCCCCTACGAGAGCTTCTTCACCGGCGGCGGGCTGCACACCTTCAACAACTTCCGCAAGGAAGACAACGGCCGCCGGCCGATGCTGCTGGAAGCCCTGCGCGAATCGATCAACCTGCCCTTCGTGCGCCTGCTGCGCGACCTGATCCGCCACGACATCTACCAGAACGCCGGGAGCAAGGTGCAATTGCTGGCCGACGACAAGGACCCGCGCCGCGCCGACTACCTCGACCGTTTCGTCGACAAGGAAAGCCAGGTCTACCTGCGCCGCTTCTGGGTCAAGTACCGCGACAAGGACGCCAACCAGCGCCTGGAGACCTTCCTCGACGGCCTGCGTCCCTGGCCGGTGCGGCTGGCTGCGATCCATCGCTACCTGCAGCCACAGGCCGACCTGGCGAGCTTCAGCGCCTTCCTCCGCGAACGCCTGCCCCGCGGCAGCCTGACCGACAAGCGCGCCGCCGAGCTGTACGAGCGCTACGGCCCGGGCAAGTTCAACCTCAACGACCAGGGCTACGTCGCCCGCGTGCACCCGCTGGAGCTATGGCTGCTCGGCTATCTGCAGAAGCAGCCGCAGGCGACCTTCGGCGAGGCGGTGGCGGCCAGCGGCGCCGAGCGCAAGGAGGTCTACGGCTGGCTGTTCAAGTCGCGGCACAAGAACGCCCGCGACAAGCGCATCCGCATCCTGCTGGAGGTGGAGGCCTTCCTCGACCTGCACCAGCAATGGAAGAAACTCGGCTATCCCTTCGATCACCTGGTGCCGTCCTACGCCACCGCCCTGGGCAGCTCCGGCGACCGCCCGGCGGCGCTGGCCGAACTGATGGGGATCATCGTCAACGATGGCGTGCGCATGCCGACCCTGCGCCTGGAGCACCTCGACTTCGCCCTGGGTACGCCCTACGAGACGCGCTTCGCCCCGGAAGCCACCCTCGGCCAGCGGGTGATGACCTCGGAGGTCGCCGCCACCCTGCGCAACGCGCTGTCCCAGGTGGTCGACGCCGGCACCGCGCGGCGCCTGCAAGGCACCTTCAGCCGTCCGGACGGCGCACCGCTGGTGATGGGCGGCAAGACCGGCACCGGCGACAACCGCCTGCAGACCTTCAGCGCCGGCGGCCACGTGCGCAGTTCGAAGGCACTGAACCGCACCGCCACTTTCGTCTTCTACATCGGCCCGCGGCACTTCGGTACCCTCACCGCCTACGTCGACGGCAGCGAGTCGAGCCAGTTCAAGTTCACCTCGGCCCTGCCGGTGCAGGTACTCAAGGGCATGGCACCGCTCCTCAGGGACTACCTCGACCCACGCACCGCCACCCGCTGCCAGGTACCGTTGTCGCCGCAACAGATCGGCCGCCTGTAGCGGTTCAGCGCACCGGCCAGTACCAGGCCGGCCGGTCCAGCTCGCGCAGCCCCTGGATGCGGGTCTCGCCGAAGTCCTTCTCCAGCCCCAGCGAATGGCATTCCGGGTGTTCTTCGAGCGTCGCGACAAGCCGCGCGGCGTGCGACACCACCAGCACCTGGGAGTGCTGCGCGGCCTGGCCGACCAGGCGCCCGAGGGCCGGCAGCAGGTCGGGATGCAGGCTGGTTTCCGGTTCGTTGAGCACCAGCAGCGCCGGCGGCCGCGGCGACAACAGCGCGGCGATCCACAGCAGGTAGCGCAGGGTGCCGTCCGACAGCTCCGCGGTGCGCAGCGGCCGCAGCAGGCCGGGCTGCTCGATCAGCACGTCGAAGCGCCCTCCCGGGTTGTCGATGTGCAGGCGGCTGCCGGGAAAGGCATCGTCCACCGCTTCGTCCAGCGCCGCCGCATCGCCGATCTCGCGGATGGTCTGCAGGGCCGCGGCCAGGTCGGCGCCGTCGGCGCCCAGCACCGGCGTATGGGTGCCGATCTGCGGACGCCGCGCCGGTGCCTCGGCGTCGCTGCGGAAATGGTCGTAGAAGCGCCAGGAGCGGATCCGCTCGCGCAGGCCGAGCAGTTCCGGCACCTGTCGCGGGTCCACCGCCGCGCCCAGCATGCTGTCGAAGGTGGCGAGGTGCTGCGCCGCCACTTCCCAGCGACCGCCGCCGCCGCGTGCGCGCAACAACGGCCCGCGACGGTCGACCAGGACATTGGCCGGGCGCAGGAACGGGCCGGCCCAGATGCATTCGCGCTTGATCACCGGGTCGAGACCGAACTTGCTCTGGCTTGGCTCCGGCAGGCCGAGGTCGATGCAATAACCGAAATCCTCCCCGGCGAAGCCCAGGCGCAGATTCACCGACTGCCGGCGCACGCTGCCTTCGATCGGCTGGGCGCCACTGCGCATGGCCCGGCTGATGTCCTCCGGTCCCGCCCACAGGGTCGATGGCAGGCCGCCCTCGCGCGCCAGCGACGGGATCACTTCGCCGCGCGCGCTGTCCGCCAGCAGGCGCAAGGCCCGGTAGACGTTGGACTTGCCGGCGCCGTTGGCGCCGGTGATCAGGTTCAGGCGCCGCAGCGGCATCACCAGGTCGCGCAGGGTGCGGTAGTTGGACACCGCCAGGGTGGTCAGCATGGCTGCTCTCGAAGGAACGGAAACGCGGCCGATTGTAGGCCAAATGCCGCATCGCTTACTTGAGCACGGCCACCCCGGCGACGATCAACCCGACAGAAATCAGCTTCACCGCCGTCAGGCTCTCGCCAAGCAGCAGGACGCCGAGGAACACCGTGCCCAGCGAACCGATCGCGGTCCAGATCGGATAGGCGACGCTGACCGGCAACTCGCGCAGCGCCAGGGTCAGGAAATAGATCCCGCCGATCGCCGCGACCACCGTCAGCAGCGATGGCCAGAGCCTGCCGAAGCCGTTGGAGAACTTCATGCCCATGGCGAAGGCGACCTCGAAGGCCGCCGCCACCAGCAGATGGAACCAGGCCATGGCGGCTCCTCAGGCCGACCGCGCCAGCGCCAGCAGGCGCTGTTCCGCCTCGGCGCAGGAGTCCTCGAAGGACCTGCCGCCGGATTCCTCGCCTTCCGCCGCGACCACCGTGACCTCGTCGATGCCGATGAAACCCAGCGCGGTGCGCAACCAGGGATCGGCGTGGTTCATCGCCTGGTTCTCGCCGCCCGGGCCGAAGCCATGGCCACCGCGACTGGTGACGATCAGCGCACGCTTGCCGCGCAGCAGCGGCCGGTACTGGGCGACGCCATTGTCGAGGACGAAATCGAAGGTCACCCCGAGGCGCACGATCTGGTCGATCCAGGCCTTCAGGCCGCTGGGCACGCTGAAGTTGTACATCGGCGTGGAGATCACCAGCAGGTCGCTGTCGAACAGTTCGCCGACCAGTTGGTCGCTCAGCGCCAGATCGGCCTGCATCGCCAGCGAACGCTGTTCCGGCTGGGGATGGAAGGCGGCGGCAACGAAGGCCTCGGTGACCGCCGGAAGCGGTACCCGGCCGACTTCGCGGCGAGCCACGCGGGCCTGCGGATGGGCTTCGCGATAGGTCGCCAGGAAAACCTCGGCGAGACGCCGGGATTGCGAGCGATCGCCTCGCGGGCTGGCATGCACTGCAAGAATTCTACTCATCTGTATCTCCTTGGATTCGGCTAGACTCGAATGGCCTCAAGGCCCTTCTCCTGGAGCCAGAAATTATTGGCAGCGGGGGTTCCCGACAAATGAGCAATAGTTGTTCAGGGTGAATTCAGTTCACCCATGGAGATTCCCATGTTCGCTTCCCTGCCGCTGACCGCGTTGCGCACCTTCGAATCGGCGGCCCGCCAGTCGAGCTTCAAGGCCGCCGCCGAGGAGCTTGCGGTAACGCCAACCGCGGTTTCCCACCAGATCCGTTCGCTGGAAGCCTGGCTCGGCGTTCCGCTGTTCCAGCGTCTGCCACGGAAAGTGCGCCTGACCGACTGCGGCGAACGGCTGTTCCGCAGCCTGCACGGGGCCCTGCTGGAAATTTCGCAGAGCGTCGACACCCTGCGTCCGCAGCGCAGCGGCGGCAACCTGACGGTCTCCACCACCCCGGCCTTCGCCGCCCTCTGGCTGGTGCCGCGTCTCGGCCGCTTCTACGCCGCGCACCCGCAGATCAACCTGCGCCTGGACACGAACTGCGAAGTCCTCGACCTGCACCAGGACGCCAGCATCGACCTGGTGATCCGCTACAGCCTCGACGACTACCCGAACTTCTACGGTCTCTGCCTGTTCGACGAATGCTTCGCGGTCTACGGCTCGCCGGCCCAGGTCGCCCTGGCCGGAGAACGGCAGCCGACCCTGATCAGCGTGCGCTGGCACAACTCCAGGCTCTACGCCCACGGCTGGGAGGCCTGGTGCGCGCAGGCCGGCGAAGACTGGATGGAGGGCCAGCCGGTGATCCGCCAGTACGACGAGGAGCACTATGCCCTGCAGGCGGCCATCGCCGGCCAGGGACTGGTGCTGGCCAGTTCGATCCTGGTTTCGGAAAGCGTCGCCAGCGGCCTGCTGCAACCCTACAGAGCGGATATCAGTGTCGACGGCGCCGGCTACAGCGCGCTATGCGTGCCCGGACGGGAACGTCATCCGCCGGTGAAGGCATTCTTCGAATGGCTGAGGCTGGAGGCACGACAGTCGGGGCACGCTTGCCGGCTGGAGCGGGACGCCTGAGCGGCGCGGCGGGACAGGGACAACGCGGCTGCCGTTATCCGTCCTGCGCGGAGAGGCGCAGCAGCCGCCGGAAAAAACGACGGCCCGCACCTTGCGGGGCGGGCCGTCTCCATGCGCGGGCGCTTCACCCGCCCGCAGGCTCGATCAGCGCTGGGTTACCGGAGCGGCGGAACCCTGGTGCGCCTCGCGGTACTCCTGCTCCGCATCGTCGAAGCGCTTGAGCATGCTCGTCGAAGGCGCCTTGCCGAGCAGGCTGAAGACGACGATGGCGACGCTGGCGAAGAGGAAGCCGGGGATGATCTCGTACAGGCCGGTCCAGCCCAACAGGTTCTTCCACAGGATCACTGTCGCTGCGCCGACGATCATGCCGGCCAGCGCACCGTTGCGGGTCATCCGCTTCCACAGCAGGGAGAACAGCACCAGCGGGCCGAAAGCGGCGCCGAAGCCGGCCCAGGCATAGGACACCAGGCCGAGCACGCGGTTTTCCGGGTTGGCGGCCAGCCAGATGGCGATCACCGCCACCAGCAGCACCATGGCGCGACCGACCCAGACCAGTTCCAGCTGGCTGGCGCCCTTGCGCAGGAAGGCCTTGTAGAAGTCCTCGGTGAGCGCCGAGGAGCAGACCAGCAGCTGGCAGCTCAGGGTGCTCATGACCGCGGCGAGGATGGCGGACAGCAGCACGCCGGCGACCCACGGGTTGAACAGGATCTTGGCCAGCTCGATGAACACCCGCTCGGGGTTGTCGCTGACCGCGCCGGCCTGCTCCGGATGCGCCTGGAAGTAGGCGATGCCGAAGAAGCCCACGGCCACCGCGCCGCCGAGGCAGAGGATCATCCAGGTCATGGAGATGCGGCGCGCGGCCGGGATCGATTTCACCGAATCGGCGGCCATGAAGCGCGCCAGGATGTGCGGCTGGCCGAAGTAGCCCAGGCCCCAGGCCATCAGCGAGATCACGCCGATGAAGGAGGCGCCCTTGAGCATGTCGAAGCTGGTCGCGTCCTTCAGCTCGATGGCGGTGAAGGTCGGCTCGACGCCGCCGGTGGCGAGCATCACGATCACCGGGGTGAGGATCAGCGCGAAGATCATCAGCGAGGCCTGCACGGTGTCGGTCCAGCTCACCGCGAGGAAGCCGCCGATGAAGGTGTAGGCGATGGTCGCCGCGGCGCCGGCCCACAGCGCGGTCTCGTAGGAGAGGCCGAAGGTGCTCTCGAACAGGCGCGCACCGGCGACGATGCCGGAAGCGCAGTAGATGGTGAAGAACACCAGGATCACCAGGGCCGAGAAGATCCGCAGCAGGCGGCTGTTGTCCTCGAAGCGGTTGGTGAAGTAGTCGGGCAGGGTCAGCGCGTTGCCGTTGTGCTCGGTCTGCACCCGCAGGCGGCCGGCGACGAACAGCCAGTTGAGGTAGGCGCCGACGATCAGGCCGATGGCGATCCAGCTTTCGGACAGGCCGGACAGGTACACCGCGCCGGGCAGGCCCATCAGCAGCCAGCCGCTCATGTCGGAGGCGCCGGCGGACAGCGCCGTGACGAAGCTGCCGAGGCTGCGGCCACCGAGGATGTAGTCGGAGAAGTTGTTGGTGGAGCGATATGCCGCCAGGCCGATCAGGACCATGGCCGCGATGTAGATCACGAAGGTGATCAGCGTGGGCGTATTGACACTCATAGGGACTCCCCTATTGCTTGTTTTTATCCGGGCCCTTGCGTGTGCAAGCAACGGGTAGCGGGCCCTTGGTTGGCAGAATGGCGCTTGTGGCGTCACTCCGTGAGCGCTTGCCGGAGCAAGCCGGAAACGTGGGTGGCCTCAAACGAGTCCGAACAGGCCCACGCCTCACGATCCCTCCCCTGTCGGGCAGGGAAAATCGTCCTTTATGGTCCGCTCCGGGCACGCACCGGAACGGCGGTCATTTCCCTCGGCGTCCGCCACGGCGAACCCCGGAAACCGACCCGGGCGCCAAGGCGCCCGGGAACGGAGTATCACTCGGCGTCGGCCAGCGACAGCAGCGACGCGTTGCCGCCCACCGCGGTGGTGTTCACCGACGTGGTGCGCTCGCTGACGAAACGCAGCAGGTAGTTCGGCCCGCCGGCCTTGGGACCGGTGCCGGACAGCCCGTGGCCGCCGAACGGTTGCACGCCCACCACCGCGCCGATCTGGTTGCGGTTGATGTAGAGGTTGCCGACCCGCGCCAGCTCTTCGATGCGACGGGCGGTTTCCTCGTTGCGGCTATGGACCCCCATGGTCAGGCCGAAACCGGTGGCGTTGATCGCCTGCACGACCTTTTCCAGGTCCTGCGCGGCATAACGCACCACGTGCAGCACCGGGCCGAAGTTCTCTTTCTTCAGCTCGTCGATGCCGCTGATCTCGAACGCGACGGGAGCGACGAAGTGACCGTTCAGGTTGCCCGGCACCTTGGTCTCGGCGATCAGCTTGCCGGCGGCCTTCAGCGCGGCGATGTGCTGCTCCAGGCCGGCCTTGGCCTCGGCGTCGATCACCGGGCCGACGTCGCTGACGCGCACGTCGGTCGGGCCGACCTTCAGCTCGGCCATGGCGCCCTTGAGCAACTCGATCACCCGCTCGGCGATGTCCTGCTGCACGTACATCACGCGCAGCGCGGAGCAGCGCTGGCCGGCGCTGGTGAACGCGGATTGTACCGCATCCTTGATCACCTGTTCCGGCAAAGCGGTGGAATCGACGATCATCGCGTTCTGCCCGCCGGTCTCGGCGATCAGGGTGGCGATGGCGCCGGGCTTCTCGGCCAGTTGGCGGTTGATGATGCGGGCGGTGTCGGTGGAGCCGGTGAAGGCCACCCCGGCGACCCGCGCGTCACGGCAGAACACGCCGCCGAGGGTGGCGCCGTCGCCCGGCAGTAAGGCGATAACGTCCTTCGGCAGGCCGGCTTCGAACATCAGTTCGACGGTGCGCGCGGCGATCAGGCTGGTCTGCTCGGCCGGCTTGGCCAGCACGGTGTTGCCGGCTACCAACGCGGCACTGATCTGGCCGAGGAAGATCGCCAGCGGGAAGTTCCACGGGCTGACGCAGGCGAAGATGCCGCGGCCTTCGTAGAACAGTTCGTTGCGCTCGCCGGTCGGGCCGCGCAATTCCTCGCGGACCAGGCGCTGGCGGGCCTGCTGGGCGTAGTAACGGCAGAAGTCGACCGCCTCGCGGATCTCGTCGATACCGTCCTGCAACGACTTGCCGGCTTCCAGGGTGCACAGCGCCATCAGCTCGCCGCGCTGGGCTTCCAGCAGGTCGGCGAGACGCTCGAGGATGCCGGCACGCTCGTCCACCGGGGTGGCGCTCCAGCGCGGCCAGGCCGCCTGCAACACGTCGAGGGCCTTGCCGGCCTGCTCGGCGGACGCGTACTGGACGCTGCCGACCAGCCTCTCCAGGTCGTACGGGCAACGCACTTCGTGGGCCGGGCCGGAAAGTTTCTCGCCGTTGACGATCGGCGCGGCTTGCCACTGGCGGGTCAGGTGCGGCTTGTAGGCGAGCTCCAGCTCGTTCCACTGGTTCTGGATGTTCATGTTGATGCCCTGGGAGTTTTTCCGCCCGGCGCCGAAGATCGCCTGGGGCAGAGGGATACGGTCGTTGGCCAGCGTCTTGAACTGGCGCAGTTGGGTAACCGGGTGCTGGATCAGCGTCTCCACCGGCACGCGCGGGTCCACCAGCTTGTGCACGAAGGAAGAGTTGGCGCCGTTCTCCAGCAGGCGGCGGACCAGGTACGGCAGCAGGTCCTTGTGCGCGCCGACCGGGGCGTAGATGCGCACGTTGCGGCGGTACTTCTCGATCACCGTGTCGTACAGCGCGTCGCCCATGCCGTGCAGGCGCTGGAACTCGAAGTCGCGCTCCTCGCCGCCGGCGGCCCTGGCTTCGTCGGCCAGGGCGAGGATGGCGGTCACGGTGTGGGCGTTGTGGCTGGCGAACTGCGGGTAGATCACCTCGCGGGTGTGCTCGCTGAGCAGGTAGCGGGCGCAGGCCAGGTAGGAAGTGTCGGTGCCTTCCTTGCGGGTGTAGACGGGGTAGCCATCGGCGCCCTGCACCTGGCACTGCTTGATCTCGCTGTCCCAGTAGGCACCCTTCACCAGGCGCAGCGGGATGCGTGCGCCAAGCTCGCGGCCGAGCAGGGTCAGCCATACCAGCACCGGCAGGCAGCGCTTGGAGTAGGCCTGGATGACCAGGCCGAACTCGCCCCAGCCGGCGATGGCCGGGTCGCGCATCAGCTTCTCGTAGAGTTCGAGGGACAGCTCCAGGCGATCGGCTTCCTCGGCGTCGATGGTGATGCCGACGTTCAGCTTGCGCGCGCGCACCGCCAGTTCCAGGACGTTGGCGAACAGCTCGCTGAGCACCCGCTCGCGCTGCGCCACTTCGTAGCGCGGATGCAGCGCCGAGAGCTTGATCGAGATCGACGGCCGCGGCCCCGGACCGACCTGCGGCTCGGCGCCGACGGTGTCGATGGCCTGGCGGTAGTCGGCCATGTATTTCTCGGCGTCGGCGGCGGTCAGCGCGGCCTCGCCGAGCATGTCGAAGGAATAGGTGTAGCCCTGCTCGCGGCATGGACGACCGTTCTTCAGCGCTTCGGAGATGGTCCGGCCAAGCACGAACTGCTTGCCCATCAGCTTCATCGCCTGGTTCATCGCGGCGCGGATCACCGGTTCGCCGGAGCGCTGCACCAGCCGGCTGATGACGCTCGGGGCGCGGCCGTCGGTGCGTTCGTCGATGTTCACCACCTTGCCGGTCATCACCAGGCCCCAGGCGGCGAAATTGACCAGAACGTTGTCGCTCTGGCCGAGATGGCGCTGCCAGTCGGCGGCGGACAGCTTGTCGCGGATCAGCGCGTCGGCGGTCGCCGCGTCAGGCACACGCAACAGCGCCTCGGCCAGACACATCAGCATCAGGCCTTCCTGGGTGTCCAGGCTGTATTGGCGCAGGAGTGCGTCGAGGGTATCGACGGCGTTGTCCCGGCTGCGCACGGTTTCGATCAGTGCGCGGGCGTTGCGGCGGATAGCCTCGATGCCGTCGGGACCGGGGTCGGCGAGCTGCAGCAGTTCGCCCAGGTAGGCTTCCTCGTCGACCGCGTAGTTGGCGCTGATGACAGGGAAGAATTCGGCTGCGGACCGGGTCTGGTCCTCGCCCTGCAAGACGTGACTGGCTTTGAACATCACGCCCTCCTCTTGTGGAGCCATTGTTATTGAAAGAAGTCCGGCCAGGCGTCCATTGCCCGGGGCACCGCCGCCGACGGGTTGTGCCGGCGGCGCGGCACGTCCTGTGGCGCGGGAATACGGATCAGTATGGGTCAGGCCCATTCCGCCGGCGCGAGGCACCAGCGGATAGCGGAATGTAGTGGCTGCGAGAGGGGCGATTCTTGCGAAAGACTCTGGAGTTTTTGCGGAAAACTCCTGGCCGCGGAACTTTCCCGTTCCTCTTCGCCGGCAGGCATGCGGACATTGCCGCTGCTCGTCGGCACGACGCCATGCAGAGTGGCTACGCGGGTCTATCGACACAAAAAGAAATAATATAACATCCCAATAAATACGCCGATCCGACCCCGTCGCCCCTCCTCCGGGAAGGGCCTGTGTTCGCTTTGGCCTGAAAAAAGTCCGACCCATGACCATGGAGCCCGCAATGTCCTCTTCCGGCCTTTTCCCTTCCCGTCCGCTCTGGCCTCTCACGCCACTGGCGCTGGCCTGCCTGATCGTTTCGGGGGAAACGCTCGGCGCCGACGGCCGCACCAGCGAATTGCCCTCCCAGGTGATCACCGCCAACCCGCTGGGCAACGAATCTCCCGCCACGCCCAGCAGCGTGCTCGAAGGCGACGAGCTGACCCTGCGTCAGAAAGGCAGCCTCGGCGAAACCCTCAACGGCCTGCCCGGGGTGTCCTCCACCTACTTCGGACCGGGCGCCAGCCGACCGGTGATCCGCGGCATGGACGGCGACCGCATCCGCCTGCTGCGCAACGGCGTCGGCGCGCTCGACGCCTCGTCGCTGTCCTACGACCACGCGGTGCCGGAAGACCCCAACAGCGTCGAGCGCCTGGAAGTGGTACGCGGCCCGGCCGCCCTGCTCTACGGCGGCAATGCCATCGGCGGGGTGGTGAACAGCTTCGACAACCGCATCCCCAGCGAACCCGTCGACGGCATCCACGGCAGCGGCGAACTGCGCTACGGCGGCGCCGACACCACCCGTAGCCGCTCCGGCGCACTGGAGGCCGGCGACGGCAACTTCGCTCTGCACGTGGACGCCGCCAGCCGCGAGTTCAACGACGTCAGGATTCCCGGCTACGCCCATTCCAGCCGCCAGCGGCAGATCGACGGCGACACCGGCAAGCATCGGGTGCAGAACAGCGACGGCCGCCAGGACGGCGGCGCCGTCGGTGGCTCCTATCACTGGGAGCACGGTTACGCCGGCCTCTCCTACAGCGGCTATGACAGCAACTATGGCTCGCCGGCCGAGGACGACGTGCGCCTGAAGATGCAGCAGGACCGCTACGCCTTCGCCTCCGAGATCCGCGACCTCGAAGGCCCGTTCACCTCGCTGAAGCTGGACGCCGCCTATACCAAGTACGAGCACAAGGAAATCGAGGACGGCGAGACCGGCACCACCTTCAAGAACGAAGGCTACGAAGGCCGCATCGAGGCCCGCCACCGCCCGCTCGGCCCGCTGAACGGGGTGGTCGGCGCGCAGTTCGCCAACAGCCGCTTCTCCGCCCTCGGCGAGGAAGCCTTCGTGCCGCACACGGAAACCGACAGCGCCGCGCTGTTCGCCCTGGAGGAATGGAAGCTCAGCGACCGCCTCGACCTCAGCTTCGGCGCCCGCCTGGAGCACACCCGCGTGGACCCCGACGCCAAGGGCAACGAGCGCTTCGCCGAGAACGACGGTTCACAGAGCTTCACCACCGGCAGCCTGTCCACCGGCGCGGTGTACAAGCTGACGCCGATCTGGTCGCTGGCCGCCACCCTCAGCTACACCGAGCGCGCACCGACCTTCTACGAGCTGTACGCCAACGGTCCGCACGCCGCCACCGGCACCTACGAGGTAGGCGATGCCGACGCGGACAAGGAAAAGGCGGTCTCCACCGACCTCGCCCTGCGCTTCGACAACGGCGTGCACAAGGGCAGCGTCGGGGTGTTCTACAGCCGCTTCTCCAACTACATCGGCCTGCTCGCCAGCGGTCGCCATCGCAACGAGGAAGGCGAAGTGGTCGCCGCCAGCGACGACGAGGCGCTGCCGGAATACCTCTACAGCGGCGTTCGCGCGGACTTCTACGGCGTCGAGGCGCAGGACCGCATCCACCTGCTGGAAAGCCCGTACGGCAACTTCGACCTGGAACTCTCCGGGGACTACACCCGCGCCAAGAACAAGGACACCGGCGAACCGCTGCCACGCATCGCCCCGCTGCGCCTGAACACCGCGCTGATCTGGGAGTTGCAGCAGTGGCAGGCGCGGGTCGACGTCGAACACGCCGCCTCGCAGCACCGCGTGCCGGAGGAAGAACTCTCCACCGACGGCTACACCACCCTCGGCGCCAGCCTCGGCTACAACTTCGACCTCGGCGAGAGCCGCTGGCTGGCCTTCGTCAAGGGCACCAACCTGACCAACCAGACCGTGCGCTACGCCAGTTCGATCCTGCGCGACCGGGTGCCGGCGGCGGGACGCGGCATCGAGGCGGGGGTGAAGGTGGCGTTCTGAGACAGGCCGTGCGGGACGAATTCGCTCGGCGGATGACGTCCGCGCCGTTATCCGTATATGGACTCCTGCCGGTAGGGCGAATAACCGCCTGCGGTTATCCGCCGAAGGTGGCGGACGGCGCTCAGCCCTTGCGCAGCGACTTCGGCGTCAGCCCTAGGTAGCGGCGCATCGCCGTGGTCAGCGCGCTCTGGCTGGAGAAGCCGCATTCCTCGGCGATCCGCACCAGGGGCAGGCGGCTTTCCCTCAGCAACCGCGCGGCGCAGTCGAGGCGGACCTTGAGCAGGTACTGGTGTGGGGTCAGGCCGACGCTGTCCTTGAACTGCGCATGGAAATGGCTCGGGCTGAGACAGGCGACCTGGGCCAGTTCGGCGACCGTGATGCGTCGCGCCAGGTTCCGCACGATATGCGCGTCCAGGCGCTCCAGGTCGAGCGGCCCGCTGGCCGCCAGGGGCTGCTGCTCGCCGAACAGGCGCAGGTGCAGGGCGCGGATCAGCACTCCGCCGAGGGCACGGGTCAGCAACGGGTCGCTGCCGTAGCGGGCCAGTTCGGCGCCGGCGTAGCTGAGCAGGTTCTGGAAGTCGGCGTCCAGGGTCGGGTAGCGCGGCGCCTCGAACAGGCGCGCGAGCAGGTCGGGGTCTTCCGGGGTCGGGTTGTCCTCGCCCAGGTCGATGATCAGCATGCGGTTGTCGCCCACCCCGGCGAACACGTGGCCCGCCTCGCCCGGCACCAGGCAGGCGCGCATCCGGCAGACTTCCCCGCCACAGCCATTGACCTCGAATTCGGCGCGCCCGGCCAGCGACATCACCAGTTGGTGATGTTCGTGGGCGTGGGTGTGCGACTGGTCGGGCAGACGGATGAGGCGGGTGTCGAACATGAACGGCAACTGCTCAATTTTTGCGCACTCTACTCGACTTGCCCGACGCTGCCCAGCACCTTGCCGCAAGTGGTACCCGCGTACCGCGTGCTGCGTGGAAACCTTCGGCAACATCCTTGAACGGACAGGGATTGAAACCCGCCCCCGGGGCCCCATCTAGACTCTCATGTTTCAGTCAGTCAGGTGCCTCATGAGCGACCAGGACGTTAATCCCGAACACATCAGCGACGCGCAGCCCGCCGGCACCGGCCTGGTGCTGCCCGGCCAGACCCTGCCGACCACCCTCTACGTGATCCCGATCCACAATCGCCCGTTCTTCCCGGCGCAGGTGCTGCCGGTGATCGTCAACGAAGAACCCTGGGCGGAAACCCTCGAACTGGTGGCCAAGACCGACCACCATTCGCTGGCCCTGTTCTTCATGGACAATCCTCCGGAAGATCCGCGCCACTTCGACGTCAACAGCCTGCCCGAGCACGGCACGCTGGTCCGGGTGCACCATGCCTCGCGCGAGGGCGGCAAGCTGCAGTTCGTCGCCCAGGGCCTCTCGCGGGTGCGTATCCGGGGCTGGATCAAGCGCCATCGTCCGCCGTTCATGGTGGAGGTGGACTATCCGAAGACCCCGATCGATCCCAGTGACGAAGTGAAGGCCTACGGCATGGCCCTGATCAACGCGATCAAGGAGCTGCTGCCGCTCAACCCGCTGTACAGCGAGGAACTGAAGAACTACCTGAACCGCTTCAGTCCCAACGACCCCTCGCCACTCACCGACTTCGCCGCGGCCCTGACCACCGCGCCCGGCGGCGAACTGCAGGAAGTGCTGGACACCGTGCCGATCCTCAAGCGGATGGAGAAGGTCTTGCCGCTGCTGCGCAAGGAGGTGGAAGTCGCGCGCCTGCAGAAGGAGCTGTCCGCCGAGGTCAACCGCAAGATCGGCGAACACCAGCGCGAATTCTTCCTCAAGGAACAGTTGAAGATCATCCAGCAGGAGCTGGGCATCACCAAGGACGACAAGAGCGCCGACGCCGACGAATTCCGCGCCCGCCTGGAAGGCAAGGTGCTGCCCGAGCAGGCGCGCAAGCGTATCGACGAAGAGCTGAACAAGCTGTCGATCCTCGAGAGCGGCTCGCCCGAGTACGCCGTCACCCGCAACTACCTGGACTGGGCCACAGCCCTGCCCTGGGGCGTGTACGGCAAGGACAAGCTCGACCTCAAGCATGCGCGCAAGGTCCTCGACAAGCATCACGCGGGCCTCGACGACATCAAGGATCGCATCCTCGAATTCCTCGCCGTGGGTAGTTTCAAGGGCGAGATCGCCGGTTCCATCGTGCTCCTGGTCGGCCCGCCGGGGGTGGGCAAGACCAGCATCGGCAAATCCATCGCCGAGAGCCTCGGCCGGCCGTTCTACCGTTTCAGCGTCGGCGGCATGCGCGACGAGGCGGAGATCAAGGGCCACCGCCGCACCTACATCGGCGCCCTGCCCGGCAAGCTGGTGCAGGCGTTGAAGGAAGTCGAGGTGATGAACCCGGTGATCATGCTCGACGAAATCGACAAGCTCGGCGCCAGCTACCAGGGCGACCCGGCCTCGGCGCTGCTGGAAACCCTCGACCCGGAGCAGAACGTCGAATTCCTCGACCACTACCTGGACCTGCGCCTGGACCTGTCCAAGGTGCTGTTCGTCTGCACCGCCAACACCCTCGACTCGATCCCCGGACCGCTCCTCGACCGGATGGAAGTGATCCGCCTGTCCGGCTACATCTCCGAGGAAAAACTGGCCATCGCCAAGCGTCACCTGTGGCCCAAGCAGTTGGAAAAGGCCGGCGTGCCCAAGGGCCGCCTGAGCATCAGCGATGCCGCGCTGCGTGCGGTGATCGAGGGCTATGCGCGGGAAGCCGGGGTGCGCCAGTTGGAGAAACAGCTCGGCAAGCTGGTGCGCAAGTCGGTGGTCAAGCTGCTGGAGGATCCCGAGTCGAAGGTGAAGATCGGTCCCAGGGACCTCGAGGACTACCTCGGCATGCCGGTGTTCCGCAGCGAGCAGGTGCTTTCCGGGATCGGCGTGATCACCGGGCTGGCCTGGACCAGCATGGGCGGCGCCACCCTGCCGATCGAGGCGACCCGCATCCACACGCTGAACCGTGGCTTCAAGCTCACCGGCCAGCTCGGCGAGGTGATGAAGGAATCCGCCGAGATCGCCTATAGCTACATCGGCTCGCACCTGAAGAAGTATGGCGGCGACCCGACCTTCTTCGACCAGGCCTTCGTCCACCTGCACGTGCCGGAAGGCGCCACGCCCAAGGACGGCCCCAGCGCCGGCGTCACCATGGCCAGCGCCCTGCTCTCCCTGGCGCGCAACCAGGTGCCGAAGAAAGGCGTGGCGATGACCGGCGAACTGACCCTGACCGGCCAGGTCCTGCCCATCGGCGGGGTCCGCGAGAAGGTGATCGCCGCGCGCCGGCAGAAGATCTTCGAGCTGATCCTGCCGGAAGCCAACCGCGGCCACTTCGAAGAGTTGCCCGACTATCTCAAGGAAGGGCTCACCGTGCATTTCGCCAAGCGCTACGGCGACGTGGCCAAGGTGCTGTTCCCGGCCTGAGCCGGCGGCGGATGGCCGACCGGTTCGGCCATCCGCCGCGCCAACCTTGGCGCTCGGGCGCCGGCAGGGTTTATGCTGGCGCCCTTTCCATTCGAGCCGAGGAGCGCTGCATGTCCTTTTCCCCCTCCCGTCTGCTGCTGCCATTGTCCATCGTGGTCCTGGCCGGCTGCGCCGGGCAACAGAAGCCGGTGGTCACCCTGGACGACGCCGACGACTGTTCGCCGCTGAAGCTGACGCAAGGCCAGGAACTGGTGCTGACCCTGCCGAGCAATCCCACCACCGGCTTCCGCTGGGAACTGCACAACCCCGCCGCCAGTGTGCTCAAGCGCCTTGGCCCGGAGGTCTACAGCAATTCCGAAGAAGACAGCGGCCTGGTTGGCAGCGGCGGCGAATCGACCTGGCGCTTCCGCGTCGCCGCCAGCGGCGACGACCGCCTGGAACTGGTCTACCGGCGGCCCTGGGAAAAGGACGCGGAACCGGCGGAAAGCTTTTCCTGCGCGATCCAGGTGCGCTGAAACCGCTGCCCCCGGCGGACACATTCTGTACGAAGACCGACGTCCTGCGCCGTGGCGACCTGGCCTATCCTGACAGGCCCCGTCGCCCCGAGGACTCCATGCTCCGCGCCTCCTTCGTCCTGCTCGCCCTGTCCTGCGCCGCTCCGCTGCCCACGCTGGCCGAACCGTTGCGCTTCGCAGGCGACGACGGCTGCCCCTACCTGTGCCCTGGCACGCCGCAGCGGCCCGGCTACCTGGTCGAAGCGCTCAGCCAGGTCCTTCGGGAGCCACCGCACTTCGACAGCCTGCCCTGGCCGCGCGCCGTGCAGATGGTCCGCGACGGCCATCGCGACGGCCTGGTCGGCGCCTATGGACTCGACGGCCTGCGGGTCGGCAGCGAGCCCATCGGCTGGGTCGAGCTGGCCTTCTACACCCGCCACGACAGCGACTGGCGCTACTCCGGCGATGCTTCCCTGCTCGGCCAGCGCCTGGGCCTCGCCCAGGGCTACGTGAACAATCCGCGCTTCGAAGCCTGGCGCAGCCAGGCCGGCGACGACGACCTGCACCTGCAGGTCCTCGGCGGCGAGCGCGTGCTGCCGCGCAACCTGCAGAAACTGCTGCTCGGCCGCATCGACGTGCTATTGGAAGACCGCGACATCATCGAGCACTACCTGGAGCATCATCCGCAGCTCGCCGGACAGGTCCGCCGCGCCGGCGAACTGCCCGGGCGGCAGCCGCTGCACGTCGGCCTCAGCCCGCACCTGCCGGAGGTCGACGCGCGTCTCGCGGAACTCGACGAAGGACTGCGCCAACTGCGTCGCGAAGGCACCCTGAAGGTCCTCGGCGAGCGCTATAGGCTTTCTTTCGAATGACTTTCCGGGCCGCCGGAAATCCGCCGCCAGACCAGCAACCACGCTGCTTTCAGCCGATTGAATAAATTCCGGCAGGCCTTTTTGGCGTCGTCTATTACTCAATCTACGACGGCACCGAAAGGAGGCGCGTCATGGGCACCGCTCTTCGTTACTCACTGCTCTGGGCATCCACTGTCTTCGTTTCCTCCTGCGGCAGCCTGCTGCCCAGCGAACGAGCGGAAGTCCAATCCCCCTTCGTCGACTACCTCGATGCCGAACTGCGCTATTCCCAGGCGCAACCCGGCAGCACGACCCGTTCGCAGCTGTTCGGGTTGGGTTTCGATCCATTGACCCAGGGCAACGGCCGCATGCTGTCGTTCATCGACGTGCGGCTCATGTTCATCCAGCCGAACATCCCCATCGATTACCTGCCGGGCGGCCTGGTGCAATGCCTGGAAGCGAAGGACCGTTGCATCGGCTACGCCTTCGATTTCAGCAAGACCGACACCCAGCGGGTCGGCAGCTTCTGGGCGGACGTGTTCAACTTCCGCAAGAAACGGGAGTTGCAGGGCTGGTCGTTCAAGGCAGTGTTCGTCTTCGTCAACGACGTGCTGGTGCACAAGGTCAGCAACGGCGAACCGAACATCCATCGCCTGGAAGACAAGAAGAACCCGCTGGGTCCGCTGCAGGGCGCGGGAGAGTACTTCTCCGACAAGCTCAGGTGATTCGCCTGCGCGCATGGGTGAATCGTCGCCGCGCAGTTGGGCGACGCTCGTCCCTCGGCTACAATTCGGCCCCCTGAAAAGCCGTGATGCCCGAGGTCACCCGCGTGAGCGAGTCCGATCGCCTGTTCGCCCAACCCCAGCAACGTGTCGCCGACTTCGTATTCAACGAAGACGTGGTGCGCGTGTTCCCCGACATGATCAAGCGCTCCGTGCCGGGCTACCCCACCATCGTCGAGAACATCGGCGTACTCGGCGCGCAGTTCGCCCAGCCGAACAGCGTGCTCTACGACCTCGGCTGCTCGCTCGGCGCGGTCACCCAGTCGCTGCGCCGCCACGTCCGCAACGACGGCTGCCGGGTGATCGGGGTGGACAACTCGCACGCGATGATCGAGCGCTGCAGTGAATACCTGCATGCCCAGGACGCCATGTACCAGGAGCTGCTGCCGGTCGAGCTGATCGAGGCCGACATTCTCGCCCTGGACCTGCAACCCACCTCGCTGGTGGCGATGAACTTCACCCTGCAGTTCGTCGCCCCCGACCAGCGCCTCGGCCTCCTGCGCAGGATCCGCCAGGCGCTGCTGCCCGGCGGCGCGCTGATCCTCTCGGAGAAACTGCGCTTCGCCGATGCGCAGGAGCACGCGCTGCTCACCGACCTGCACATCGCCTTCAAGCGTGCCAACGGCTACAGCGAGCTGGAGATCGCGCAGAAGCGCAGCGCGCTGGAAAACGTCATGCTCCCCGACACCTTCGAGGAACACCGTGAACGGCTGCTGGCCGCCGGCTTCAGCCGGGTCAGCCAATGGTTCCAGTGTCTCAACTTCGCCTCGATGATCGCCCTGCCATGATCCAGCACCTCGCCCTCGACGCCCTCCAGCGACACCTCGCCGGCTCGCCGCTGTACGGCTGGGCGACCAGCCTGCCCGCGCAGATCGCCGCGCGCATCGAGGAAGGCCACGGCGACCTGGCCCGTTGGTGGAGCGCGGTCCAGCGCCTGCCCCAGGTGCCCGCGCCGAAGGTCGAACTGGCCCAGCGCTTCGCCCTGCACAGCGACCACGATGCGGCGCTGCAAGCGCAGGTGAAGGAAGCGCTGCAAGGGCTGATTCCCTGGCGCAAGGGGCCGTTCGACTTCTTCGGCGTACAGGTCGATACCGAATGGCGTTCCGACTGGAAATGGGAGCGTGTCTCGCCGCATGTCGAACTGCGTGGCAAACGCGTCCTCGACGTCGGCTGCGGCAACGGCTACTACCAGTGGCGCATGCTCGGCGCCGGCGCGGAAAGCGTGGTAGGGGTCGATCCGAACTGGCTGTTCCTCTGCCAGTTCCTCGCCGCCAAGCGCTACCTGCCGGAGCTGACGGCCTGGCACCTGCCGCTGGCCCTGGAAGACCTGCCGGAGAAGCTCGAAGGCTTCGACACGGTGTTCTCCATGGGTGTGCTCTATCACCGTCGCTCGCCCATCGACCACCTGCTGGCGCTCAAGGACTGCCTGAAGCGCGGCGGCGAACTGGTCCTGGAGACCCTGGTGGTGGAAGGCGACGCCAGCACCGTGCTGGTGCCCGAGGACCGCTACGCGCAGATGCGCAACGTCTGGTTCCTGCCCTCGGTGGCAGCCCTGGAGCTCTGGCTGCGCCGCGCCGGGTTCGCCGACGCGCGCTGCGTCGACGTCAGCCTGACCAGCGTCGAGGAACAACGCTCCACCGAATGGATGCGTTTCCAGTCGCTGCCGGAATTCCTCGATCCGCAGGACCGTTCGCGAACCGTCGAGGGCCTGCCGGCACCGATGCGCGCCACGCTGGTGGCGCGCAAGCCCTGACAGCAAATTGGGAAAAGCCCATCCTCGGATGGGCTTTTTTTCATGGCTTCATCCGCCCCGCAGGTCGACGGCAAGCGGGGCGCGATTGCCTCAGCGCTTGGTCGCCGCGGCCAGCATCAGCGCTTTCATCTCGGCCACCGCCTGCCTGAAGCCGACGAACAGGGCGTGGGCGACGATGGCGTGGCCGATGTTCAGCTCGTTGATGCCGTCGATGGTCGCGACCGGCTCGACATTGTGGTAGTGCAGGCCATGCCCGGCGTTGACGATCAGGCCGAGGGAACGCCCGAGGGCCACGCCCTCGCGTACCCGCTGCAGCTCACGGGCCTGCTCCTCGGGGTCTTCGGCGTCGGCGTAGCGACCGGTATGCAGTTCGATAGCCGGCGCGCCGACCCGGGCGGAGGCCTCGATCTGCCGCGGATCGGGATCGATGAACAGCGACACTTCGCTGCCCACCGCAGCCAGGCGTCGTACCGCGTCGCGGATGCGCTGTTCCTGGCCGGCGACGTCGAGGCCGCCCTCGGTGGTCAGTTCCTCGCGGCGCTCGGGGACCAGGCAGCTATGCGCCGGCCGGATCTCCTCGGCGAAGGCGAGCATTTCCTCGGTGACCCCCATCTCGAAGTTCATCCGCGTCTGCAGCACTTCCTTGAGCACCCGCACGTCGCGTTCCTGGATATGCCGGCGGTCCTCGCGCAGGTGCACGGTGATACCGTCGGCGCCGGCTTCCTCGGCGTCCAGGGCGGCCTTCACCGGGTCGGGATAGCGGGTGCCCCGGGCCTGGCGCAGGGTGGCGACGTGATCGATGTTCACGCCGAGCAGAATTCGAGTGGCTTCAGTCACGGGGTGACTCCTTACGGTTCATGAACAGCTCGCGGCTGACCAGCGGCCGGCCGCCCAGATGGGGAGCGAGCGCCTGGCGCATCAGGCGCTTGGCCGCCGCCAGGGCGCCGGGGGCGCTCCAGTCGGCGTCGGCCATGGATAACAGTTCGGAGCCCTGGAACAGCCCGGGTTGCAGCTGCGCCACCGGCTCCAGGCCGGCCTCTGGCAAAAGCTGGTACAACGCCTGCGGCTCGATCGGGCGCCCATCGATGTCGACATCGAGAGCGAAACCATAGCCCAGTTGCTCCAGCAGGCGCCATTCGAACGCGCGCAGCAGCGGTTCGATGGGTCGCCCCGCCGCCAGCAGCGGCAGGGTCGCGGCGTAGTGGGCGAAGATTTCCGGCTGCGGGTCTTCCGCCGGCAACAGGCGGATCAACAGCTCGTTGAGGTAGAGACCGCTGAACAGCGCCTGGCCATTGAGCAGGTTGGGAATACCGGCGCTTTCCAGGCGGGCCACGGTCTTCAGTTCGCCGCGCCCGCGCCACTCCGCTTCCAGCGGCACGAATGGCCGCGCCAGGGCGCCAGCCTTGCCGCGGGCGCCGCGCAGGACCGCGCGCAGGCGACCCAACGGGGTGAAGAAGTCCACCAGGGCGCTGGTTTCCTTGTACGGCCGGCTATGCAGCACGTAGGTGGCTTGGGCGGCGGCGAAGGACATGGCGGGTCGACCGGGCGCGAGAGGAATGGCGCCCGGCTGGCGCCGGGCTGCCGGGAATGGTCAGAGGTCGCCGTAGCCCAGCGAGCGCAGGGCACGCTCGTCGTCGGACCAGCCGCCCTTGACCTTGACCCAGAGGTTGAGCATGACCTTGGAGTCGAACAGCACTTCCATGTCCTTGCGCGCGTTCTGGCCGATGCTTTTGATCCGCTCGCCCTTGTCGCCGATGATGATCTTCTTCTGCCCCTCGCGCTCCACCAGGATCAGCGCATGGATATGCAGGATGCGACCTTCCTGCTTGAACTCCTCGATCTCCACGGTGATCTGGTAGGGCAGCTCGGCGCCGAGCTGGCGCATGATCTTCTCGCGGACCAGCTCGGCGGCCAGGAAGCGGCTGCTGCGGTCGGTGATCTGGTCTTCGGGGAAGAAGTGCTCGCTTTCCGGCAGACGCTCGGCGACCAGCTTCTCCAGCACGTCCAGGTTGGTCCCGTGCTGCGCCGAGATCGGTACTACCTCGGCCTTCGGCAACTGCTGGGTGAGCCATTCGAGGTGCGGCAGCAGGTCGGCCTTCTCCTCTATGCGGTCGGTCTTGTTCACCGCGATCAGCACCGGGCAACTGACGTACTGCACGCGCTCCAGGACCATCTGGTCCTCTTCGGTCCAGCGGGTGCGGTCGACCACGAAGATCACCACGTCGACATCCTTCAATGCCGCGCTGGCGGTACGGTTCATGTAGCGGTTGAGGGCCTTCTCGCCGCTCTTGTGCAGGCCGGGCGTATCGACGTAGACGGCCTGCACCTCGCCCTCGGTCTTGATCCCGAGCATGTTGTGACGGGTGGTCTGCGGCTTGCGCGAGGTGATCGCCAGCTTCTGCCCGAGGATGTGGTTGAGCAGGGTGGACTTGCCCACGTTGGGGCGCCCCACGATCGCCACGTAGCCGCAACGGCTGCCGGCGGGGATGTCGTCGTGCATGTCAGTCATGGCCATTCTCCACGCCCAGGGCCACCAGCGCGGCGGCCGCGGCCACCTGCTCGGCGATGCGGCGGCTGCCGCCGTGCCCGTGGGTCTTGTCGCTCAGCAGGGCCACTTCGCAATCGACGAAGAAGGTCCGGCAATGGGGTTCGCCCTGGATATCCACCACCTCGTAGCGCGGCAGGTCGCAGCCACGCGACTGCAGGAACTCCTGCAGGCGGGTCTTGGGGTCCTTGTTGGTGTCCACCGGGGTCAGCTCGCGCAGTTGCGGTCCGAGCCAGGCGATGATCCGCTCGCGCGCGGAGTCCATGCCGGTATCCAGGTAGATGGCGCCGATCAGGGCTTCCATCGCATCGGCGAGGATCGACTCGCGGCGGAACCCGCCGCTCTTCAGCTCGCCCGAGCCCAGCCGCAGGTAGTCGCCCACCTCGAAGCCGCGCGCCAGCAGGGCCAGGGTCTCGCCCTTGACCAGTCGCGCGCGCAGGCGCGAAAGCTGGCCTTCGCGAGCCTGCGGGAAGTGGTGGAACAGCGCCTCGCCGATGACGAAGTTGAGAATGGCGTCACCGAGGAACTCCAGGCGCTCGTTGTTGCGCCCGGCGTAGCTGCGATGGGTCAGGGCCAGGACCATCAGGTCCCGGTCTTTGAAGGTATAGCCGAGCTTGCGCTCGAGTCGGTCCAGCGAATTACTCACGGCATGCGTACACGGAATTCTTTGTCGAAGTGGACCACCAGGTCGATGTTGCTGATCAGTGGCTCGCGTTTTTCATATTTCAGGTGCGCCCGGAATTGGTTGTCTTCCAGTTGCACCTCCAGGGCCTTCTCCAGGTCCAGGTTGCGGATGCCGTTGATCTGCATCCCCTTGCCGACGTAGCTGTAGAACTCCGGCACGGAACGCACCTCGGCCGCCTTGTCGGTCTCCACGGAAGTGATCACCTTCTCCAGCGAGTAGTAATCCATGTAGTGCGGGATGATCTTGAATGCGGCGCTGGCGAAGAACGCCACCACGCCCAGCACCACCAGCCACCCCAGCAGGGACATCCCCTTCTGCGAACGCGCGAACCTCATGTCGGACCTCATGTCAGTGTAGTTATTCCGTCCAGCGAGCGGTAACGCCATCGGGCAGGGCCCTGCGGCGGCGTTCGCGGAAGTGAAAGCGGGGCTGCCCTCGGGAGCAGCCCCGCTTCGCGATTATTCAGCAGGAGCGCCCTTCCGCGTGGCGAACCTGCGCACAGGTCAGTGAATCACGCCGACCCGGGAGAAGTTCGGCAGGTTGCTCATCTTCGGATCGGGCCAGCTCATCCACACGGCGAAGGCCTTGCCGACGATATTGCGGTCCGGAACCATGCCCAGCAGATCCTTGGGGATCTTCGGATCGTTCCAGTAGCGGCTGTCGTTGGAGTTGTCGCGGTTGTCGCCCATCATGAAGTAGTGGCCGGCGGGAATGGTCCACTGGCGGTCGGGCTCGATGCGATAGCGGCTCATTTCCTTGCGGATCAGGTGCTCGGCCTGGCCCAGCTTCTCCTGGTACAGGGTCACGCTGCCCAGGGTACCCGGTTCCTCGCCGACCAGTTTCTCCGCCACCAGCTCGCCGTTGACGTACAGGCGCTTTTCCCTGGTGTAGCGCACGGTGTCGCCGGGCAGGCCGACCACGCGCTTGATGTAGTTGATGTTCGGTTCGCTGGGATAGCGGAACACCATGACATCGCCGCGCTGCGGATCACCGATCGGGATCACCTTGGTGTCCAGCACCGGCAGGCGGATGCCGTAGGCGAACTTGTTGACCAGGATGAAATCGCCGACCTCGAGGGTAGGTTTCATCGACCCCGAGGGAATCTGGAACGGTTCGACCAGGAAGGAACGCAGCACCAGCACGATGAACAGCACCGGGAAGAACGACTTGCCGTACTCCACCAGCAGCGGTTCCTTGTTGAGCTTCTCCAGCACTGCCGGATCGGGCTCGTTCACCTGCCCTTCGTAGGAAGAGATCGCGGCCCGCCGACGCGGCGCGAACAGCACCAGGTCGACCAGGGCCAGGGCGCCGCATACAGCCACGGCGATGACCAGCAACAACGGGAAATTGAGTGTCATGGGTTCTAGCTATCCACTTTGAGCACGGCGAGGAAGGCTTCCTGGGGAATTTCCACGCTACCGACCTGCTTCATCCTTTTCTTACCAGCCTTCTGCTTCTCCAGCAGCTTGCGTTTACGGCTCACGTCGCCACCGTAACACTTGGCCAGCACGTTCTTCCTGAGCGCCTTGACCGTCGAGCGGGCGATGATCTGCCCACCGATGGCTGCCTGGATCGCCACGTCGAACATCTGCCGCGGGATCAGTTCCTTCATTTTCTCCACCAGCTGGCGGCCCTTGTAGGGGGCGTTGTCGCGGTGGACGATCAGGGCGAGGGCGTCGACCTTCTCGCCATTGATCAGCACGTCGAGACGAACCAGGTTGGACGGCTCGAAACGATCGAAGCTGTAGTCCAGGGAAGCATAGCCGCGGCTGGTGGACTTGAGGCGATCGAAGAAGTCGAGCACCACCTCGTTCATCGGCAGGTCGTAGACCACCTGCACCTGGCCGCTGAGGAAGTGCATGTCGCGCTGCACGCCGCGCTTCTCGATGCACAGGGTGATCACGTTGCCCAGGTGGTCCTTGGGCACCAGGATGGTGGCGCGGCAGATCGGTTCGCGCATTTCCTGGATGGACGCCAGGTCCGGGAGCTTGGACGGGTTGTCGACGTAGATGATCTCGCCGTTCTTCTGCACGATCTCGAAGACCACCGTGGGCGCGGTGGTGATCAGGTCCAGGTCGTATTCGCGCTCCAGGCGCTCCTGGATGATCTCCATGTGCAGCATGCCGAGGAAGCCGCAACGGAAGCCGAAGCCCAGGGCTTCGGAGCTTTCCGGCTCGTATTGCAGCGACGAGTCGTTGAGGGTCAGCTTCTGCAGGGCGTCGCGGAAGTCCTCGAAATCGTCCGAACTGACCGGGAACAGGCCCGCGTAGACCTGCGGCTTGACCCGCTTGAAGCCCGGCAGGACCTCGACGTCCGGCGTGTTGTTCAGGGTCAGCGTATCGCCCACCGGCGCGCCGTGGATATCCTTGATACCGGCGATGATGAAGCCCACCTCGCCCGCCTTCAGGTCGACGGTCTCGGTGTGCTTCGGAGTGAATACCCCGACGCTGTCCACCTGGTGGACCTTGCCGGTAGACTTCACCAGGATCTTGTCGCCCTTCTTCACCCGGCCGTTCTTCACCCGCACCAGCGAGACCACGCCGAGGTAGTTGTCGAACCAGGAGTCGATGATCAGCGCCTGCAGCGGCGCCTCGATCTCGCCTTCCGGGGCGGGGATGGCGGTCACCAGGCGCTCCAGCACCTCCAGCACGCCCATCCCGCTCTTGGCGCTGCAGGCCACGGCGTCGGTGGCGTCGATGCCGATGATGCTCTCGATTTCCTCTTTCACCCGCTCCGGCTCGGCCTGGGGCAGGTCCATCTTGTTCAGCACGGGCATCACTTCCAGCCCCTGCTCGATGGCGGTGTAGCAGTTGGCGACGGACTGCGCCTCGACGCCCTGGCCGGCGTCCACTACCAGCAGCGCGCCCTCGCAGGCGGCCAGCGAGCGGCTGACTTCGTAGGTGAAGTCGACGTGGCCGGGGGTATCGATGAAGTTGAGCTGGTAGGTCTTACCGTCCTGCGCCTTGTAGTGCAGGGTCACGCTGTGGGCCTTGATGGTGATCCCCCGCTCGCGTTCCAGGTCCATGGAGTCCAGGACCTGGGCCTCCATTTCGCGATCGGAGAGACCGCCGCACATCTGGATGAAGCGATCGGCCAGCGTCGACTTGCCATGGTCGATATGGGCAATGATGGAGAAATTGCGGATATGGCTCAGGTCGCTCACGGCTCAACACACTCGAAAAGGGCAAGGGCGGCAATCCGCCGAAAAATAGCCGGGGAGTTTACCTGATGCTCGGGCAAGGCGTCACGCAGGTAACGGATTGACGGGCATGAAAAAGGGCGGTGGAAACCGCCCTTTTTTCGCCAGCCGGCTTATTCGGCCAGCTTGAAGGTGATGAAGCTGGCGCGCCCCTGGCGCAATACCCGCATCGAAACCGAACGGTTCTTCGGCAGGGCCTTGGCCACGTCGGCGAAGATCTTGGTCGAGGTCACCGCCTTGTTGTCCAGATGGGTGATGACATCGCCCGGACGCAGGCCGATGACCGCGGCCGGACCGTCCTGGACTTCCTTGATCACCACGCCGCCCTGGATATCCAGGCTCTTGCGCTGCTCGGCGGTCAGGTCGGCGACGGTCACGCCCAGGCGGTTGCTGCTGCGCTCGGCGCCCGGAGCGCCCATCGAGGCGATTTCCTCGTCGTCGTCCGGAAGGCTGCCTACCGCCATGCTCAAGGACTTGCGCTGGCCGTTGCGAATCACGTCCAGGTTGATCTTGTCGCCCGGCTTCATGTTGCCCACCAGGTGCGGCAGGTCGGCGGACTCGTTGATCGACTGGCCGTTCAGGCTGAGGATCACATCGCCCACCTGCAGGCCGCCCTTGGCCGCCGGACCGTCTTCCACCAGCTGCGCCACCAGCGCGCCGGACGGCTTGTCGAGGCCGAAGGACTCGGCGAGATCCTTGTTCACTTCCTGGATCACCACACCCAGCCAGCCGCGGCTGACCTTGCCGGCTTTCTTCAACTGGTCGGCGACGTTCAGCGCGACATCGATCGGGATGGCGAAGGACAGGCCCATGAAGCCGCCGGAACGGGTGAAGATCTGCGAGTTGATGCCGACCACTTCGCCCTGCAGGTTCAGCAGCGGACCGCCGGAGTTGCCCGGGTTGATCGCCACGTCGGTCTGGATGAAGGGTACGTAGCTCTCGTTCGGCAGGCTACGCCCCTTGGCACTGACGATACCGGCGGTGACCGAGTGATCGAAGCCGAACGGCGAACCGATGGCCAGGACCCATTCGCCCACTTTCAGCTTGTTCGAATCGCCCAGTTTCAGGGTCGGCAGGTTCTTCGCCTCGATCTTCAGCACCGCCACGTCGCTGCGCGGGTCCGCGCCGATCAACTTGGCCTTGTGCTCGCTACGGTCGGACAGGCGCACCAGGATCTCGTCGGCATCGGCCACGACGTGATTGTTGGTGAGGATGTAGCCGTCGTTGGAGATGATGAAGCCGGAACCCAGCGATTGCGCCTCGCGCTGCTGGCCGCGCGGATTGCGCGGAACCTGCGGGATGCTGCGCTCGAGGAAGTCGCGGAACATCGGCGGCAGCCCTTCGAGGTCGGGGATCGACAGCTGCCCGCGCGCCATGGCGCGATCCGGCAGCTTCTGCCGCGTACTGATATTCACCACCGCCGGCGACGCCTGTTCGACCAAAGGCGTGAAGTCCGGCAGTTCTGCCCGGGCCGTCATCGCCAGGCTCAAGGCCAGCAAGGCCACCATCGCAGCCATACAGCGTTTTAGGGTATGCATCGACTACAGCTCCCGTGATGTTCGAGGGAAGAGAAAGACTCAGGCCGAATCGGACGGCCCGGAAATCAGCGCTCGCAGAACCACCGGCTGCGAGGCTGGATCATCGGCATGACGACGAGCATGCCGACGCACCAATAGCCAGGCCGCCAGCAAACCCGCCAGCCCGGACACGATGATCAGAGGTTCGACAAGGCCCGCCCGGGTCGCCAGCAATGCTGCCACGAAAAACCCGAGCAGAGGGAAAAGATAGAAGAGGACGGAGGCGCGCAACAACAGGTCTTCATGAATTCCTAGGACGACCGCATCGCCGACCCGCAGGCTCAGGTCGCTCAACGCGCGCACCCGGGCACGCCCCGCGCCGACGCCCAGGCGCTGCATCAGCCCCTGGCCGCAACCGGCATTGGCCGAGCAGGACGAGCAGGTACTGCGGCGCACGGTCTCGACCCATACCGCTCCCGGCTCGGTCGCCACCACTCGCCCCTGCTCCTCGATCATTTCTGGGCGGCGGCCTCGGGCCGGATGGACAGCGCCACCCGCTCGGCGGTGCCCAGCGGCACTTCGCCGACGACGGTCACCATCTGGCCGCCGTCATCGGTCTGCAGGCGCTTGGAAACCACCACGGTAGGGCCGAGCTGGCTGCGCGCGTCGCCAACCATGGCACCGTGCAGCGGCTCGATGAACACCGAGAATCGTGCCAGGCCATCGCCATAGGTCAGGCAGGCGACCGGATCGGGGGTGACCGGACTGCGACGCATGAAACTGCGGGTCAGGGTGAAACCTGGCGGCAGCCATTCCGAGCGCCAGGCCACGGTCTTCTCGCCGTCGGCCTTGGCCGGGCCGACGACCTGGCATTCGGCGCCCGCCTGCAACTGGTCTTCGGCAGGTGCCGCGCCGGTATTCAACTGGGTGAACTGGAAGCGCTCGAGCAACTGCCCCTTCTCGTTCAGCAGCAGCGACTTCAACGGCAGGCCGGTGTCGCGGTCCAGGTGCAGCTCGAAGCCGTAGCGATGCTGGTCGCGCGGAGTCACCGCAAGGACCACTGCCGGGCGGCCGGCGACACGGGATTCGCCGACCAGGCGCAGGTCGTACCAGGAAGCCAGCTGGGAGGGATCGAACTTGCGCACCGGCCACAGCTGGGCATCGGCCAGTTGGTCGGCAAGGCCGCCGCTGATGCACTGGGTGCGCCCGTCGACCCGGACCACTTCCTGGCGCGCGCCGTCGAGCTGGAGCAGGCGCTCGCGAACCGCACCATCGCTCTCCACGCGATGCCAGATCTCATGGGTGGAGAAGCTGCCATTGCGCTCGTAGACGAAGGTGCCTTGGAAACTGTTCTGGCGATCGGCCTCGGCGAGACGATTCAGCCAGTCGGAAGCGTCGGCAGCCTGAGTGGCGGGAACCGCCATCAGGCTGCCAAGCAAAAGCAACAGGGAGGTGGTGCGCATGTCTCTCCTCAGCGGTTTTCCAGGCTGGCTGCCCGAGCGTAGGGCAGCGCGCTCTCTGTACCACTGACGGCGGATTGTTGCACGTGCTGACGCAGGTAGATCGGCAGACGCTGCTCATGCCAGCGGGTATCGCTGGACGAGGAGTTGGTGATCACCTGCGGCGCCCCCTGCTCTTCGCTGTAGCCGGCCAGCACGGCCGGGCCTTTCACCTGAGGCAGGGCGATCTGCGGGGTGGTCCCCTGTTGCGCCATCTGCGGCAGGGCGTCGTTCTGGTTGTACAGACGCACGCCGGCCAGCACCGCCAGGGTCACCGAGGCAGCGACCGCCAGGCGACCGACCATCCGCCACGGTCCCTTCTCCGCTTTCGGCGGAGCGGCCTCGTCGGCCAGGGCAGCAGAGACCGCCGCAGCGATATCCAGCTTCGGCAGGGTAGGCTCGCGGTGCATGACGGACCGCGCCAACTGGTAACGCGACCAGGTGGAACGCAGCTCGGCATCCTCGCCGCAAGCTGCGAGCACCCGCCGCAACTCGAGTTCATCCGCTTCGTTATCCATCACAGCGGACAGAGTTTCCTGCAGGGCTTCACGACTCATAGCGATACCTCTCTTGGCATTTGCCGCTGTGTCAGGCTTCTCGCAACAAAGGCTGCAGAGCTTTGTCGATTGCTTCACGAGCGCGGAAGATCCGCGACCGTACCGTCCCCACCGGACACTGCATCACGGTGGCGATATCTTCGTAACTCAAACCTTCGAACTCGCGCAGGGTCAGGGCCGTGCGCAAATCCTCGGGCAACTGCTGGATGGTCTGGTGCACGGTGGCCTCGATCTCATCCCGCAACATCGCCCGTTCCGGCGACTCGATGTCCTTCAGGGCGTGGTCGCCCTCGAAGAACTCCGCATCCTCTGCGGTCACATCGCTGTCCGGTGGCCGACGCCCGCGAGCGACCAGGTGGTTCTTCGCGGTGTTGATGGCGATCCGATACAGCCAGGTATAAAAAGCACTATCGCCGCGGAAATTGCCGAGCGCACGGTATGCCTTGATGAAGGCTTCCTGCGCTACGTCCTGGGCTTCCTGGGCGTCGTGCACGAACCGCACGATCAATCCCAGTATCTTGTGCTGGTATTTCAGTACCAGCAGATCGAAAGCCCGCTTGTCTCCGCGCTGTACCCGTTCAACCAGTTGCTGATCCTGTTCCTGGGTTAGCATGAAAGCTCCTCTTCGAACCTGGAGGAGCTTCGAGCGTCCCAGCGAATCGTCTTGCCAAGATAGACTCGGGCTTCTTGCAAAAGTTCTCCCCTCCAAGCATGCGTCACGAGTTTTTTCCTCGCTCGTGACGTGCGGCCCCGGACATCGTGTCCGGGCCCCGCGAAAATGGATTGCATCGGGCTCAGGGCCCGGCCTCTGTGCCGCTGGGTAGGCCAACCGGACGAGGTCTTCAGGCATCCTGCTTTGGAACCGATGCGTCTAAGAAAGTTCCAGCACTACATCGCCCCGCTCTGATGACGCCTGCCGATGACAGGCCCGCAGCTCATCCGCCGGACCGGCAGCGGGGGTGCGCTATTGTGCCGCCAGGCCCTTCTATATACTAGGGCTCCACCACGGGGAAATGCGGGCATGAGCCAACATTATCAACACGATGTACTGGTCATCGGCAGCGGCGCCGCCGGCCTGAGTCTGGCCTTGACCCTTCCGGAACACCTGCGCATCGCCGTCCTCAGCAAGGGCGAACTGTCGCAGGGCTCGACCTACTGGGCCCAGGGCGGCGTGGCCGCCGTGCTGGACGATACCGACACCGTGGAATCCCACGTCGAGGACACCCTGGTCGCCGGTGGCGGCCTGTGCCGCGAGGATGCGGTGCGCTTCACCGTGGAGCATAGCCGCGAAGCGATCCAGTGGCTGATCGAACAGGGGGTGCCCTTCACCCGCGACGAGCAGCACAACCACGAGGAAGGCAGCTTCGAATACCACCTGACCCGCGAAGGCGGGCACAGCCACCGGCGCATCATCCATGCCGCCGACGCCACCGGCGCCGCGATCTTCAATACCCTGCTGGCCCAGGCCCGGCGGCGACCGAACATCGAGCTGCTGTCGCAGCGGGTGGCGGTCGACCTGATCACCGAGCGCAAGCTCGGCCTGCCGAGCAAGCGCTGCCTGGGCGCCTACGTGCTGAATCGGGAAAGCGGCGAAGTCGATACCTTCCGTGCCCGCTTCAGCGTGCTGGCCTCCGGCGGCGCGAGCAAGGTCTACCTTTATACCAGCAATCCCGACGGCAACTCCGGCGACGGTATCGCCATGGCCTGGCGCGCCGGCTGCCGGGTCGGCAACCTGGAATTCAACCAGTTCCATCCGACCTGCCTGTACCACCCGCAGGCCAAGAGTTTCCTCATCACCGAGGCATTGCGCGGCGAAGGCGCCCTGCTCCGCCTGCCCAATGGCGAGCGTTTCATGCCGCGCTTCGATCCGCGTGGCGAACTGGCGCCCCGGGACATCGTGGCCCGCGCCATCGACCATGAAATGAAGCGCCTGGGGATCGACTGCGTCTACCTGGACATCAGCCACAAGCCGGCCGAGTTCATCAAGGCGCACTTCCCCACCGTCTACGAGCGCTGCCTGGACTTCGGCATCGACATTACCCAGCAACCGATCCCGGTAGTGCCAGCTGCGCACTATACCTGCGGCGGCGTGCTCGTCGACCAGCACGGGCATACCGACGTGCCAGGCCTCTACGCCATCGGCGAGACCACCTTCACCGGCCTGCACGGCGCCAATCGCATGGCCAGCAATTCGCTGCTGGAATGCTTCGTCTATGCCCGCTCTGCCGCCGCCGACATGCTCCAGCGCCTGCCCGGCACGCCCCTGCCGGAAAGCCTGCCGAGCTGGGACGCCAGCCAGGTCACCGACTCCGACGAAGACGTGATCATCGCGCACAACTGGGACGAACTGCGGCGTTTCATGTGGGACTACGTCGGTATCGTGCGCACCAACAAGCGCCTGCAGCGCGCCCAGCACCGGGTGCGCCTGCTGCTCAGCGAGATCGACGAGTTCTACAGCAACTACAAGGTCAGCCGCGACCTGATCGAGTTGCGCAACCTGGCGCTGGTCGCCGAACTGATCATCCGCTCGGCCATGCAGCGCCGCGAAAGCCGGGGCCTGCACTACACGCTGGATTATCCGGACCTGCTGCCCGAAGCCCGCGACACTATCCTGGTGCCGCCCATCTACGGCGACTGAAGCGCAGGCGGACACGCAGGCGCCGATGGTTGTCGGCGCCCAACGCATCGGCCGGGATACAGCAGCCAAGGATGCGCCAGCGGCCCGGCAGGCGCACGCGCAGTACGATCAGCCAGGGCAGCGCCAGGCTGTCAGGGCGCAATTGCACCGCTTGCCAGCCGCTTCCGGCGCTCCACAGCTGCCAGCCCCGCTCGTCATGGCGCAAGCCACGGAAGGCCCGCGAGCCGCGCAGCAGTACCTGGCGGTACAGCCCCCAGGCACCGTAGGCCAGGCAGACCAGCGCCAGCGGCGGCTTCAGCCAGACCGGCAGCGCCGCCAGCAGGATCGACAGCAGCGCCAGGGCCCACAGTGCCAGGCTCGCCGCCAGCAGGATCGGAGAGACCCGCCAGCGGCATTCGAACGGCTCAATCCGGCTGGACACGGTCCAGGATCATCCGCACCATCCGCCGCAGGTCGGCGTCTTCCGGCTCGCCGCGCTGCATGAACCAACCGAACATGTCCTGGTCCTCGCACTCCAGCAGCTTGCGGAAGCGCGCCTGGTCCTCGGCGTCCAGGCCCGGGTAAACCTCCTGCACGAAAGGCACCAGCAGCACATCCAGTTCCAGCATGCCGCGACGGCTGTGCCAGTAGAGTCGTTTCAGTTCGGTTTCATCTGCCATGTTCGGGCTCCTCGAAAACGCCCGGCATTATAGGGCGGTTGCGCTCGAATGGCGCGGCCCGATGACGAGGCGTCGCTCCGCCGGCGTCCGCCCTTGGTCGTATTGCCCGGCAAACCAAGGGTATCCGCGCGGGACGCAGGCCCATGCCGACGGCGGCCTCGGAAGTGTCCGACAACCGTCAAGGCGGATGCGCCAGGCATTCTTGCCCGCTGACAAGCCTCGGACCGAGTTCTATGATGACGGTCCTGACTGACTGACCGCGCAGCATCGCAATGGCCGACCCCGCTTTCCACACCCCGCTAGTCCATGAAGGCATCCTCGCCGTCCGCGGCCCGGACGCCGCCAAGTTCCTCCAGGGCCAGCTGACCTGCAACCTCGCCTACCTGAACGACGAGACCTCCAGCCTCGGCGGCCGCTGCAACATCAAGGGCCGCCTGCTATCGAGCTTCCGCATCCTGCCCGAGGGCGACGGCCTGCTGCTGGCGATGGCCGGCGAGCTGCTCGAGGCCCAGTTGGCGGAGCTGAAGAAATACGCCGTATTCTCCAAGGCCAGCCTTGCCGACGAGAGCGCAGCCTGGCTCCGCATAGGCTTGCGCGACGCCGGCGAGGCACTGCGCGCCCTGGGGATAGACACCCCGGCGGAGAGCGGCAGGATCGCCCGCCACGGCGACCTGCTCGCCGTCGCCCTGGGCGACGCCCGCGTCGAGCTATGGGTTCCGGCGCAGCGCGCCGAGGCGGTGCTTGCCACGCTCCGCGAGCACAGCCGCGAGGCGCCGCTCGACGATTGGCTGCTCGGCCAGGTGCGCGCCGGCGTCGGCCAGGTGTTCGGCGCTACCCGCGAGCTGTTCATCCCACAGATGATCAACCTGCAGGCGGTCGGCGGGGTCAGCTTCAAGAAGGGCTGCTATACCGGCCAGGAAATCGTCGCCCGCATGCAGTATCTCGGCCGCCTCAAGCGCCGCCTGTATCGCCTGGCGCTGGACGCAGACGAGGTGCCGGCGCCCGGCACCGGGCTGTTCTCGCCGGTCCATTCCACCAGCGTCGGCGAAGTGGTACTGGCCGCCCGTACGCCGGAGAACAGCGTGGAATTGCTCGCCGTGCTGCAGGACGACGCCGTCGCCGACGGCCGGATCAGCCTCGGAAGCGCCGAAGGAGCGCCGCTCGTCCTCCTCAATCTGCCTTACACGCTGGACAGCGACCGCGAAATCCAGCGCTGACCGTAAACTGTGCCTCGCCGTCCGCGGACGGCCCGCCAGTATTCCCATGGCCGGTGCACGTAGAGCGTGCTCCGGCCATTGCGTTTTCAAAGGAAATGCCATGAGCAAGCTTGCCGACAAAGTCCAACAGGACCTGATCCGCGCCATCGATCAGGATGAACTGGTGCTGCCGACCCTGCCCGAGGTGGCCCTGCAGGTCCGCGAGGCGGCGGAGAACCCGGATGTCAGCATCCAGGCCCTGAGCAAGGTGATCGGCAACGACGCGGCGCTGACCGCGCGCATCATCCGCGTGGTGAACAGTCCGCTGCTGCGCAGCCCGAAGGAAATCACCGACCTGCAGATGGCGATCAGTCGGCTGGGCATCAACTACACCTGCAACCTGGCCACCGGCCTGGCCATGGAGCAGATGTTCCAGGCCACCACCGACGTGGTCGACCGCAAGATGCGCGAAGTCTGGAACAAGAGCACCGAGATCGCCGGCATCTGCCACGTGCTGGCCCGTCACTACACCCGCCTGGCGCCGGACCAGGCGACCCTGGCCGGGCTGGTGCACCAGATCGGCGTGCTGCCGATCCTCACCTACGCCGAGGATCACAACGAGCTGCTGTCGGACTCCATCAGCCTGAGCCACGTGATCGAGCGCATCCATCCGCTGATCGGCGAGCGCATCCTCAAGGCCTGGGATTTCCCCGCGCCGATCGCCGAGGTCCCGCGCCAGCACCTGGACTTCACCCGCAACTCGCCGCGCGCCGACTATACCGACCTGGTCCAGGTCGCCACCCTGCAGAGCTACCTTGGCAGCGAGCATCCCTATACCCGCCTGGACTGGAGCCAGATCCCGGCGTTCGCCAAGCTCGGCCTCGAACCGACCGTCGACATGAAGGAAGACGAGGACCTCTCCAGCGCCCTGGAAGCCGCCACCAGCATGCTGCAATAGGCCCGCCCTACTCCGCCGGGAAGCGCACCCGCACCAGCAAGCCGCCCAGTTCGCCCTGGTCGAGCTGGATCTGCGCCCGGTGCGCCCGGCAGACCTCGCCGACGATCGCCAGCCCCAGGCCGCTGCCGGGGCTGTCGCCGCGCCGGTAGAAGCGCTGGAAGACCCGCTCGCGGTCGGCGGCGGGAATTCCCGGACCATCGTCTTCCACTTCCAGCACTCCCCCCTCCAGCACCCTGAGGATCACGTTGCCGCCCTGCGGGGTGTGCGCCAGCGCGTTGTCCAGCAGGTTGCTGAGCAATTCGTTGAGCAGCGTCGGTTCACCCTGGATCCACACCGGCCCGGCGCTTTCCAGCGCCAGCGAGGCTCCCCGCGCATAGGCCAGCGGCGCCAGCGCCAGGCCCAGTTCCCGGGCCAGGGCGGTCAGGTCGATACGCTCGGCGCCGCCCTCGGCGATGGCCTGGGCGCCGCTTTCGATGCGCGCCAGGGAGAGCAGCTGGTTGGCCAGATGGATCAGGCGGTCGGTGTTCTTCGCCGTGGTCTCCAGGGTCGAACGCCAGGCTTCCGGCTCCTGCTCGCGCAGGCCCAGTTCCAGGCGCGCCTTGAGCGCCGCCAGCGGCGTGCGCAACTCGTGGGCGGCATCGGCGATGAACTGCGACTGCCGCTCGAACAGGCTGCGCAGGCGCTGGGTGAAGTGGTTCAGCGACTCCACCAGCGGCCGCAATTCATGCTGGACCTCGAGCATCGGCAACGGTCGCAGGTCATCCGGCTGGCGCTCTTCCACCTCGCGGCGCAGGCGATCCAGCGGACGCAGCGCGGCGCTCACCGCCAGCCACACCAGCACCAGCGCGCCGACGCCGAGGACGCCCAGGCGCAACAGGGTATCGGTCATCAGGCTGCGCGCCATGCGCTCGCGGGCGCCTTCGGTCTCCGCCACGCGGATCTCCGCCATGCCGCTCATGCTCGGTTCGCTGACCGGTTGCAGCAGGCTCACCACGCGTACGTCGACGCCCTGGTAGACGCCGTCGTAGAACTTCGCCAAGGCCGGGTAGTCGTCGGTGCGCAGGGTCTCGGCGGGTGCTGCCGGAAGATTCTCGTAGCCGGAGATCATCCGACCATGGATGTCGTTGACCTGGTAGAAGATCCGCCCGGCGCTGTCGTAGGCGAAGGTATCCAGTGCCACGTAGGGGACGTCGGCGCGCAGGGTGCCGTCCTTCTCGTAGAGCCCGTCGGCGATCGCCCGCGCCGAGGCCAGCAAGGTCCGGTCGTAGGCGGTGTCGGCCACCTCGCGACCGTTCCAGTAGGCGCTCAGGCCGCTCGCCAGGAGCACCAGCAGCAGGAGCAGGGCCAGCCACAGCAGCAGCCGTCCGCGCAGACTGCCGGCATCAGTCACCCTGCGCCTCCAGCAGGTAGCCGAGGCCGCGGAAGGTGACGATGCGCACGGCGCCGCCTTCCAGCTTCTTGCGCAGGCGGTGGACGTAGATCTCGATGGCGTCGGCGCTGGCCTCCTCGTCCAGGCCGAAGACCTGGGCGGCCAGTTGCTCCTTGCTCATCACCCGCCCCGGACGGGCGATCATCGCTTCCAGCACCGCCTGTTCCCGCGAGGTCAGGGTCAGCGGCTGCTCGTCGAGGCTGAAGCGCCGGGTGCCGAGGTCGTAGACCAGGGCGCCGCAGCGCTGCAACTGTTCGCCGCCGAGCACGCTGCGGCGCAGCAGGGCCTTGACCCGCGCCTCCAGCTCGGACAGTTCGAAAGGCTTTGCCAGGTAGTCGTCGGCGCCGAGATTGAGGCCGTGCACCCGGTCCTTCACCTCGCCGCGCGCAGTCAGCATCAGCACCGGCAGGGTCTTGCCGCGCCCGCGCAGGCGCGCCAGCACCTCGAAGCCGTCCATCCGCGGCAGGCCGACGTCGAGAATCGCCAGGGCGTACTCCTCGCTGGCCAGGGCCAGGTCGGCGGCCACCCCGTCCTGCAGCAGGTCTACCGTCCAGCCAGCGCCCTTGAGCGCCTGGACCACGCTTTCGGCGAGCTGCGGATGATCTTCCACCAGAAGGATGCGCATGGACGGTTCTCCACCACCGGATGAGGGCACAAGAGGCGAAGTGTACCGGGGAAAACCCTCCGGTAAATGGCTTCTCTGCCACCGGGGATTGCTGAAAGCCTGGCGAAAGCTTGGCGTCTTAGGATCAGTCGATGGACGGCGCAGATCGTCCGCCAAAACGCCCTGCAGCGTGGTGCTCGGCGTACAAGAACAAGAATCGGAGACCACTGCATGTCGACTTCCCTGCCGCAGGCCGCAAGGTCTGTACGTTTGTCCCGCAGCACCACCCTGACCACCACCGCCGTCGTGCTCGCCGGCATCGCGCCCCTGGGCAACGCCGCCGGCTTCCTCGAAGACAGCAAGGCCAGCCTGGAAACCCGCAACTTCTACATGAACCGCGACTTCCGCGACGGCCCCGGCCAGTCCAAGCGCGAGGAGTGGGCGCAAGGCTTCATCCTCAACCTGCAGTCCGGCTACACCCAGGGCACCGTCGGCTTCGGCCTCGACGCCATGGGCATGCTCGGCGTCAAGCTCGACTCCGGCCGCGGCCGCAGCGGTACCGGACTGCTGCCGAAGGATTCCGACGGCCGCGCACCGGACACCTACTCGAAACTGGGCCTGACCGCCAAGGTCAAGGTCTCGCAGAGCGAGCTGAAGGTCGGCACGCTGATTCCGAAGCTGCCATCGGTACAACCGAACAACGGGCGGATCTTCCCGCAGATATTCGAAGGCGCGCTGCTCACCTCGAAGGAGATCAAGGACCTCGGCTTCACCGCCGGGCGCCTGGAAAAGACCAAGATCCGCGACTCCAGCGACTCCGAGGACCTCGCGCTGAACGACAAGAACGGCCGCTTCGCCGGGGTCAGCGCCGATCACTTCGACCTCGGCGGACTGGACTACAAGCTCACCGACCAACTCACCGCCAGCTATCACTACAGCAACCTGCAGGACGTCTACCGCCAGCACTTCGTCGGCCTGCTGCACAGCTGGCCGATCGGTCCCGGCGAACTGACCAGCGACCTGCGCTTCGCCCGCAGCACCGACAGCGGTTCGGCCAAGGCCGGCGGCATCGACAACAAGTCGCTCAACGGCATGTTCACCTACAGCCTTGGCAACCATGCCTTCGGCGCGGCCTGGCAGCGAATGAACGGCGACGACGCCTTCCCCTACCTGGAAGGCAGCAACCCGTACCTGGTCAACTTCGTCCAGGTCAACGACTTCGCCGGCCCCAAGGAGCGTTCCTGGCAACTGCGCTACGACTACGACTTCGTCGGCCTCGGCATTCCCGGCCTGACCTTCATGACCCGCTA